>CAYQOF010000056.1:6479-14390 GCA_964419035.1 uncultured Anaerolinea sp. | reverse complement strand
CCGCTTCCACGTGGACACCGCGTCACTGCGGCGGGCGTTCATTGATCACAGCATGCTGGCGCGTGAAAGTGATGGGTCAAAGTATTGGAGAGTAAAATCGCTGGTCGAGTAGTGGCGCCAAAAGCGCCACGTACCGAGACCAGAGGTTAGGTTCAAACGACATAGAATCTTGAACACCTGTGGTCTCGGTACGTCCCGCGACGATCATGCGGGACACTCGACCACCGATTTGGAATCAATATGACAAACTCAAACGAAGAACTCGTCACCTTCTTCAAAGCCCTCGCCGATTCGAACCGACTCAAGATCGTCGGTCTATTGGCGCAAAAGCCCTACAGCGTGGAGGAACTCGCCGCGTTGCTGGAATTGAAACCTTCCACGGTCTCACATCACCTGGCGAAGTTGACCGAGGCGGAACTGGTGCATGCGCGCGCGGAGAGTTATTACAGCGTCTATCAACTGAACCAGGATGCGCTGGAGGAAAAGGCTCGCACGTTGTTTTCAAGCGATGACCTGACCGCCGCCATCGCAGACGTGGACCGCTCCGCCTACGACCAAAAAGTGGTCAGGGACTACGCCCGCAAGGATGGGAGTCTCAAGACCCTCCCCGCGCAACGAAAGAAACTCGAAGCCGTGTTGCGTTACGTGGTCGAGGCATTCGAGCCCGGCAAACGTTACAGTGAAAAGCGCGTCAACGAAATCCTAAAGGGCTATCACGAAGACACCGCCACCCTGCGGCGCGAACTTGTTGGATTCGGTTTAATGAAACGCGAAGGCGGCGGGGGAGAATATTGGCGGGTGTGATATTTCCTTGCGCGGGTTGCTCCGTCCGCCCCAGCGCGTCGCAATTTGTTTGACATTTTCAATTTAGTATTGTAGTATTGCAACGTTGAACACAAACTGGGGCGCGCGGTGAGACTGCATAGTGTAGTGTTGGTTGAAGGAACAATCGAAGCGCGTGGATCGAAGGTTTAATTCGCATTCTTTCAATGGAATTCATGTTCTGCAAACCACAATTTGTTATGAAAGCGCAAAGGCAGGGATTATTCCGCCATGAATTTTCACCGCCTTTGCGCTGGCGTTTCCATTTTGATGGAATGAAAGGAGAATTTCCATATTCAAAAAAAGCCTAATCTCAACCTGCACCCAAACAGTCGTCTTCAAATCACCCAAATGGAGGAAGAAGTATGAAACAGAGAGTGTATTACGTCGTTGCGGTTCTGCTCGTCATAGGCATGATTCTGGGAGCCTGCGCGCCTGCCGCCACACAGCCGCCCGCCGCACAGCCACCAGCCACACAGCCGCCAGCCGCCCAACCCCCTGCCGAGCAACCCACTGCTGAAAGCCCCCAGACAGTCACCCTGGCAATCGAGCATTTCAGCATCATCGCGGGGACAACCTGGTCCGGTGCCCATGACCGCGCCGGCAAGCGCATCGCCGACAAATACGATAACGTCGAATACGTCTACAGGGAAAATGTCGCGCCGGATCAATCCGTTCCCTTCGCCGAAGAGATGATCGCGCAGGGAGCCAGCATCGTCGTCGGCAACGCGGAATTCATGGGCATGCCCCTGATTGACCTTGCCGATAAATATCCAGACGTGTACTTTGCCTCGGTCATCGCCAGCGATCTGACCACCAAGCGGAACTTCATCCGGTTCTTCCCGAGGCAGTACCAGGCGTTGTACCTTGAAGGATTGATCGCCGCCGCGCTGACCGAAACCGGCAACATCGGCATCGTCTCGGCATTCCCCAACGTCCAGGTTCTGCGACGCACGGCTGGCTTTGTGCTGGGCGTGCAGGAAGGCGCCAAACTGCTCAACAAGGAAGTCAACGTGTACGTCAAATATGCCGGCGATTGGTATCTTCCCCAGGAGGAACGCGACATCGCCGCCACCCTGGTGGATCAATACAAGGTGGACGTGCTGACCCAGCAGACCGACTCCGGTTCCACACTTGACGTGGCGACGGAGAAAGGCGTCTGGTTCGTGGGCAAAGACATGGATATCGTCGGAGAATACGGCTGGTCGAACACCGACACGGTCGCGGTTTCCTTCGACACCCGCTGGGAGGTGATCTATGATGTGATGGTCAGGGAATTCATGGCAGGGAACAAGAATCCACCCACCATCCTCTATCCGGGCATGGAGAGTTCGATCACCCTGGCAGACGGCACCGAATTACTCACCGTTGACCTGATGAACGACGGAAAGGTCGGAATTGACGCCATCAGCCCCAAAGCCCTCCCCTTGATCCCGCAGGAGATCCTTGACCTCGTCAAACAGCGCCGCGAACAAATGATGGCGGGCGAATGGGATCCGTTCACCGAGCATGAACTCGTGAGCAATGGAACAGGCTTGGAGTTGGAAGGACTGCCGGTTCCGGCGGCTGGCACGGTTGTCAAAGCCGCCGGCGTTGTTCCGACAGTCGAGTTCCTGCTTTCCCAGTTCAACTTCGATTTGCAGGGCACGACCATCCTGAAGTAAAAAGTCCGCATGGGTCGTGGAACGAACGACCATCATCAAAACGAGGCTCTCGCCCTTGCAGGTTTCCGGGGAGAGCCTCGTCTCAAAAACAGGGGACGCGCACGAGGCAAACAACAGGTTGTCAATATGCCCACAGATATGAAGCACGGCGATGTTGTCCTGGCGGCGAAGAGAATCACAAAACGATATCCGGGGCTTGTCGCCAACGACCAAATTGATTTCGATATAAAAGCAGGTGAGATCCATGCCATTCTCGGCGAAAACGGCGCCGGGAAAACCACCCTGATGAACATCCTGTTCGGGCTGGTTCAGCCGGATGAGGGCGAAATCCATGTCCTCGGAAAAAAGGTCAACTTCAAGTCGCCGTTGGACGCGATCGAACTTGGCATCGGGATGGTACATCAAACGCGCAAATTGATTTCCGCGCACTCCGTGCTGGAGAACATCCTGCTTGGGCATCCAAAGGCGGGAAATATCCTGGACGTGAAGAGAGCCTCGGAGGAGATCGCCGAACTCTGCAAACATTACAACTATGCCCTTGATCTCAAGGCGAAAGTCTGGCAGCTTGCCGAGGGGGAGAAACAGATGGTGGAGATTCTGAAGGCGTTATACCGAGGCGCAAAAGTCCTCATCATGGATGAACCGACCTCTGCGCTCGCACCCCCCGAGACCGAGAAACTGCTCGAATCCATCCAGATCATGACCAGGGACCAACTTGCCATTGTCCCGTTCATCACCCACAAACTTCCCATTGTGCTGTCGGTCAGCCACCGGGTCACTGTGCTGCGACGCGGCAGGGTCATCTCCCGCATCAACACGAAGGACGCGACCGAGCAAAGCCTGGCGCGGGAAATGGTCGGCAGGGATGTCATTTTCAGGCTGGAGCGCGAACAGGTGGAGAAAGGCAAACCGATTCTGCAGGTGAAGGATCTTTCCGCATTCAATGACAAGGATGTTCTCGCCGTGAAGGGCGTATCCTTTTCCGTACACGAAGGCGAGATCTTTGGAATTGCCGGCGTTTCCGGAAACGGACAACAGTCCCTGGCGGAGGTTCTCGCCGGGCTGAGGAAGGCGGCGGGCGGCAGGGTCTTGCTGGATGAGGCGGACATCACCCGCTTCACCAGCCTGGAACGATGGAAGAACGGCATCGGTTACATCCCGGCGGAACAGCGGGCTGTGGGAGCCATTGGCGACTTTTCCCTCGTGGAAAACATCTTGATGAATTACCACTTCGACGAGGCATTCTCGAAGTGGGGTATCGTGGACCACAAAAAGGCGCGCAAACTCACCGAGGAACTCATCGCCGAGTATGGCGTGGCAACCCCCAGCCCGGATTTGCGGGCGAAGGGGCTTTCCGGCGGCAACCTTCAGAAGTTGATCCTGGCGCGCGTATTTTCGCGCAAACCGCGCCTGATCATCGCGAACCTTCCCACCCAGGGACTGGATGTGGGCGCGACTGAATTCGTTCAAAACAAACTGCTCGAAGCGCGGAAAGCAGGCGCGGGAATCCTGCTCATCTCCGAGGATCTGGATGAAGTCCTGGCGTTGAGTGACCGTATCGCGCCGATCTACGAGGGCGAATTCATGGATGTCATCCCAGCCGAGTCCGCGGACAGGGAAACGATCGGCGCGTTGATGGCGGGTTTGAGACAGAAGGCGGCGGCATGAAACTTGGCAGGTATCAGGTAAAACTCGAAAAAAAAACCAGCTTCACCGGCTGGGAGGCGGCGGTCATCTCGGCGCTGGCTATTTTGTTCGCCCTGTTCCTGGTCGGTTTTATTTTTTGGCAGGCTGGCGTTGACCCGGTGCTGGGATATAAGGAAATCTTCACCTATGCCTTTGTCAATACGTTTGGCTTGCCTTTGACGCTCAACCGGGCGGTCTTCCTGCTGCTGTGCACCTTTTCATTCATCGTCCCGATGAGGGCTGGGCTGTGGAATATTGGAACGGCCGGGCAATTGTACGCCGGTGCTTTGGGCGCATTTGCCGTGGCGTTTGCGTTCGGCGCAAGAGGAACACAAACGCCGCAGTTGCCTGCGGGCGCGCTGATCCCGTTGATGATGACCGGCGCGGTCGTCACCGGGATGGCGGTCGGCGCAATTCCCGGCATCCTGAAGGGCAGGTTCAATACCAACGAGATCGTGACAACCATGATGATCAACTTCATCATGTTCTGGCTGGTTTCCTACATGATCAAGGAAGGCGGACCGTTCATGGGTTCCGGCGGCGAGGGCGAAGGATTCAAACTATCCGCCTCCATCCAGCCGCCCCTGTACAACGGCGTGCCGTTTACGATTTGGATCGCGCTGGCGTTGTCTGTGTTGCTGTACTTTTTATTTGCCAAAACAAGGATCGGGTATCAGATCCGGGCATTTGGTCTCAATCCCGCCGCGGCGCGATATGCCGGGATCAGTCCCTTCAAGATAGCGCTCCTGGTGTTCGTCGTCGGCGGCATTTTCGCAGGACTGGCGGGCTATCATTATTTTGGCGCGGTGCCGGGTTTGTATAAGATCCCCAAAAACTACGGCGATTTCGGCAACCTGGCATTCTACGGCATCATCTGTGGTTTGATCTCGCAGGGCAACCCGCTGGCGGCGATTCCCCTCGCTTTGCTCTTCGGCGGTCTGACCAACGGAGGCAGGTTCGTGCAGGGAAAACTCCAATTGGGGTTCGGGATAGATTACGCCCTGCTTGGCGTGCTGATGATCGTCCTGGTGGCGTTCCAGTTTTTCTTTCGATACCGGGTTGTGTTGAAAAAGACGGGAAAGGAGAGATAGCATGTGGGAGTTTTACGTCAGAAGTTTTAACGCTTCCACCATCTTCATGGTCGCCGCGCTGGGTGAGTTGATCGGTCAACGCGCCGGGATACTAAATGTCGGTGTGGAAGGCGCCATGCTGTTCGGCGCCACCATCGGGTTCATGGTCGCCAAAGTGACCGGCAGTTACCTGCTGGGATTCCTCGCCGCCATCGCGGTCGGCGCACTGATCGGACTCCTGCACGGATTCTTTTCCATCACGCTCGGAGGCGACCAGGTCGTCAACGGCATGGGCATCTGGATCCTCGGTTTCGGTCTGACCGCCTACATCGGCTATCCCTACACCGGTCCGCTGGGACTGCCGCGCATCCCCGCCATTGCCGGGCTTTCCCCGTTCTTCTTTCTTGGGATTGTCCTGATCATCGCCGCGTGGTTCGTGCTGTTCAAAACCAACCTGGGATTGAAACTGAGGTCGGTCGGTGAAAACCCCTCGGTGGCTGAGGTGTCAGGGATCAACGTGACCAAAACGCGCTATCTCAGTGTGATGGTCAGCGGGATGTTCATGGGGTTCGCAGGCGCGATCTACGCGCTCGATTACAACCCGGTCTGGAACTACAACTTCCTTATGGGATGGGGATTCATCGCCCTCGCCCTGGTCTTCTTCTCGATGTGGAACCCGTTCATCCTGCTGGGCGGCTCCGTTCTTTTTGGCGCGCTGTGGCAACTCTCGCTCAATCCACAGTTGCTTTTCGGCAACACCATCTCGCGCTACATCTGGCGGACGGTTCCCTTCGTCATTACCATCTGGACATTGGCGCTGATGTCAACCAAATGGTTCAGTTCCCGCTGGGGAGCCGCCAAACCGGAAGCGCTCGGTCAGCCGTACGAAAAGGATTGACGACCCCGCTACTGCCGCTTGTGATTTCCTCCTCATCAATCTCCACGTCATGTTTTTTGGGCGTGATCCTGCCCTTTATGATGGTATCAAGGTTTTGGAATCGACCTTCTTCCTGAATTTCTATTCGTGGGGCGCGTCGGCGGCAGGACTCTCATTGACACGACCATGTTTGCCATATCCTCGCGAAATCATCGGGGGAGTTGAAAGGGGAACAGGCAACAATATAACCCACCCCGTTTTTCTGCTCCGGGGTGGGTCCGTTCTGGATCGGGGTGATGAGTTGAAAATCGTCCTGCTATGACACAATCAATGTGTGAGCGCGCCGCTGTCTTTCCTATTTCAATGTGCGGATGAACGCAACCGCCTGCCAGATCTGCTCATCGGTCAGGATGCCCTTCCATGGCGCCATGGATGTGCCGGGCTTGCCCTCGGAAACGCGCCAGAACAGGTAATCGTCCCCGACCTGTGCCGCCAGATCGGGAAGGTTTTTCGGTTTGGGATCGAGCACCTGCCCAGCAGGACCATCCCCATGCCCTTGAGCACCATGGCACGATTCACAGTTCACCTGGAATACTTTCGCGCCCGCTTCCGCCGCGTCGGCGCCTAGCGGGTTGGTTTTGCCGGCATATTCAGCCGGAACGGGATCCAGCGCGGCGCTTTCCTCCGAACCGCCTCCCCCGCCTCCACACGCCGCAAGGAGGAGCGCTCCCAGGATCAACGGAATGAACCAAATCTTTTTCATTTTCATGCCTCCAGTTATACATGTCTCTGAATTTGGCCGGATTATAGGTGAATTGACAACTCACGGCAGTGACTTAAGTTACAGCATGAAGACGGACGCGCTGGAAAGGGCTCGGCAATGTAACTAAAGTCACAGTAATCTTACTCCTGTTTTGCTAAGATAAATATCAAATAAGACAATGCTTGTGAAAAAACACACATTACAAGAAGGAGAATGCCATGTCCGATAAAACGAACCAGGAAAACGAGCCCGTTCCACAGTGGCAAAAGGTGTTCGATAACGTCTGGTTATTGTTCCTGCTCTCCCTGTTGATCAGCGGGGTGATCTACAATGCCTGGGGGATCATTGACCTGCTCAATGTGCCGCCAGCCCCATAGGCTGATTTTTCGAAAGGAGGCATATCTATGTTAGCACCTGAACGTATTTGGTGGAAGCCCATGGGTCGTCTGGAAAAGACCTGGCTGACTGTGGCGCTGGTGTGGTGCATATTCCTGACCATCATGATGCCGCTCTGGTATTTCATGGGAAAACAGAACGTTCCCACTGAAACCTATCGCGTCACTCCTCAGGAATTTGCCGCAAAGGTGAACGATTTCGTGGCAAAGTACCAGATTGGCGAAGAGAACGGCATTCCGATCGTTGCGGCGCCCCCCGGCAGTGATGTGTATCTGCGCGCCAGCAGCTGGCAGTGGTATCCCATTCTGCAACTGGAGAAGGGGAAGGAATACCGCCTGCATATCTCCTCGATGGATCTGCAGCACGGCTTCTCGCTCCAACCGGTGAACATCAACCTGCAGGTACTCCCCGGCTACGATTACGTGGCGACCATCACGCCCACATCCACCGGTGAATTTACAATCGTTTGCAACGAATATTGTTTCCTTGGCCATCACACCATGGTTGGCAAGATCATCGTGAAATAGGAGAAGCGGATATGGCTACACTTGCCCCCACCTTCCCTTGGGCAAAGGGCGCGAAGGATGATTATCGCGCCTGCCCCGTCACCACCCTCAAAGTGGACCTGCACAC
>CAYQOF010000056.1:0-6379 GCA_964419035.1 uncultured Anaerolinea sp. | reverse complement strand
CAGATGACCACAGGCATCCGCCCGCTCAACGAGAAGTTCTCGCGTCTCGCCTTCATCCTGTACCTGCTTTTCATCAACCTCGGCTCTGCGCATCACCTGTTGGTTGATCCCGGACTCTCGTTCGCGTGGAAAGCCGTCAATACGTCCTACGCGATGTACCTCGCTGTGCTGGGCTCGATGATGCACGCCTTTTCGATCCCAGCCGCGATGGAAGTGGCGCTGCGTGCGAAAGGCTACCGCAAAGGCTTGTTCGGCTGGCTGCGCAACGGACCATGGAACGAGCCGGGCTTCGGCGCGCTGGTCACCTCCATGATCCTGTTCGGCTGGGTCGGCGGCGTGACCGGCGTGACCATCGGCACCGAGCAGATCAACATGCTGGCGCACAACACGCTGCGCCTGCCCGGTCACTTCCACGCGACGGTGGTGGGCGGCACCACGATTGCTTTCATGGGCTTCACGTACTACGTCATCCCGCTCATCTTCCGCAAGGAATTGAAACTCAAGAAGTGGGCGGTCTGGCAGCCATACGTGTTTGGCTTCGGGACATTGCTCGTCTCCCTAGGCATGATCACCAGCGGTCTCCAGGGCGTCTCCCGCCGCAACTGGGACATCACCTTCGCAGGCGTCGTTCCTGGCACCGTTGACCTGACGCTTGCCATCTTCGGCATCGGCGCGTTGATCGCGGTCATCGGCGGCATCATGTACGTCACCATCGTCCTGACCTCCATCCTCACCGGTCCGCGGCTCGAAGCCGGCAATATGCTCCTCGTGGCGGGGACGAACAATCCATTGCTCGAGTCCACGCAACTGACCGATCACCAACTGGAGGACAAGCAGAACCAGCCGCGCGGCACACTTGTACTGGTCTTTGCCTTCCTGGTCTGGTTTGCGGTCTACTATCTCACCAACTGGTGGTTATTGGGACGAACCTGGTTCATCCGGTAACACTCTCCTTTGGGCAGGCATCGTCCCGCCGGAACGGGACGATGCCTGCAAAGCGGTTTTGATTTTATTGGTTCATCATGCTGGCGTCTTTTCTTCTGGGTCTGTTGGGCAGCCTGGGTCATTGTGTGGGGATGTGCAGCGCTGTGATCGTCCTCCTCGACCGTCAATCCTCGTTTCAGGGAAATACCCTCTCATGGATGCTTGCCCACGCGGGACGTATCATGACCTATGCGCTTCTCGGTCTGACCTTTGGCCTGCTCGGCGAGGCCCTTAACCTCTTCTCCACCGACCTGCCGCGCCTTCAGGGAATCCTTTCCATCCTTATTGCCATCATTGCCTTTTATATGGCGTTTGCTTTCATCGGGATCGCCAGATCGCCTGAATTATTATTTTCAAGCCTCGTCTCCAAATGGGGACAAACCATGCGCGGACTGCGTGCCCCCGCGCCGTTCCTCGCGGGTCTGCTATGGGGCTTGCTCCCGTGCGGACTCGTCCTCACCGCATTGATCCCTGCAATCACATCGGGAAGTGCAATACAAGGCGCTTTGAACATGACCGTATTCGGCGTTGCAACAATTCCCAGCTTGTATGCCGTCAGATGGCTCGCGCAAAAGACCGTTTCGAGAACATGGTCTCGCGGACTTGCCTCCCTCGTCATGATGTTCTTTGGTTTCCAATTCGCCATGCGCGGGTTTGCCTCGCTGGGCATGGTCGGGCATTTCATGATCGGACAGGTGATGTTGTGGTAAGTGCAAGAAGACAAGTAAACAGGTACACACGAAGACACGAAACACTCAACCCGTAACCCATAACCCAATGACCCTCGCAACCGCCTCCTCCAACGCCAAATCCCTCGCCACCTGCTCGGTGTGCGGACTGACGACTCTACATCCGCTCACGAACAAGGCTGGGGAGGTATTCTGCTGTCCCTCGTGCAGGGAGGTCGCGGCGCTTTTAGCAGAGAGTCCGCTTGAGGAGGCGATGCGTAGCGGGCGTTCTCATACGTCCGCCCAAGTCCAGGGAAGAAGCGAAGAGGTCATCATCACCCTGGGCGGGATGTGGTGTTCGTCCTGCGCGTGGCTGGTCGGCGAGCAACTCAAACGTACAAAGGGGGTGGTGGATGCGGAAGTCAGTTTTATTCAACATCAAGCCAATCTCACATTCGACGCATCGGTCACCAATCCAAAATTGCTCAAGAAGCGCGTACGCTCGCTTGGATATCAGGCGACCCTGCCGCACGAGAAACCGCGCGACGAGGAGGAATCCTTTTTCACGCGACTGCTGATCGGCGGCGTGATGGTCCTGCACGATATGATCATCGGCGCGGGCATTTATGCGCGCGAGATCTTCGGCTGGGTGACGCCCGAGTCTCAGCCGCTGGTGGATTTCTTCCAGGTGATGATGCTCATCACGAGCCTGCCTGTTCTGATCCTGCTGGGCTTGCCGATCCTGCGGGCAGGCTTGGCGAGTTTACTGCGCGGTCAACCGAACATCCACACGCTTATTACCATCGGCACATTCTCCGCGTTTGGCTTGTCCGTGCGCAACCTGATCGCTGGACACGGCGGCTTGTATTTCGATACTGCGACGATGCTCATCTTTCTGGTTTCGATTGGACGATGGCTGGAGATGCAGGCGCACAAATCGTCCAACGCGGCGGTGACGCGTTTGCTCGAACAGATTCCAGATGAAGCAACCATTGTCACTTCCGATGGCGATAAAGTCGTGCGCGCCTCTGAACTGCGCGCGGGTCAACGTGTGCGTGTGCGCCCCGGCGAAAAATTCCCAGTGGATGGACTCATCGCAACGGGCGAGGGGGACGTGGACGAGTCCCTGCTGACAGGCGAGCCTCGCCCCGTGACTCATCGCGCCGGCGATGCGGTTCAAGCCGGGACCTTGAGCCTGGACGGGGGGTTCGAGGTCATCGCCACCGCTGTCGGCGACTCGACCACTGCGGGGCAGATCGGTCGCTTGCTGCATGAGGCGTTGTGGAATCGTTCCCCGCTCGAACGGCTGGCGGACAAACTCTCCGCGTGGATGACTCCCATCGCGCTGGCATTGGCAACGATTGCATTCTTGTTTTGGAATCATCAATCAGGCGCCGAGGAGGGATTGCTCGTTGCGCTGTCCGTATTGCTGATCGCCTGTCCGTGCGCGCTGGGACTGGCAACCCCGCTGACGTTGTGGCTCTCGCTGGGACGCGCGGCAGAATCGGGCGTCATCCTGCGGAGTACGTCCGCGCTGGAGCGGTTGGCGAAGGTGGAGAAGGTATTCTTCGATAAGACAGGCACGTTGACGAAGCTGCCGATGAGGGTGAGGGAGGTGTTTGTGTCCTCACCCCTAACCCCTCTCCATTCGGGAGAGGGGTTAGGGGTGAGGGCGAGAACCATTCTTCAGATCATCACTTCGGTCGAGAACGAATCGGAACATCCGCTTGCGAAGGCGATTGTCGAGTATGCAAAAGCGCAACAAATTGAATTCATCAAGCCCGACTCGTTCAAGGCGCTGCCAGGTTTGGGCGTAATAGCGGGGTTGGATGGCAAAGAAGTCGTCATCGGCAGTGAACGGTTGATTTCACAGAAAAATTTGTTGATTTCGAATGATGTAAAACAGAAAGCGGAATCCATGAAAGAGGCCGGGCAGGTTGTTGTCTTTGCGGGGTGGGATGGGCAGGTACAGGGGTTGGTGGGGCTCGGTGAGACAGTCCGCGAGGAGGCGAGGGATGTACTGCATCAATTGCGGTCTCGCGGACTCGGTCTCAGCGTGCTGACAGGCGATGAGGAGAGGGCAGGTCAGAGGTGGGAGGAGGCGTTGGGCATCCCGGTCAAGGCGGGGTTGAGTCCCGATGAGAAGATGTCGCATCTGGTCGGGAACACCGCCATGATCGGCGACGGCATCAACGATGGTCCCGCGCTCGCCGCCTCCACGATCGGGCTGGCGATGAATCACGGCACAGACGTGGCGCGCACCGCCGCGGATGTTGTGCTCATGCGCGACGACCTGCGCGTCGTCCCGTGGCTGTTCGACCTCTCGAAGACCACCATGCGCCGCGTGAAGGAAAACCTCGGCTGGGCGTTCATCTACAACCTCATCGGCGTCGGGCTGGCGATGGCGGGATTGATGCAGCCCGTCTTTGCCGCGCTGGCGATGGTGATGAGCAGCATCTTCGTCACCGCCAATGCGATGAAGATGAATCGATATCCGTTGTTGGATGAGGAAATACATTAACCACGAAGTGTCACAAAGGGACACGAAGGAAAAGATTTAAAACCTTCGTGACCCTTTGTGGTGGAAACAAGGAATCAATGATAAAGAAAACCTACACCGAACGGCGCTTCATGCGGACACTCGAACGAGGCTGGGCATTCATCGAAGGCGTCGTGAACCGATTCGCCAAATCGGATTTCAATCCGCTCTACCACCTCGGCACGCTGACCATCTTCATGCTGGTCATTCTGATCGCCACGGGCGTGTACCTCACGGTCATCTACCGCCCCGGCCTGGATGTGGCGTACGCGACCGTCGAAAAGATCGACTCCAATTGGTTCGGCTCGCTCATGCGGAGCGTACACCGTTACGCCTCCGACGCCATGATCCTGTTGACGATCCTGCATCTGATCAAGATGTTCGTCAGCGACAAGTTCTGGGGTCAACGCTGGCTGGCATGGACGAGCGGCTGGATCATGCTCGCCATGACGTGGCTGGTCGGCACGATGGGCTACTGGCTGGTCTGGGATCAGCGCGCACAATGGATGACCGAATACATGATGCAAACATTGGCTGGCACATCGGGTCTTACGTATGTGGCAACCGATATCGAGTCGCGCACATTTTCCAACTTTGTCATCATCCTCTTTTTGCACGTCTTCCTGCCGCTCATCGGTTTTCTAGGTATCTACATTCACGGTCTGCACCTTTCACGCGCGCGCTGGTGGTCGCCGCGCTGGGTGAGCGTTCAGGCTGTCGTCGGGCTGGTCGTCCTCTCGCTCATCAAACCCACCCAATCCTTTGCGCCTGCCGACCTCTCCACTTTGATCGAATCCGTGCCAATGGACGCGTATTACCTCGGCTTTCTGCCCTTGATAGACAAGATGGGGAATGTGATTTTCTGGGGCTTGATCCTTTTCATCTGCGGGAGCCTTTTCCTGCTCCCGTGGCTCGCTTCGGGCCGCGACGAGGGACCTGCTCTCGTTACCGACGCCAAGTGCACGGGATGCGTTCTCTGCTACGCTGAATGTCCGTATGACGCCATCCGCATGGTTCAGCGGAATGATGATTCTGGTTATCAAAAGCTGGCGGTCATCAACGCCGCGCAATGCACCGCGTGCGGCATCTGCGTGGGGGCGTGTCCCACCGACGCGATTGACCTGAAAGGCGGATACAACAGCGAACAGACCTTCAATGTGATCCGAGGCGCGCTGCATCGCGAGGTGAAGGAGGGGCATCCTGTTACGATATTGTTTGCGAGTCAACGCGCCAAAGCATTGGGCGGATTGCCCGCCTCTCTTCTGAATCCCCCTCTCCCTATGGGAGAGGGGTTAGGGGTGAGGGCGGCTGTCAGAGAGGAAAAGGCTCATGTCGCGGTGGCAGGCTGGGGGCGCCGTCCTGAGCGTGTCGAAGGGGGGGATGAAGCGGCGCGCGTCATCACCGCGGTGTTGCCGAGCGTGGGAGCGGTCAACATCGAGTGGATCAAATCCCTGCTCAACGGCGACGGCGCGCGCGATGTCGTGATCGTGTCGCATCCGTACGACGATGCGTTGAACCGCGAGGACGCGCATTGGATTTTGAACCGCCTGCATCTGCGACCTGCGCTGGTGACGCCGGGCTTGCACTGGCTGGAGGTCACGCCCGGCGACGCGGGGACGGTGGCGAAGTTTTTGGATGATCTGCATAACGACCATGCGCAATCGAAAAAGACCGCGCCGGTCCTGCCGCCCGTGAAGGGACGCAATAAACTTGTGCCGTCGCTGGTGAGCGCGTTGATCGGCACAGTATTGCTGTTCGGCATGTTCGCGCTGGCATTGCCGTTGGATGTGAAGGCGGGCATGTCGGCGGCGAAGAACTCGGCGTTGCGCATCGCAGTGGACGCGCGGGGCAAGGTGGAACTGGCGAGGATTCCCGAAGGCGTGGCGCTGCCAGAAGGCACAGACCCTGCAAAGATCTTCGGCGGCGGGCACTACCCGATGAGCGTGCGTGTGATCGTGGACGGCGCGACGATCCTCGAGGAGACGTATAAGCCCTCTGGCATCAGCGGCAATGGACGCATCTCTGCTCTGGAATTTTTGAAGATCGAGCCGGGAACGCGCCAGGTGGAAGTATGGGTCAGGGATGATTCGGATGAGTATCGTTCGGTGTTTTCAGGCGAGATCGTTTTCGAAAAGGGGAAGGCGCTTATCCTCGCGTATGACGAGGCGAGGGATGTGTTTGTGTTGAG
>CAYQOF010000055.1:0-14487 GCA_964419035.1 uncultured Anaerolinea sp. | reverse complement strand
TTATTAAAAGACGCCCCACCCATCCATTCCCATCCAGGAAGGGATGGGTGGATTGCCTCGAACTGGTAATGAATCACGCCGGCACGCACCAATGTCGGAAGGTCTCACATAATGATGTACTTCCCGTACATCATTATCCGGTTCCAGAAAGGATAAGTGAGCGGATTCGTAATTGTACAAATCCGCCAGGGAAGCCCGTGTCCCTTCGATGCGGGAGGATAATACCCAAGTCATTCTGGATTCGAATGGCTTGGCTTATTGCTGTGAAAATCTCCTGGCTTCATAAGAACACCTGTGGTTTGGGTGGTGTGATCGTTTACCCAACCATTACTGAACCGCTGTCCTGACATTCAGCGGTAACGCTGCTGGCTGAAAATCCTCCACGTAATCGCACCACGACTCATACTGTTGCAGCCGCCCGCGGATAGCGTCGTGGTAGACCTTTTGGATCTGGCGCGTGACGGGACCTGTCCTGCCTTCGCCGATGAAGCGGAAGTCAATCTCGCTCAAGCCGATGACCTCCGCCGCAGTGCCACAGACGAAGACTTCGTCGGCAGTGTAGAGTTGGTCGCGCGAGATGGGCAGTTCGAGGATGCGGTAACCCAGATCCTTGGCGATGGTGTGGATGGAGTGACGCGTGATGCCCTCCAGCACAGGCGCGGTGGATGGTGTAACGATCTTGCCGCGGCGCACGAGAAACAGGTTCTCGCCCGTGCACTCAGCCACGTAACCCTGCGGGTCGAGCATGATCGCCTCCTGGAAGCCGAGCCGCTCCGATTCGGTCTTGGCAAGGATGCTGTTGGCGTAATTGCCGGAGATTTTCGCTTTGGTCATCGAAACGTTGGCATGATGCCGCGTGAACGACGAGATGTTGGCGCGAATGCCCTTGGCGAGCGCATCTTCGCCGAGGTAGTTGTTCCATTCCCACACTGCGATCGCCAACGAGGGCTTGCCGTTATCCACATTCAGGTTCCAGCCGCCGCCATCGAGATAGATCACAGGGCGGATGTAGCAATCCTTGAAGCCGTTGGCTTTGACAGCCAGTCTGACCGCTTCGATTACCTGCGCGGTCGTCCACGGCAGATTGCGAAAGCCGAGAACACGCGCCGAGTCGAGCAGACGCTCGGCGTGATCGGTCAGGCGAAAGACAGCGGGACCCCTATCCGTGTTGTAGGCGCGAATGCCCTCGAACACAGCCGCGCCGTAGTGCAGCGCGGGGGTGAGAAAGTGGATGGTGGCTTTCTCAAACGGCACGAATTCGCCGTTCATCCACACGAATTTGGATTCCATTCCCATGGCAATTTCTCCTTTACATCCTTGAAATAATTTCTTCCGTCAGCTGACGGGTGGTCAACTTGCCGCCCAGGTCTGCCGTGCGGCAGCCCGCGGTGATGGCTGCGTCCACGGCGTTTTCGATGGACACAGCCTCGGTCTCGAGTTTGAATGAATGCCGCAGCATCATCGCCGCCGAAAGGATCGAGCCGATCGAATTGGCGATTCCTTTTCCAGCGATGTCGGGTGCAGACCCGTGAATCGGCTCGTACAGCCCCATCTGCGCCTCCTGGCTGGATCCCGAAGCGGTTTCCGCCAAACTGGCTGAGGGCAGCATCCCCATCGAACCCGCCAACACCGAAGCCTCGTCCGTGAGGATGTCGCCGAACATGTTCTCGGTCACCACCACATCCATCTGCGCGGGACTTGTGATGAGCCGCATGGAAGCGGTATCCACCAGCATATGATCCAATTCCACATCGGGATTTTCCTGCCCGACTTTCACGGCAATCTGCCGCCAGAGCCGCGACGATTCCAGCACATTTGCCTTATCCACCGATGTCACTTTTTTTTTCTTTCTTCCTTTCGCGAGGTTGAACGCCAGTTCGATCACGCGCCTGATTTCGTAGTCGTAGTATTCGAGCGTATCCACAGCACGCTCGCGTCCATCCTTGATGTCGCGTCCCTTGGGCCAGCCGTAATAGAGTCCGCCCGTGAGTTCACGCACGACCATGATATCCACGCCTTTGAGTTTTTTCGGCTTGAGCGGCGACGAGTCGATCAGCGCGGGGTGAACTTTGACAGGACGCAGGTTGGCGAACACGCCCAGTCCCTTGCGCAGGGCGAGCAGGCCCCGCTCGGGACGATCCTTCGCCAAGGGGTCGTCCCATCTGGGTCCGCCCACTGCCCCGAGTAGCACCGCGTCGGCCGATTTGCAGTCGGCGAGGGTCTCGTCGGTAAGCGAGGAACCGTATTTGTCAATGGAACAGCCGCCGATCAGGCGTTCGGTAAAGTTGAAGGAATGACCGTATCTTCTGGCAACCGCTTCCAGCACGCGCACGGCTTCCGCGACCACTTCGGGTCCGATGCCGTCGCCGGGGAGGAGGGTGATGTTGCAGTTCATGTATCTCCTTATTCCGTCATTGCGAGGAGCCGTTCTTTGGCGACGAAGCAATCCCCAACAATGCGAGGAGATTGCTTCGGGCGGAAGAGCGCCGCCTCACAATGACGGAAAACGTATCAATGCGCGAGCATCAATCCATACTCCATCGAATCTGCCAGTGCGCGCCAGGAGGCTTCGATGATATTCGTCCCCGCGCCGACGGTGCTCCAGCGGGAGATGGAATTGCGCGTGTCTATGAGGACGCGCGTCGTCGCGGCAGTGCCGTGGTCGGGGTCCAGGATGCGGACTTTGTAATCGGACAGGTGGAACGTCTCGATGTGCGGGTAGTAGCCGGCCAGCGCTTTGCGCAGGGCAAGGTCGAGCGCGTGGACTGGACCGTTGCCCTCGGCGGCGGTGTGCAGCACCTCACCCTGCACGCGGATCTTAACGGTCGCTTCGGCGAAAATGCCGCGTCCCTGACGATGCTCGACGTTGACGAAAAAGTCAATCAACTCGAAGGGCGGCTTGTAGCCGTATTCCTGCCGCTTGAGCATGATGGCAACCGATGCATCCGCCGCCTCGAACGAGAAACCGCGCGCTTCCAGTTCTTTGACCTCGTTGAGAACTGGCACGACCTCCGCCCCTTCCACTTCCACACCATGCTCCTCAGCCTTGCTGAGCATGTTACCTCGTCCCGAAAGATCGGAGACGACGACGCGCATTTTATTGCCGACGAGGGCTGGATCAATGTGCTGGTAGGAGGAGGCGTTGCGCCGCATGGCTGCCACGTGGACACCGCCCTTGTGGGCGAAGGCGGACTTGCCAACGAAGGGCATGTGTTCGTCGGGAGTAATGTTTGCAACTTCCGAAACGAAATGGGAAAGATCGTAAAGGTGGGCGAGTTTCCCTTCGGGCAGGCACTTGTATCCCATCTTGAGTTCGAGATTCGCGATGATCGAAATCAGGCTGGCATTGCCGCAGCGTTCGCCCACGCCGTTGATGGTTCCCTGCACCTGAATGGCGCCTTCGCGGATCGCGATCAGCGAATTGACGACGGCACACTCCGAATCGTTGTGCGTGTGAATGCCGAACGGGTGATTCAACTTCGGCTTCAACTCACGGATGATAGATTCGACCTCCCATGGCAGGGTCCCGCCGTTGGTTTCGCACAAAACAACGGTTTCCGCTCCGCCACGGATGGCAGCCTTCAAGGTTTCGAGCGCGTAGAATCTATCGGCTTTGTAGCCGTCGAAGAAGTGCTCGGCGTCGTAGAGGACGCGCTTGCCACTGGCTTTGAGGTATGCCACCGACTGCTCAATGATGCGCAGGTTGTCATCAAAGGTGGTTTGCAAAACTTCAGTCACATGCAACGTCCAGGTCTTGCCGAAGATGGTGCAGACAGGCGTGCGCGCGTCGAGCAGGGCTTTGATGTTGGCATCGTCTTCAGGTCCGCTTTTGACGCGGCAGGTGGAACCGAATGCGGCGATCAGCGAATTCTTCCATTGCATGTCACGCGCCCGCTCGAAGAACTCCGCGTCTTTGGGGTTCGAGCCGGGCCAGCCGCCTTCGATGAACGCAACGCCAAGTTCGTCCAGTTTTTGGGCGATGCGGACCTTGTCATTGCTCGAAAGCGTGAAGCCTTCAGATTGGGTCCCATCGCGCAGGGTGGTGTCGTAGATTTGAATGTTCTTCATAAATATTCCTGCTGGCATCCGATGCGGCATTCGTTTGCCCGAAGCGTTTCCCCATTTTGAGGAGATTGCTTCGCGGCGCGAGGCGCCACTCGCAATGACAAGTTAATGACTTGCTTCAAATGCCGCAATCTCTTTCTCAAAACTCATGATGTAGCCGAGTTCGTCCACGCCGTTGAGGAGGCAGGTTTTATTGAATGGGTCAATGGGAAAGGGGACGGAGCCGTGCGGGGTGGTGAGCGTTTGCGCGGCGAGGTCAACGGTGAGTTCGGTGTCCGGGACTTCGGCGACAAGGTCGAATAGCATTTTGTGCGTCGCCTCATCCACGATGATCGGGAGCAAACCGTTCTTGAGGGCGTTGTTGCGGAAGATGTCGGCGAAGGAGGTGGAGATGACCGCGCGGAATCCGTAGGAGGTCAGCGCCCACGGCGCATGTTCACGGCTCGAACCACACCCGAAGTTGTCGCCTGCCAGTAGAATTTGCGCGCCGCTCGAAGCGGGTTGGTTGAGGATGAAATCCGCCTTGGGAGATCCATCGTCGTTGTAGCGCCAGTTGAAGAAGAGCGCGTCGGCGAGACCGTTCTTGTCGGTGACTTTGAGGAAGCGGGCGGGGATGATCTGGTCGGTGTCCATTTCACTGACAGGGAGGGGAATGACGCGGGAGGTGAGGGTGGTGAATTGGGGCATGATGATTCCTGAGGGGTACAGAGGTAGACAGGTACACAAGCACACAGGTCAAGGAGCAAACGTGTTTACGTGTTGTCTACATGTGTACGTTTTACATTGTCCTTGGGTCTGTGATCTTTCCATTGATTGCGGCAGCGGCGGCGGTGAGCGGGCTGGCGAGGAAGGTGCGTCCGCCTTTGCCCTGGCGGCCTTCGAAGTTGCGGTTGCTGGTGGAAATGGCGTATTGACCGGGCTTCAATTCGTCACCGTTCATGGCGATACACATCGAACAGCCTGCTTCGCGCCACTCCGCGCCTGCTTCTTTGAAGATGGTATTGAGACCCTCCTGCTCGGCTTGTCTCTTTACATCCTGTGAGCCAGGGACGACCATGACGCGCGTGGACGGTGAAACCTTGCGCCCCTTCAACAGAGAAGCAGCCAGGCGCAAGTCCGAGATGCGCGAGTTGGTGCAACTGCCGATGAAGACCACGTCCACTTTGTGACCAAGCAGGGGCTGACCAGGCTGGAGTCCCATATAGGTCATGGCTTTCTCGAAAACGGCTTTTTGCGACGCGCCGCCAAATGATTCGGCAGTGGGGATGCGGCTGGTGATGCCCATGCCCATGCCAGGGTTGGTGCCGTAGGTGATCATCGGTTCCAGTTCCGAGGCGTCGAGCGCGATGGTCTTGTCATAGACCGCGCCCTCGTCAGAGGGTAGAGCGCGCCACCTGGCGAGGGCTTTATCCCAGTCCGCGCCTTTTGGGGCGAACTCGCGCCCCGCAAGATATTCGAAGGTCGTGTCGTCGGGGGCAATCATGCCCGCCCGTGCACCGCCCTCGATGGACATGTTGCAGACCGTCATGCGTTGTTCCATGCTCAACGCGCGGACAGCCGACCCCGTGTATTCGAAGACGTGCCCCGTCCCGCCGCCGATGCCGATCCTGGCGATGAGCGCCAGGATGATATCCTTGGCTGAGACGCCCGCCGCGAGTGCGCCATCAATGCGGACTTCGCAGGTCTTGGGCTTTTTCTGTAAGAGGCATTGCGCGGCAAGGACATGCTCCACTTCCGACGTGCCGATGCCGAAAGCCAGCGCGCCGAACGCGCCGTGTGTGGCGGTGTGACTGTCGCCGCAAACGATGGTCATGCCTGGTTGGGTGAGTCCGAGTTCGGGTCCGATGATGTGAACGATGCCGCGGTGCGGGCTGGTCATGCCGTGAAGTTCGATCCCAAACTCGGCGGCGTTGGTCTCCATTTGTTTGATCTGCGCCGCAGCCATGGCGTCTGCAATGGGGACATCGACGGGCGTGGTCGGGATGGAATGGTCCATCGTGGCGAGGGTCCTGTCGGGGCGGCGGACTTTGAGCCCGCGCTGGCGCAGGCCGGTGAAGGCTTGCGGCGAGGTGACCTCGTGCACGAGGTGCAGGTCAATGTAGAGGACGGCGGGCGCGCCTTCCTGTTGGGTCACGACGTGGGAATCCCAGATCTTGTCGAAGAGGGTTTTGGGCATATGATTTTCGATTTATGATGGACGATTTACGATTTTGGATTTGCGGTTAGCAGGAGTCGGCGTCAGACGTGTCGTCGGCTTGTTGGGCGGAAGCAGGTGCCGGCGCGGAGAGAAGCGCGCTCGTGTCCCAGCCGGCAGGAATGGTCTGCGGTTCGGGAAAGGGGTTGTAGGCGGCGGTTTCCTGATGGTCATCGTGCGTGTTCATGTGATTTCTCCTTTTTTGAATGAAGCCTGACATGTCTCCGCGAGCGTCTGCTTGATCATGGCATTTGTCCACGCGATGACCGATGATGATCATGGCGCGGATGAGACATGTCGGGTTTGGTTGACTCACCCAAGCATGACACCGTATTCCTGGCGGGCAGACTGTGAGCCTTCGGTCTGAGCGATGATGAGTTTGTTGAGGGCGTTGATGTATGCTTTGGCGCTGGCGACGATGATGTCAGTGTCGGCGCCGTGACCGCCGAAGACGCGCGGATATTCGACTTCGCTTTGCG
Organism: uncultured Anaerolinea sp.; assembly: GCA_964419035.1. Classification (GTDB taxonomy): domain Bacteria; phylum Chloroflexota; class Anaerolineae; order Anaerolineales; family Villigracilaceae; genus Defluviilinea. The sequence goes on along the minus strand of CAYQOF010000055.1, from coordinate 7,749 downwards.
CGTCCATGGTGTGCTGACCGTTCTCTCCCTGAATGCGAACGGTCACTTCGCCGAGGGCGTCAATCCCTTCGGTCACAGCGTGAATATTGAACTCGAGCAACTTGCAGCGAATCTTGACGATGGCATCAATGGCTTTATAGGTCGCGTCCACGGGTCCCGCGCCCATCGTAGCATGGTTGTGAATTTTCTGATCGGGACCGCGCAGGCGGACAGTGGCGGTGGGCATACCAAGTGTGCCGCACGAGACTTGCAGCCCCTCCAGGAAGTACACGTCGCGCGGGCGGTAGAACTCATCGGCGATCAACGCTTCGAGATCGGCGTCGGTGATGACTTTCTTGCGGTCAGCCAGTTCCTTAAAACGGGCGAACGCCAGGTCGAGTTCGGTTTCGTCGAGGGAATGTCCCATCTCAGCCAGGCGCGTGCGCAAGGCGTGACGCCCCGAATGTTTGCCGAGCACGAGTCTGGTCTGGTTCACGCCCACATCTTCGGGGCGCATGATCTCGTAGGTCAGATTGTGCTTGAGCATGCCATCCTGATGAATGCCCGCCTCGTGCGCAAACGCGTTCGCGCCGACAATGGCTTTATTCGGCTGAACACTGATGCCTGTGTAATTGCTGACCAGTCGGCTGACGCGCGCGATCTGTTTCGTATCAATGCCCGTTTCGAGACCGAAGATCGGGTGACGAGTCTTCAGCGCCATCACCACTTCTTCCAGCGATGTGTTTCCGGCGCGTTCGCCAATGCCGTTGATGGTCACTTCCGCCTGACGCGCCCCCGCTCTGATTCCCGCCAGCGTGTTGGCGGTGGCGAGACCCAAATCGTCGTGGCAATGCACCGAAACCGTGATGCCTTCGTGCATGCCGGGCGTATTCTCGAGGATGCCTTCGATCAGTTTGTAGAACTCATCGGGGATGGTGTATCCGACCGTATCGGGAATGTTGAGTGTGGTTGCGCCTGCCTTGATGGCTTCTCCCAAAACAACGTACAAAAAACCGGGGTCGGAGCGGCCCGCGTCTTCGGGGCTGAACTCCACGTCCGCGCACAGCGACCGCGCGTACGCGACCATCTCCGAGACGCGCTGAACGACCTCCTCGGGTTCCATTTTCAACTTGTACTTCATGTGGATCGGCGAGGTGGCAAGGAATGTATGGATGCGCGGCTTTTGCGCGCTCTGGATGGCTTCCCAGGCTTTGTCAATATCCGGTTTGTTGGCGCGCGCCAGACCCGCAATGACGGGGACCTTCGCGTCGGGCTGACCCTTCGACTCGCTCAGAGCGACGCCGACGGGCGGGTTGCCCACTTCAACCGCGATCCTGCGGACGGCTTCCAGGTCGTCGGGCGAAGCGGCGGGAAATCCCGCCTCGATGATACCCACGCCCAGACGCGCCAGCGCACGCGCCACTTCCAGTTTTTCCGCCGAGGTCATCGTCGCGCCAGGGGACTGTTCGCCGTCTCTTAAAGTTGTGTCGAAGATTTTGACGTAGTTGCTCATGTAGTCTCCTTGTCTGATAGTCTCATGGTCTGATAGCCAAAGGCGATGTGACTATGAGACTATGCGACCATGCGACTATTTTTTCCAATTCTCAGGCCTCAACGACCGCACCGCCGCGCCTGCGCGCCACATCTCCGAATCGCGGAAGTAACCGAGTTCCTTTTCGAGTTGTTCGCGATAATCAGGTCGGCTGTTGGCTTCGAGGGTGATGCGGGCTTCCCTGCCGCTCATCACGGACTCGTATAGTTCATCGAAGAGGGGCGCCACCGCATCACGGAAGCGCGGATGCCAGTCGAGCGCGCCGCGTTGGGCGGTGGTGGAGCAATTGGCGTACATGTAATCCATGCCGTTCTCACCCACGAGGCGGATGAGCGACTGCGTGAGTTCCTCCACGGTTTCGTTGAATGCCTCGGAGGGAGAGTGTCCGTTCTTGCGGAGCACGTTGTACTGCGCTTCCATGACACCAGAGAGCGCGCCGATCAGCACGCCGCGTTCGCCTGTCAGGTCGCTGTAGACTTCGTTCTTGAAGGTGGTCGGGAAGAGGTAGCCCGCGCCGATGGCGATTCCGAGGGCAATGGTGCGCTCCGCCGCGCGGCCCGTGTAATCCTGATGGACGGCGTAACTGGCATTGATGCCGCTGCCCGCCAAAAAGTTGCGGCGGACGCTCCTGCCCGATCCCTTCGGCGCGACGAGAGCCACGTCCACATTCGGCGGCGGGACAATTCCCGTGTCATCCTTGAACGTGACCGAGAAGCCGTGCGAGAAGTACAGCATGTCGCCTTCGTTCAGGCACTCGATGATCTTCGGCCATTGCGAGCGTTGCCCCGCGTCCGAAAGCAGGTATTGAATGACCGTGCCGCGTTCGGCGGCTTCTTCGATGGAAAAAAGCGTCTTGCCTGGCACCCAGCCGTCGGCAACGGCGCGATCCCAGTTCTTTGTCCCCTCGCGCTGACCGACGATGACGTTGATGCCGTTGTCGCGCATGTTCATCGCCTGGGCGGGTCCCTGCACGCCATAACCGATCACCGCCACAACTTCGTTCTTCAACGCCTCGCTCGCCTTCTCCAGCGGGAATTCTTCGCGCGTCACGACTTCCTCTTCCACACCGCCAAAATCGATCTTTGCCATGATTTCTATTCTCCTCTTTATTTTGTTCCGTCATTGCGAGGAGGGCGCTAGCCTGACGAAGCAATCCCCAACATCGTGAGGGAGATTGCTTCGCTCGCTACCGCTCGCTCGCAATGACGAGGTTGTTGTATTACGGCATCATCTCCGCCATATCCATCACATCTTCGTAGCGGCGACTCTCCATGCCGGGCATGCGCCGCACACCATCGTGGACTCCGCGCGTCATCGAGATCTGTCCTGTGCGCACCATTTCCACAATACCAATCGGGCGCAGCAACTCGATCATGCCTTCGATCTTATCTTCCGTACCTGTGATCTCCACAACAACCGAATCAGGCGCCACGTCCACGATGCGGGCGCGGAAGATTTCTGCCAGCCCGTTGACCTCGGCGCGGCGTTCGGGACCGACCCGCACTTTGATGAGCGCCAAATCACGCGCCACCACAGGCTGATGCGTCACATCCTGCACATCGATCACATTGACCAGCTTATACAGGTTCGCTTCGATGCGATGCGCATCCACATCGCCGTTCGGGCAATCCACCACCACGGTCATGCGCGAGACTTCGGGGTTTTCGGTGCGCCCCACTGCCAGCGACTCGATATTGAAGTTGCGGCGGCGAAACAACGATGCGACGCGATTCAACACGCCAGGTTTGTTTTCTACTAATGCGATGAAGGTGTAGTTCATATTCTCTCCTTCGTCATTGCGAGGAGGGCTTAGCCCGACGAAGCAATCTCCTGCATTGGGTTGGGGATTGCTTCGTGGCGCTGGGTTTCGATCCCTTCGTACTCAACCAACCGCGCCACTCGCAATGACGGATTATGCCTTTACCGGTCTCCGTATCATCTCATGCAGCGCCGCGCCCTGCGGCACCATCGGATAGACCGCCTCCTCCTGCTCCACGCGGAATTCCAATACGACGGGTCCTTCCGTGTTGCGCGCCCACTCGATCGCATCCTGCACTTCCTCGCGCTTCGTCACACGCCTCGCAGGGACTCCATGCGCATCGGCAAGTTTCGCGAAGTCGGGCGTGCGCATGTTCACGGCGGAGTACCGCTTCTCGAAGAAGAACTCCTGCCACTGGCGCACCATGCCGAGATATTGATTGTTCATAATGGCGACTTTCACGTTCGCGCCTTCCTGCACGGCGGTTGTCAACTCGGCGGCGGTCATCTGGAATCCGCCGTCGCCTGCGATCGCCCAGATCTCCTGGTCTTTTGCCGCGAACCACGCGCCGATGGCTGAGGGGAGGCCAAAGCCCATCGTCCCCGCGCCGCCCGAAGTCAGCCAGCGATTCGGCTTTTCCAGTTGATAATATTGCGCCGCCCACATCTGGTGCTGTCCCACATCGGTCGTCACGATGGCATTGCCTCCCGTCGCCTTCCAAATGTCGGCGACAAGATGCGCTACATACAACTTGCCGTCGTCCTCCCAGTTCATGATGGAGCGAGCGTCGGCTTCGTTCTTCCATTCATTGATCTCTTCGAGCCATTCGTCGTGGTCATATTCGTCCACCAACGGGATCAAATCACTCACCACCGTCTTCACATCGCCGACGAGAGGTACATCAACAAATACGTTTTTATGCACTTCAGACGGATCAATCTCGATATGGATCTTCCTGGCTTTCGGTGCGTAGGTTTTCAGCGTGCCCGTCACGCGGTCATCGAAGCGCATCCCAAAAGCAAGGATCAGGTCCGAATTTTGAATCGCCATGTTCGCGTACGCCTCGCCGTGCATCCCCATCATCCCCAAACTCAACGAATGCGACGCGGGGAACGCACCCAAACCCAGCAGCGTACTCGTCACTGGAGTTTGCGTTTTCACCGCGAACTGCACCAACTCCTCCTCCGCCTTTGACATGATCACGCCATGCCCGCACAGGATGATGGGTTTCTTCGCCTTCTCGATCAACCTCACCGCATCATCCAGCAAGCCGCGCGGAGAACGAATCACAGGCTGGTAACCGGGCAGTTTCACTTCATCGGGATACGCAAACTCGCACGCCTCCACCTGGGCGTTCTTGCAGATGTCAATCAACACAGGACCCGGCCGCCCGCTGCGAGCGATGTAAAACGCCTCGCGGATCGTCGGAGCGATTTCCTCCGCGCGGGTGACGAGATAATTGTGTTTCGTGATCGGCAGCGTAATGCCCGTCACGTCCGTTTCCTGAAACGCATCCCCGCCGATCAAATGCGCCGCCACCTGCCCGGTGATGAACACCACCGGAATCGAATCCATCATCGCGGTCGCAATCCCCGTCACCAGGTTCGTCGCGCCCGGTCCCGAAGTTGCCATCGCCACGCCGACCTTGCCCGAGGCGCGCGCGTATCCGTCCGCCATGTGCGCCGCGCCCTGCTCATGCCGCACCAGCACATGATGGACGGGATAATTCAACATTGCATCATAGATCGGCATATTTGCCCCGCCGGGGTAGCCAAACACCACCTCCACGCCTTCGCGCACCAGGCATTCCCAAACGATTTCTGCGCCTTTTAGTTTCATTCTCGCTCCTTATGTCATCGCGAGCCGAAGGGCGAAACAATCTCCTCACACACACCTGGGGATTGCTTCGTCGCTTCGCTCCTCGCAATGACGTTAGCTTTTCAAGACCGCGCCGGTATCCGCACTCGTGACAAAATGTGAATAGCGCTTCAACCACTTCGATGTGACTTTGGGCTCGAAAGGAGGCAGCGCCGCCAACCGACTCTCGATCTCCGCCTCGCTCAACTCAACGTCGAGCCTGCGAGCCGTTAAATCAATCTGGATCACATCCCCGGGCTTGAGCGCCGCAATCGGACCGCGCGCCGCCGCCTCGGGAGAAACGTGCCCAATGCATGCGCCGCGTGTCCCGCCGCTGAAGCGACCATCCGTGATGAGCGCCACCTTGTCACCAAGTCCCTGCCCCATGATGGCAGACGTGGGCGAAAGCATTTCCTGCATCCCCGGTCCGCCCTTGGGACCTTCATAGCGCACCACGACACAATCTCCCGCCTTCACCTTCCCTGCAAGGATCCCCGCCATCGCCTCATCCTGTGACTCGAAGATGATAGCGGGACCTTCAAACTTCATCATCGCCTCGCTCACCCCGCCGACCTTCACCACCGCGCCTTTCGGAGCGAGATTGCCAAACAAAATCGCCAACCCGCCGCGCCTGGAGTGAGCGTTGTCATACCGCCGAATCACTTCTTCATCTTTGATATCAAATCTTTGAATCGATTCCCCGAACGTTTTTCCAGTCACCGTCAAACGATCAAAATGCAGCATCCCCGTCCCCCACTGAATTTCGTTCAATATCGCAGGAATTCCGCCCGCCTGATGTACATCCTCCATATGCCACTTGCCCGCCGGGCTGACCTTGCAGATGTGCGGCACCTTATCCGCCACCACATTGATGCGCTCCAGCGGATAGTCCACACCGGCTTCGTTTGCCAACGCCAGCGTGTGCAGTACAGTGTTCGTCGAGCCGCCCATTGCCATATCCAAAGCAAAGGCATCGTCAATCGCTTCGACGGTGACGATGTCGCGCGGTTTGATGTCGCGCTCGATCAAGGTCACGATCTGCGCCGCGGCTTGGCGCGCCAGGTCTTCGCGCTCTTTGGTTTTTGCCAGTGCAGAACCGTTGAATGGCAGGGCAAGTCCCAACGCTTCCATCAGACAGTTCATCGAGTTCGCGGTAAACATCCCTGAGCAGGAGCCGCAGGATGGGCAGGCAAATTTCTCCAAAATCAAGAGGCGCTTTTCATCAATCCTCCCCGCTGAATACGCGCCAACCCCTTCAAACACAGAAATCAAGTCTATCGTCTCGCCTTCGGGCGTCATCCCTGCTTTCATCGGTCCGCCGGAGACGAAGATGGCCGGGATGTTGACGCGCATTGCGCCGAGCAGCATCCCCGGCACGATCTTGTCACAGTTCGGGATGCAGACCATCGCGTCGAAACGATGCGCTTCGATCATGGTCTCCACGCAGTCCGCGATCAGTTCGCGGGAAGGCAGCGAGTACTTCATCCCCGCATGTCCCATCGCAATGCCGTCATCCACGCCGATGGTGTTGAACTCGAACGGCACGCATCCCGCCGCGCGGACGGCATCCTTCACCAGTCTGCCGAACTCCTGCAAATGCACGTGTCCGGGGACGATATCCACATACGAGTTGACAATGGCAACGAACGGCTTGTCGAAATCCTCATCCTGCAAGCCTGTGGCGCGCAGCAAGGCACGATGCGGTGCTTTGTCGTACCCTTTCTTGACGGTATCTGAACGCATACGGCTCCTTTGGCTTCAGACCTGACATGTTTTATCCGCGCTGTTGCGTTCGATGGCCTCCGCGTGGACAAAGATCATAAACAATCAGACTTTTGCGGAGACATGTCAGGTCTTGATTTTGATAAACAAAAGAGCCGCCCTGCGTTAGGGCGGCTCTTTGTGTACAACTAGAGTGTGATTACTTTCCCGCTCTCACCAGCGCCATCCTAACACGAAACAGATCCTCGATAATAAGGACCGAAAGGAGGATGACGACAATAAGGGAGAGAGAGAAGATTGAGTTCATATCGGTGGAAAGATTTCACTAGATTATAGGCAGAACGCAGAATCCGTCAAGGGGCAAAATTTCGAATCCCCTTTTTGCTCCTTGACGCGTTTGCCTCACGCGTATAGAATACCGCCCAACATGAACTCGGTCCACTTCATCCTGACCACTACCACCACCTCCGACTCTCCTCGTGAGGTATTTGTGCCTGGGCAGAAGTAACCGAACCTTTCCCCTCCTCGAAACACAACGCCTCACAGAAATGCGGGGCGTTTTTTTATTATCTCACCCAAAAGGAGAAGTCCATGCCCGGACAAAAAACGCTCGTGATGAAATTTGGCGGCACCTCTGTCGGATCGGCGGAGGCGCTGACCAACGCGGCGCAAATCGTGCGTCACGCCAAACGCGACTGGGAACGCGTCGTGGTGGTGACTTCAGCCATGGCGGGTGCGACAAACCTGTTGCTGGACTCCGCCTCGCTCGCCGCGCAGGGGAAAGCGGACTCTCTGCCCCAGGCCGAATCCACGCTGAGAGAAAAGCACTTCTCCGCCGCCGATGCGCTCATAAAAGATGAGATTGTGCGCGAGAAGACCA
>CAYQOF010000054.1:0-14583 GCA_964419035.1 uncultured Anaerolinea sp. | reverse complement strand
CCTTCGGGTCGCAGCCATGAGGTTTTTGCCAGTGATCCGTGATCATGGCTTCGACGTTGGGCGGCGTACAGGAAAGCCAGGGTTGGTCGGTCAGGTTTGCGGCTCTGAGTCCCTGCGAACAGGGATCGTTGATCTCCGTGAGGACAAGCGCCCCGCCTTCCAGTTTCCAGGTGCAAACGCCTGTGTCCAGATGGCAGTAGGGATCGTTGAAGAGGTAGATGCGGTCATCGGAGATTGCGTACGAACCGAGACTGCGCCAGCCGTTCACGGTGTAGTAGACCCTGAAGATGCCTCTGTTGAGGCTGAGTTTCCACAACCCGCCCTCGAGGGCGTAATCCGGGCATCGCCTGCATGGAAACGGTGTGGCAAGACGCGGGTTGATCTTTACGTAGGTGGCGTCCAGGATCGTGGGTTCCAGCGGCGGTAATGGCGTTGTCCATGGGACGGGTGTATGTGCGAACAATGCGATCCAGATGTCGGTCGGGGTGCCGGTTGGACCTGATTTGGAGGGAATTGGCGTTGCTTCCGCTTGTAATACGCTCGGATTCTGCGGGGCGCAAGCTGCGAACAACAGGATGCAGACAATAAGGGATGGGGATAAAATTCTGGTTCTCATGCCTGATATTTTATAACGAAAAGCGCAGAGCGACCATGCCGCTCTGCGCTTTTGTGTTCGCTGGTTTCCTCATTCCATGCCGAGGTAGGCTTTTTGTACGGTGGGGTCCTTCCGCAGTTTTTCGGCGTTATCGCTCAACACGATCTCGCCTGTCCGAAGCACGTACCCCCGGTGGGCGATGCCAAGGGACATGAGGACGTTCTGCATTATCTCCTTTGACCGAATACGTCTCGGATTTGTCCTGCACCGCTTCGTATTGACCCGGATGATACCAAAGCCAACGCTACACATCAAAACCAGCGCTGTAATACCATTTGGCTTTCGGAGCCTCGTCAATCATGCGCTGAATGGCTTCTTGCGTCCGAGACCAGACCACCGCCCAGCCGTCACACTCCTTTAAAAACGCTTTTTGGATACGTTGAATGGACGGTTGCCGTGAAAGCAGAAGTGAGCGTAAATGCGTTGAGGAAAAGGACGAAAACATGACAAACCCGATGTATCCTCCCAGACCGCTTAGATGGAAAGCCTCGCTTGGCATTTTCTTGATGGTCTTTCCCTGTTGCAGGGAAAGAAGTAAAATCTAAGAACCAAATTCACGGAAGGAAGGTGAAAATGTCCCGGCTTGCAGGAAAGAAAATCGCAATTTTCGTCGCTGAAGGCGTGGAGGATTTGGAGTTCTACGTCCCGATGATGCGTTTGCAGGAGGAGGGCGCTGAAATTCTGGCTGTTGGACTTGATATGAAACCCGTGCGCGGAAAAAATGGGCTGGAGATCAAGCCTGGGGTGACGATCGAAGCGGTCAAACCGGACGAGTTGTTTGGTCTGGTGATACCGGGCGGGTGGGCGCCCGATAAATTACGCCGGTACCCGGCGGTCACCGACCTTGTCCGCGCGGTCAATGAGAGCGGCAAGGTGATCGGTATCATCTGTCACGGTGGTCTGGTCGCCATTTCGGCAAAGATCGTGGCGGAACGAAATGCCACCGGTTCGTTGGGCATCAAGGATGACCTCGTCAACGCCGGGGCGACCTGGGTGGATGAAGAGGCTTTTCGTGAGGGGAACCAGGTTTGGGGGCGGGTTGTGGCGGATATTCCCGCCTTCTGCCGTGAACTTGTGGCGGCATTGGTCGAGTCAGCTCAATAAACCGCTGCCATGGAAGACCTTCAGGATATCCGACCCGTTGTTTCCGCCGAACCCGGGGATTACCAGCAGAAGATGCTGGAGGCTTGGAAAAAATTCACGCACAACCAGGAGTTGGATCCGATCGTGCCGCCGCTCATCGCGTCCTCCTGGCGCCGGTGCTGGGGGCGCGTAAACCCGAACCTTTCCCTCGAATTTACCCGCATGGGGACGGATTATCTGCTGGCTTCCCAAACCGCCAGTTTCGACCTGATGGCGATCGCCCGGCCGGTGATGGAGGATGTCTATCAATGCGTTCAGGACTCGGGTATGGCGATCATTCTGACCAACAGCATCGGCTGCGTCCTTGACCTGATCGGGGACAGTGACATTCTCAGGATCATGAACAAATGGGGCGCCGGCATCGGCAGCATCCTGTCGGAGGACTTGATCGGCACGACATCCATCGGGCTGGCGTTGACCGAACGCATGCCCGTCCAGGTCGCCGGCAGGGAACATTTCGTGCAACAACTCCACGTTGCCACGGGAGCCGCCGCGCCCATGTTCGACATCAACGGTCATTTGCTTGGGGTGCTCGGAATTGTGATGCCGGTGGAGCGTTATCACATCCATTCGCTCGGTTTGATCGCCGCCGCGGCACGCGCCATCGAAGGGCAGAGACAATCCGATCTCCTGCTGGCTGAACAGAACAGTCATCTTGCGCAGTTAAATACGATCCTCTCGAAGATCTCGGATGGGATCCTGGTGTGGAGCGCGGAAAATGTGCTCATCCATGCGAACAGCACGGCGGGTGAAATGCTGGGGATACCGGTTCATTCCATGATGGGGAAACATGCGGATTCGTTATTCGTCGTGCCTGCCTTTGTGAGAAAAGCCTTCCTTCGAAAAAAGCCGTTGACAGACGTTGAGGGTGTGATCAATGTTGGCGACCGAAAGGTTAATTGTCTGATCAGCCTTGATTACGTTCTCAAAAGTCACGGCGAACTGCAATGGATCATCGTCACCCTGCGCCCAGAAAAGAAGGTCCGCAAACTCGTCCAACGCCAGGTGGGTGCAAATGCAGCCCTGACATTGGATGACATCCCCGGCGAATCGCCGCAAATGAACAAGGTGCGGAGTTTCGTCAAATCAGCGGCAGGTGCGCAGGCAAGCATCTTGATCCGCGGCGAGGTGGGAACAGGCAAGAATGCCCTTGCCAATGCCATCCACAACGCCGGTCCCCGCCGGGAGGCTCCCTTTTTGATATTCGCCTGTGCATCCATCCCAAACGAACTGGTCATCGGCGAACTGCTTGGTTACGAAGAAGATGGAAACAACAGGCAAAATGGACGTCCCAGCAAATTCGAACTGGCGGAGGGAGGGACGCTATTTTTTCAGGACGTGGACACACTGCCGCTGGAGGCGCAGGCGGTCCTGCTCAACGCACTGGAAATGAGGATGATTCAGCGGCTGGGCGGACACCGCGCCGTGGAGGTGAACGCGCGCGTCATTGCGTCCACATCGGCAAACATGGAAGAACTGATATCACAGGGGTCCTTTCGCCCTGATCTATATTATCGCCTGAGTATTTTCACCATTACTTTACCGTCTTTGCGGGAACGTCCCCGCGATATTCCCCAGATCATGGATAGGATTCTTGCCCGTTTCAAGAAGCAGTTGGGCTATCAGTTGTCCCTTGCGCCGGAAGTGATGGATGTGTTCAAGAAATATCCCTGGCCCGGGAACATCCGGGAAATGGAGGCGGCGCTGGGGCGCGCGGCGACACAGATCGCTAGTACAGGGGTTATTGAGTTGTCACACTTGCCAGGCAACGTGCGGCGGATGGAAACTTCCCTGCAAAATGTCCAGTCCACTTTGCAGATCAGCTCCCTGGACGAGATGGAGCGGGAAACGATCATGCTGACCCTGCAGACCCAACGCGGGAATGTGTCCCGCATGGCGCAGGCGCTGGGAGTAAGCCGCACCACACTATGGCGAAAACTCAAGGCTTATGGCATCAATCCCGCTGAATACCGCTGAATCAGCGTTTCCGGCAAGGTCAGATTGGAAATTGCAATTTCATAACAGCGCTGTTTCATTATAAAACACTTGTCTCCTAAAAAGTGTTTCATTTAAGAACACTCAACAACCGTTTGTTTGACTTCTCAATAAAAATCAATAAAATAACATCAGTGCGTTTTTCCACAACAATTCCGCGTGGAGCAAATTGCAATGCCAGCAAATTGGTATTCTGCAAGTGAAAAGACAATGCTCTGGGGCATTTTTGCTGTATATCCCGTATTTGCGCATTAGCCGTCGAAAAGTTTTTCTTTTCGGCGGTTTTATTTTACGGATAACGGAATTCATAAATACAACATGAAAGGAGGAACCAGCTGGAAGATATTTACCAATCAAGGTTGTCGAAGTCGGTAAACCCAAAATCAAAACAAAAGGAGATGAATCATGTTAGGACAATTGATCGGCGAAGTATTTGGGACTTTCATCCTCATCCTGCTGGGTGACGGTGTGGTCGCAAATGTGGGCTTGGCTCCCCGCCTGGCTGCCCCGGCCTATAACTGGAATACCATCGCCATCGGATGGGCATTCGCAGTGATCGTGGCTGTATATGTTTCCGCAGGTGTTTCAGGCGCTCACATCAACCCTGCGGTGACCATCGCCCTGGCTGTCAAACGCGATTTCCCCTGGAGCAAGGTGGCACCCTATATCATCGCCCAGGTCGTTGGCGCCTTCCTCGGCGCGTTGGGCGTTTACCTGGTCTACATGGACGGTTTGAGGGCGGCTGGCATGCCGAATGTGTGGTCCACAGGACCCGGGTCCGTGTTTGGATCGGCGTTCTGGGGCGGCGCCGGCGGGACCGCAACCGGTGGCTACAGCATGATGAATGCCATCGTGGCAGAAATCTTCGGCACCGCGGTCCTGCTGTGGGGCGTTCTGGCAAGCGGCGACTCCAAGAACACGGGCCTCACGCACAACATGGGACCCTTCCTGGTCGGCTTTACGGTCCTCGCGGTCGGTCTGAGCCTCGGCGGCCCCAGCGGCTATGCCATCAACCCCGCTCGTGACTTCGGTCCGCGTCTCTTCGGACTTCTGGCTGGCACGCAAGGTCTCTTCGATGGTTCGTACTGGTTGATCCCGATCTTTGCCCCAATCGTCGGCGCTGTCATCGGAATCTACCTGTATGACTTCTTGGTCTCCAGCAATCTGGCAAAGAAATAACCTTGTCTTTGTCTGTCTTTGAAGGCACACGGAGGTGCTTACATGAAAAAATTGATCAATAAACCCGAAAATGTGGTTCGAGAGGAACTGGAAGGCATTGCCTATGCCCACTCCGATCTGGTGAAGGTACATTACGAACCCAATTTCATCGTGCGCGCCGACGCGCCTATCAAAGGCAAGGTAGGCGTTATCTCCGGCGGAGGCTCGGGACATGAGCCGATGCATGGTGGATTTGTCGGGATGGGCATGCTGGATGCGGCTTGTCCCGGAGCGGTCTTCACCTCCCCCACGCCTGACCAGATGCTGGAAGCGACCAAAGCCGTCAACGGCGGTGCAGGCGTGCTTCACATCGTCAAGAACTATACCGGCGACATCATGAACTTCGAAATGGCGGCTGATCTGGCGCGCGCCGAAGGGATCGAGGTCGAAGCGGTGGTGACGGACGACGATGTGGCTGTCAAGGACAGCCTCTATACAGCCGGGCGGCGCGGTGTGGGCGTGACGGTGCTTGCCGAGAAACTGTGCGGCGCTGCCGCTGAACAGAAACGCTCGCTCAAGGAAGTGGCTGATGTCTGCCGCAAGGCAAAGGATCTGGGCCGCAGCATGGGCATGGCGCTCACCTCCTGCACGGTCCCCCATGTGGGCAAACCGACCTTTGAACTTCCTGAAGACCAGATGGAGATCGGCATCGGCATCCACGGCGAACCGGGCCGCACCCGCATGCCCGTTAAACCTGTGGACGAGATCACAGAGATGCTGATGGAGCCCATTATCAGCGACATCCCCTACGAGAAGGGCGACGAGGTTCTGCTGTTCGTCAACGGCATGGGCGGGACACCGCTGATCGAGCTCTACATCATGTACCGCAAAGCCTATGAGATTGCCGAAAAACACGGCATCAAGGTCGTGCGCAATCTGATCGGTCCCTATATTACCAGCCTCGAAATGGCGGGTGCGTCCATCACGATGCTTAAAATGGACGATGATATGCTGAAACTGTGGGACGCGCCGGTCAAGACCCCCGGTCTGCGCTGGGGAGTGTAAGACATCACATTGAACCGCCGGGGCGGCGACCGCGCCGCCCCGACGCAAGCCAACGGGAGTATGGAATGACGATCACGCGTGACGATGCACTGAACTGGGTCAAGGCGGTTGCCGCCGTCATCGGCGAGAACAGCGCCTACCTGACGCAACTCGATGCCGCCATCGGCGACGCCGACCACGGCACCAACATGGACCGCGGCTTCAAAGCGGTCATGAACAAAATGCCCGAGATCAGCGACAAGGACATCGGCACCATGTTCAAGACCATCGGCATGACATTGATCTCCACCGTTGGCGGGGCGGGGGGACCCCTGTACGGGACTTTCTTTCTACAGGCGGGCATGAAAACCGCCGGAAAAATGGAACTCAATCTGGCTGACTGGATGGATGCGCTCGAAGCCGCCCTCAGCGGCGTGATCATGCGCGGCAAGGCGGAACTGGGCGACAAGACCATGGTTGACGCATTAACCCCGGCGGTCGCCGCCCTCAAACAATCCATGTCCGAAAATCAGCCGATCAACAAAGCGCTCGAACTCTCAGCGGAAGCCGCCAAAAAAGGCATGGAAGGAACCGTTCCGCTGGTGGCGCGCAAGGGCAGAGCCAGTTATCTGGGTGAACGAAGCGCCGGTCATCAGGACCCGGGAGCCACCTCCTCATACCTGATACTGAAAGCCGCCTCCGACACCTGGAAAGACATCGTATCCTGACCTTTCCGCCACGGAGCAGTTCCGAGCCTCAACTGTGGGAAGATCGGTTCCGCCCACACACATCCGACTTTTACCTGGAGGTAAAAATGGCTAAATATGCAGCAGCAGTTGACCAGGGCACTACCAGCACCCGCTTCATGATCTTTGACCATGCGGGCAAGGTGGTGGGTGTTGACCAAAAGGAACACGAACAAATCTACCCGAAGCCGGGCTGGGTCGAGCACGACCCGATCGAAATCTGGCAGTGCACCCAGGAAGTCATTGACGCCGCCCTAAAGAAATTCAAGATCGACCCCAAGGACATTGCCGCGGTCGGCGTGACCAACCAGCGAGAGACCACAGTCGTCTGGGAACGCGCCACCGGCAAGCCGGTCTACAACGCCATTGTCTGGCAGGATACCCGCACCGACGCCATCTGCAATGAACTTGCCAAGGACGGCGGGCAGGACCGCTTCCGAACCAAGGTTGGTCTGCCCCTCGCCACCTACTTCTCCGGCCCCAAGGTCAAATGGATCCTGGACAACGTCCCCGGCGTGCGCGAAAAGGCTGAGAAGGGCGAAGTCCTCTTCGGCAACATTGACACCTGGGTCATTTGGAACCTGACCGGCGGTCCCAACGGCGGCGTCCACGTCACCGACGTTTCCAACGCCTCCCGCACCATGCTGATGAACCTCGATACCCTGGACTGGGATCCCGACATGCTCAAGGCGATGGGCATCCCGAAAGCCATGCTCCCGACCGTTCGCGCTTCTGCAGATGTGTACGGCAAGGCTGTCGGCTCACTCAACGGCATCCCTGTTGCCGGCGACCTGGGCGACCAGCAAGCCGCTCTCTTCGGGCAGACCTGCTTCAGCCCCGGCGAAGCCAAGAACACCTACGGCACGGGCTGCTTCATGCTTCTCAACACCGGCACCAAGCCCGTCCAGTCCAAGAACGGCCTGCTGACCACCCTCGGCTACAAGATCGGCAACGAACCCGCTGTGTACTGCCTCGAAGGCTCCATCGCCATCACCGGCGCCCTCGTTCAGTGGCTGCGCGACAACCTGAAGTTCTTCGAGTATTCCAAGCACATCGAGGATTATGCCAAGAATGTGCCCGATAGCGGCGGCATCTACTTCGTGCCCGCCTTCTCCGGTCTCTTCGCTCCCTACTGGAAGAGCGATGCCCGCGGCGCCATCGTCGGCTTGACCCGCTTCGTGACCCGCGACCACATCACCCGCGCCGCCCTCGAGGCGACCGCCTACCAGACCCGCGAAGTTCTGGACGCGATGAATGCCGACTCCGGGGTGCCTCTGACCGCCCTCAAAGTGGACGGCGGCATGGTCTTCAACAACCTGCTCATGCAGTTCCAGGCTGACATCCTGGGCGTGCCCGTCATCCGCCCGACCGTGGCGGAGACCACCGCCCTCGGCGCGGCTTATGCCGCCGGCCTGGCTGTCGGCTTCTGGGCAAAGGTGGAAGACCTGCGCGCCAACTGGGGCAAGGACCACGAGTGGCAACCGGAAATGGACGCCGAAGCCCGCGAAAAACTTTACAAAGGCTGGAAGAAAGCCGTCACCCGCACCTTCGACTGGGTTGAATAACCCAGCCTGACTCCCCGAGGGGGTGGGCGTGCGTACCTTACGCTCACCCGCCCCCTCTTTTTATTCTTACTGCATTCACTGGTATGGAGCGAACCGTGGCAAAAAAAACAAAAAACAAACAAGACGAAGAATTGAAAAAAAGACTCAACAAACCCTGGCTCTCGATGCGCCGCGGCCTCATCATCATGGCGTTCACCAGTATAGCCATGGCTGTTCTCACCGCCTCGCAAGTCATCCCATCCAGAGGCTGGCTTGAAGGCATCCTTTGGGGATTGCTCTTCGGCGGCTTTATCTGGGTGATATTCTATGGGAACATTCTCATAAACAAACTCCTGCGCAGATAGCGCGGTCATCCCCGCGATGACCGGCACCCAAAAATGCAACCGAACCTGCCTGCAACCGCATGGGAAGCCATGCATGCCCCCTATGATCAGCCCACCTACCAGGCAGTTTTGGATTTTCTGGAGCCTGCGGATGCAGTCATGGACATCGGCGCCGGGGATCTGCGACTCGCTCGACAGATGGCGCGGATCGTGCGGAAGGTGTATGCAGTGGAGATCAATGCCGAAGTACTGGACCAGGCATACGCTTCGTCCGACCCGCTGCCTGGGTCGCTGATCCCAATCTGTGCCGACGCCCGGTTTTTTGACTTCCCAACCGACGTCACCGTCGGCGTCCTGCTGATGCGGCACTGCGCCCGCTTCCGCCTGTACTTCGACAAACTGCAGGAGGCTGGGGCGCGGAGGCTGATTACGAATGCCCGTTGGCGCATGGGTGTGGAGGCTGTGGACCTGCAAGCGGAGCGCATCTCTCTGAGGGAGGTTGAAATGGGCTGGTATGCCTGCCGCTGCGGGGTGATAGGTTTCAAGGCAGGTCCCGCGGAGCATTGGTCTGCCGAAATGGACCGCGTGGCCCATGAGGTGACGGATTGCCCGCAATGCACGAAACGATAACGCGAAATTCTGGAGTTGCCATGAGCAAACCACATGTAATCATCATAGGGGCGGGTTTTACCGGGGTGGCGACCGCACACGACCTTGCCCTGCGCGGCTGTGACGTCACTGTCGTCGAGCGCGGCGACCTGTGCAACGGCACATCCGGGCGCACCCACGGACTGCTTCACAGCGGGGGACGCTACGCAGTCAAAGACAAGGAATCCGCCGTTGAATGTATGGATGAGAATATGATCCTGCGCAAGATCGTGCCGCAGGTCATCGAGCCGAACGGGGGCATGTTCATCGCCATCGAAGAAGGCGACCTGGAATATGCCGAACAGTTCATCGAGAGTTGCGAGGAATGCCACATCCCGCTCGAGGAACTCAAACCGGAGCAGGCGCTCAAACTGGAGCCGAACATCAACCCGAAAGTGTTGTCCGCCTTCATGATCCCCGATGGGACGTTCGATCCGCTGCGGCTGGCGCTGGGATTTGCCGGCACGGCGAAACACAACGGCGCGAAGTTCCGCACCTTCACTGAAGTGGAAGGATTATTGCTTGACGGCAAAGGGAACGTGACCGGCATCAAGGCGCTGAACCGCGCTTCGGGTAAATCCGAAGAGATCCGCGCCGATGCGGTGGTCAACGCCACGGGCGCCTGGGCGGGGCAGATCACCGGCATGGCGGGGCTGGACGCGCCGGTCAAGCCGACGCCGGGCATCATGGTAGCCTACGACCAGCGCTTTGTACAGCGGGTGATCAACCGCCTGAATGTGCCCGGTGATGGCGACATCGTCCTGCCGCAGCGGCGCATGGTTGTGGTCGGCACCACCTCGTTCGATGCCGAGGATGTGGATTACATCCCGGTCATGGACGACCAGGTCAAATTGATGCTCGAACGCGGCAGTGAGTTGATCCCCGGCATCCGCAGTGCGAAACCGCGCGGCATCTACATGGCAGCCCGTCCGCTGGTGGGCGGCGGTTCGGGACGCAGTATTGCCCGCACCTTCAAGTGCTATGACCACAAAGAGGCTCACAACGTGGACGGTTTTGTGACCATCACCGGCGGCAAAGCCACCACCCTGCGCGCCATGGCGGAGAAGACCGCGGACGTGGTCTGCGCCAAACTGGCGATCACGACGCCCTGCGTCACCAAAGAGACTCCGCTTCTCTCCTACCGTCAGTATTACACCACCCCAAACTAGGAGAAGCGCCATGACTGAAAAATGGAACATCACCCTGCGGGTTTTCCGCCAGAAGGAAAACGAACCCACCCGGTTCGACGATTTCAAAATGGAGGTCAACCCCGGCGAATATGTGCTCGACGCGGTCGAACGCGCCTGGGCATTCCATGACCGCTCCATCTGCTTCCGCCACGCCTGCCACCACTCCACCTGCGGCGCCTGCGGCATGCGCGTGGACGGCGTGGAAAAACTGACTTGCATCGCCCTCATCCGCGATGTGACCCGCGACGGCGGGACCCTGAAAGTGGAACCCCTGCGCAACTTCCCCGTGGTCAGCGACCTGGCGGTGGACATGGCTCCCTTCTACCGCAAAATGGAACTGGTCGGCGCGCGCGCCGTTCTGCCCGTCACCGAAGCCGAGATCGAGACGCCTGCCAGCCATTGGGAGGCGGACGATGCGCAATACATCCGCCTGAGCGACTGCCTCGAATGCGGACTATGCATCAGCGCCTGTCCGGTGGCGGTAACCACCCCCGAATACCTCGGACCGGCGCCCCTCGCCGCCGCACAGGATCAGGGACTCAGGCGCATGCCGGAACTGCTCGCCATCGTTGACAGCGAAGACGGCGCCTGGCGCTGTCACAGCGCCTTCGAATGCACCGCCGTCTGCCCCTCGTTCGTTGATCCCGGACGCCGCATCATGAACCTGCGCACGCAAGTGGTCGGCGCGCGGCTTCGTAAATTGTTCAGCAATGCTTAGAGAGGTACGCACATGGAAAATACGCGAAACCAACCCTCTGCCGGAAAGTTCTGGACCTGGTTCAACCCGCTTGGACGCCAAGTCGGCGGCTGGGCGTTCATCCTCAACCGCATCACGGCTCTGGGCTTGACCCTTTACTTGTTCCTGCATCTCATCATCCTCGGCCGCCTTGCCCAGGGACCGGAAGCCTACAACGGTTTTCTCGAACTGACCGAAAACCCCATCGTCAAATTTGGTGAACTATTGGTGGTGGCTGCCGTCATCTTGCACGGTCTGAACGGCATCCGCATCATCCTCACCAGTTTTGATATCGGTGTCTCGCGCCAGAAACAACTCTTCTACGGTTTCATGGCGCTCGCCGTGATCGTCATCCTCTTCTTTGCCGTCCGCATGTACACAGGATAACCTATGTCACAATCCGCCCTTTCCAACTATGTCTCAAAACCCCGCCTGGGAGAAACCACCTGGCTGTGGCTGGTCAAGATCGTCACAGGTCCCCTGCTTGTGGTCTTCTTCATCCTGCACCTCACCGTCAATCACTACCTCGGCAGCATGCCCTCCGGCCTGATGACGTATGACGATATCATCCGCTACTTCCAGAATCCGATCATTCCCGCCATCGAGATACTCTTCCTCGTCACGGTTGTGACACACTGCCTGATCGGCTTGCGCGGCATCGTCCTCGACATGAATCCCTCACGCCCGGTGCTTCGAACCGTCACCTGGCTGTTGGTTGTGCTCGGTGTCTCTTCCATTGTGTATGGAATCTGGCTCGCGCTGACGATTGCATCCAAAGGCGGTTGAGGGGAATATGGTCGGTCTTGTCATCGTCTCTCACAGCCGTGCGCTGGCTGATGCGTTGGTGGGGTTGTTGAAACAGGTATCGGTGCCGAATCTGCCTGTGGCGGTTGCGGCAGGTATCGGCGAGGACCGAAGCGAGTTCGGCACAGATGCAGTTGAGATCATGGAAGCCATCCAATCCGTGTATTCCGTAGACGGGGTATTGGTCCTGATGGATCTGGGGAGCGCGGTCCTCAGCGCCAACATGGCGCTCGAATTCCTGCCGCCCGAGATGGCTCCGAAGATCCGTTTTTGCGGTGCGCCGCTGGTCGAAGGCGCGATTGCAGCCTCCGTCCAGATCGGATTGAATGCTGACCTCGACACGGTCTGCCGCGAAGCGAACTCCGCCCTGATGCCCAAACATGAGCAGATCGGAGGGGAAAGCAGCGCTCTGCCCGCCCCCCAGCCTGCTCCTGATGAAGTGACCGAATCCATCACCCTGACCCTGACCAACCCTCACGGACTGCACGCCCGCCCCGCCGCGAAATTCGTGCAGACAGCGACCCGTTTCATGGCAACAGTCACCGTCACCAACCTGACGAACGGCAAGGGACCCGTATCGGCGGGCAGTTTCAACGCCATTGCCACACTCGGCGCGGTGAAAAACCACCAGATCCGCATCAGCGCCTCGGGCGAGGAAGCCCGCCTTGTGCTTTCGGCGCTCAAGGTGCTGGTTGAGGATAATTTCGGCGAAGCGCCCGGCGTGAACATCCTGGAAGCGGCTCCACTTCAAGAATCCCAGCCCGTCATGACCGAGGGCGGCGTGTTGCGAGCCGTCCCGATCTCGGAAGGTTTTGCGCTCGCCCCGCTCTACAAATATCAGGCGCAGCGTCCGCCCATCCCAACCCATGCCGCTGACAACCCCGAAGCCGAGTGGACCCGCCTTCAGGCGGCGCTGGAAAACACCGGCAGGGAGATTTCTGTGCTGGGACGGCGCATGAAACGATCCATCGGCGCGAGCGACGGGGCTATCTTCGATGCCCATCTGCTGATCCTGCAGGATACCGACCTGATCAATCTTGCGCGCGCCGGCATTGACGAGCGATGCGAGAACGCCGCTCTTGCCTGGCATAAAGCCATCACCACCGTTGCGGACGGTTATCGCGCCCTGGACGATCCCTACCTCCAGACGCGGGCGGTGGACGTGGAGGATGTGGGCACGCAGGTTTTGCTGGCAATGGCGGAAAAGAACGATCTTGCTCCGCTGACGTTTGACCAGCCGGTCATCCTGTATGCCGCAGACCTGACTCCCACCGAAACTTCCAAACTGGACATGCAAAAGGTATTGGGCATCATCACGGCTGGCGGCGGACCGACCTCCCACAGTGCCATCCTCTCGCGTGCGCTTGGCATCCCTGCCGTGGCGGGCGTCGGCACCGTGCTCGACCGCCAGCCCGGCGGCGCGTTGACCGGTCTCAACGGCTCGAGCGGCGAGGTCTGGCTGGAGCCGTCCGCTGAGGTGCGGGAACAACTCGCCAAATCCCGCGCCGCGTGGCTCGCCGGGCGCGAAAAACTACTCCAAACCAGCCGGCAACCGGCAGTCACCCAGGACGGTCACCGCGTGGAAGTGTTCGCCAACATCGGCGGCTTGCATGACGCCCGTGCAGCAATCCAGAACGGTGCCGAAGGCGTGGGGCTTTTGCGTACCGAGTTCCTGTTCCTGACGCGCGAGACCGCGCCGACCGAAGAGGAGCAGTACCTGCTCCTGAGGGACATTTTTGAAACGATGGGCGAAAAACGACCAGTCACCACCCGCACGCTGGATGTGGGCGGTGACAAGGAACTCCCGTACATCCAGATGCCCGAAGAACCTAACCCGTTCCTCGGGGTACGCGCTCTGCGACTCTCGTTCATCCGCCCGGATCTGTTCATGACCCAGATCCGAGCCATATTGCGTGCCGCGGATGGATTGCCCTGCCGAATCATGTTCCCCATGGTCGCGGATGTGGAGGAGGTCCGCAAAGCTCGCAGTCTGGTGGAGAAGGCGCATGATGAACTCAGCGCGGAAAACCAGCCGCACGCCTGGCCCGTGGAACTGGGTATCATGGTCGAGATTCCCTCGGCGGCTTTGCTCAGTCCCATCCTTGCGGACGAGGTGGATTTCTTCAGCATTGGCACCAACGATCTGACGCAGTACACGCTGGCGGCGGAGCGCGGCAACCCGGCGCTTTCGCATCTTGCCGACGGGCTGCATCCCGCCGTGCTGAAACTGATCCGCGATGTGGCGGAGGCATCGCATCAGGCTGGGAAATGGACCGGGATCTGTGGCGAGCTGGGGGGCGATCCCGAAGCGACTGCCATCCTGGTGGGGCTCGGCGTGGATGAGTTGAGCCTGAACCCGGCCGGCATTCCGCGGATCAAATCCATTATCCGCTCGCTGACGATGGAATCCGCCAGGGAACAGGCTTTCCAGGCGTTGCAATGCCAAACCAGCGCGGAGGTCAGGCAACTGGTGCGTGAGTTCGGTATTTCGAGAAGGTAGAAAAATTGGAACTGGTCTGCAACGCTGCAGACTCTGCTCCCGCTGTGAACAACAGGATGCAGACAATAAGGGATGG
>CAYQOF010000053.1:4688-14608 GCA_964419035.1 uncultured Anaerolinea sp. | reverse complement strand
GCACGAAGGAGATGGTCAAGGCATTATTGGGCTATGGAGAGCAGGTGGCGGAGAGTGTGGTGTAAACAAATAAGACCCTGATGGTCCCAAGGACATTCAGGGTCTTATTCATTTGGGTGTGTTTCAAATGAGTTGAAAGAAAGAACGTCCCGAAGGATTCACGAAAGATTTTGCCGTTTTTACAGCAGCCTTCGGGACGGTTTCAACCGAAATGAAATGCACCCTATTCATTTCAACAGGAAATTCTATCCCGCCGGCGCGGCTCGCAGCCTTCTCACAAGCAGGATCACAATGACAAGCCCGAACGCCATTGCGAGCATGCCCGGAATGCCGACATCCTCCGCAAAGCCTGTGGCAGGCAGCGCAGTGGAGGTGACAATGACCGTCTGTGTTGAGACGGCGATCTGTGTGAACGCCGCGCCGACAGTGGCAGTGGCGG
Organism: uncultured Anaerolinea sp.; assembly: GCA_964419035.1. Lineage (GTDB taxonomy): Bacteria > Chloroflexota > Anaerolineae > Anaerolineales > Villigracilaceae > Defluviilinea. The sequence goes on along the minus strand of CAYQOF010000053.1, from coordinate 14,169 downwards.
GATTCGGCGTCTCGGTGAGGGTGGCGGTCGCTTCCGCGATGACGGGCGTATTCGTGGGAGGGATTGTGGGGGTCGCCAGGGCAGTCTGGGTGAGTTGCTGTGCGGCGGCGGTCTGGGTCAATCCCGCCTGGATGGTCGCGGCTTGTTGCGTGGCTTGCGCTTGCGCGGTCGCCTCCGCCTGCTGGTTGGTATTGAGATTGAACAGCACGTATGCCCCCAGACAAAGGAGGGCGGCAAGGACGAGAAATCCCAGCGCCCCTGCAACGATCAGGAACGTGCGATTGCTGGATTCCTCCGGCGGGCTGGCTCCTTCGTCGAAGTTATCAAGGTTGTCATCGCCGTATGTTGTCATGACGCACTCTCCTCGTTGGAGGTGACAGTCACTTTTGAAGTAATTGTCACCTGAATATTGTCACATTATCCCACAACTTCCAGATTTACCAAAGGCGCAAGCACGCTCTCGCCATTTTCCAGTTTCACTTCCGCGGCGGGAGCGCGCAGGCCGCTGGGCAGCAGGCTGAGTCCCGGCGGCAGGTTCGCGATCGTACCGATCATGCCTGCGTGAGGCGCGCGGCGCATCCGCACCTGTTGACCCACCGCGAACATCTCGAAATCGTTCGGCTCCTCCGGCTCGCTCGAAACAGGAAGCGGGATGATCGCTTCAGGGCGATTCCCGCTGTAGCGGTCGAAGTGTTCCGCGTTCACCGTCACTTCGCGTTTGTTATTGGTCGTGAGGAGTTTGAACGCGGCGGAGTTCATGGGCATTGCGCCGAAACCATCCAAAACGAGAATCGGAAAACGCGTCTGCACGGCGCTTTGCAGGAGGGACGATAAAATGCTGGAGACGATCAAGCCGCGCACCGGCAGTTCTGCGGCGGCGCGTAATGTATCCACATCGCGTACGTGCCCGCCCAAAATGACCGATCCGCGCAGGCTCACATCGAGACGGTCGGCGGTCAACAGTTCATCGGGCTTCTCGATCAGGTTTGCCATCAGACCGCTGTCAATGCGCCCGTTCCCCCACACGCCCTGGATCAACGCGCCCGCCGTGCGGATGACGACGCCGCGTTCGGGGATCACCCGCGTCACTACGCCGGGCAAGCCTGCGCGCAATTCGATGCGCGCATCGCCCGCTTCCATCAATACCTGCCCGCCGCCAACCACGATCACGCGTCCGGCGCGCGGCGCCTTGATGGAGCGCGGGATGATCCCGCCTTTTTCCGCAACGAGCGCGCCCTGGGTCAGGCGGTCTCCTTCGTTCACCCTTATCAATTTGTCTGCGACAGCGGGCGGAACGCCGAACGTGCGCGCCACATCCAGCAGGACGTGTTCACGCGCGAAGTTCGCCTCCGCCACCACGTCCGTCGGGCTGACGCGCTGGTTCACATGCGCGTTCACCTTTCCCGCCACAGGCAGGGTGCGCTCACGTACGACGGTGGTCAATGGCAGAATGTGAAGGACAGGCGCCAGCATCTAGCCTCCCACCGTGTAATACCACTTCTTGATCAGTTCGCGCCGCCGCACCGGGTCGGACGGAAGTTGCAATGGGCGCCCGCGCGCGTCAATGACGACGCCAAGCGCGCCGCCCGTCACGGGGATACCGCCGCCTCTGCCCGGACCCAAGCCTGCGTCTGCGCGCTGAAGCGGTTGCAGGCTGAGACGCGCCGTCTGCCCGCTCGGCAACGGGAGGATCTCCAGTCCGCCGAACTTCACGTCCACGCGCGCGTCCGTGCCGTCGCTGTATGTCAGTTTCGCGCGCAAGACCTGCTCGCCGTAATTCGCGGAAGCCCTGACTGAAACAACGGTCCCAAGACCGATGAACGCGCCCGAGTCAATCACCTGCACCGGCAGGTAATGATTGCGCGCCGCCGCCGCGCCAAGCAATGGAAGCAGATTATTCTGATCCAGGAGGATCGGCAGGATGCCAACCGGCTGAACCGCATCGAGCAGCAGCAACAGGCTTTGACCCGGCGATGTCGAATCGCCGATCGCACCGCCTCCAGCGAGGATCAGGTCGAGAGGCGGCATCAGCCCTCCCTGCGAGCGAGCCGATTCCGGGAAGTCCCTGTGCGCGGCGCGCACGGCAAGATACAACGCCTGCCGCGTAATCGCCTGCGCGATGACTTGTTCATCCGCCGTCGCGGGGATGGAATTGGGATACAACGATTTCTGGAACAAGTACTCGCGTATCGTGTTGGGTGATATGTCCAGCGGAAGCCAGCGCATGATGTCATTGAGTTCGGTGTGAAGCAGCAAGCCGGACAGGTTTTCGCCCAGCCCGAATTGCGGATACGTTCCCAGGGTGAGTTCGCCGCCGAAGCCCGCCGCCACCGAGGTGGCTGACGCGCCGACGTTCACGCTCAACAATCCGCGCGTCGAATCGTACAACCGGCTCAAAAAGCGGATCATGCGTCCCTGCGCGTATGCCGTGGGCAGGAGGCTGCCTCCCGTCCACATATGCAATTCCTCCACGCCCTTCAATTGCCGTTGCCGCAATTTCATGACCAGCGAGGCAAGTTCATGACTGGCGGGAGCGAGGTCTTCGGTATCGAGCGCGGGGCGGACGTTATAAGCAATCTCCAGTTTGCCCGCATGCCCGCCGAGCAATTCCTGCACCTCACCAGCAAGTTTCTGGTTGCCGGCGTATAACACCATCGGGCGTTTTTCCGCCGGCATGAGATAACAAGCCAGCCCGACGGCTTCGAGCATTTTCAAGATCGAGCGCGACGCGCCGTCGTTCGTGCCGCCCGTCAGGATTACCAAGTCGGGGCGCGAGCGCACGATGCTGTCGAGTTGCTTGTCCGGTCTGCGATGATCGGTCAAATCGAGCGTATCCACGATGCGCGTGTACGTGGATTCCGCCAGGCGGCGCGCGCTGCGCAGCGAGACATCGGTAAGCAGACCCACGATCACAGTCCTCACCGCCGGACCCGCAGAGAGCGTCGCGACGACCGCATCCACACCGGAACCATCCGGCTGGGCGGGCGCGATCAAGCCGCCATCCTGCCCGAGCAGCCTGCCGCCGGTTATGTTCTGCAAATTGGCGACGGCTTCACGCACGCCGATGCCAACATCCCTGAACGGCGCTGAGGCAGTGGAGGGAGCCTGGCCCATCGCGACGAAGCGATACTGTCCTTCGACAACGTCGAACAACGCGGCGCGCGTCACCGCTGCGCCGACCTCGATTGCCAGAATGGATTCGTTTTGGACAAGCGATGCTGGCATGGCTACTGACCCAAAAATCCCTTCACAAAATTAATCAGGGAACTCAAACGTTCGATCATGGCTGTCAGAGCCGCCATGTATACCCCGGCGAATAGCACGCCAAACGTGATGGCGATGAAGACGCGCCCGCCCCACGCCAAAGATTCGACGACCGCGTTCCGTTTGACCGAACCGTCCGCCGCGCGTTTTGCGCTGAATTGGAAATATGCCAGCGTAAGCACCGTGCCAGCCAGCATGACGACCCCATCCGCCAGTTTGAAGAAGATGCCCGCGCCGCTGGTTGCAGAGCGGAAATCCAGCGCATCCATCGAAGCCTGAGCCTGGGGAATCAGAGTCCCAAGCAACGCCCCGCCGACAGCCGTCGCCGCGCCCACGCCTACGAGAACAGCCATCGCGAAACTGCCGATCCACGAAATGCGCGGCGTCAGTTTTGCGAGCAGTGAAAAACAAAGGATCAACGGGATGATGAGAAAAACGAATTGGGCGGGATCGCCCAATGGGACGAGCACCCTGGGGACCAACACATAATAAACGATCGCAGTCGCCGCATAACCGGAAGCAACGCCGATGAAAAGATAAACGGCAAGGCGGAACAGCGGGTTATCGCCGATCAAATAACTGAAGATCATCAGGGTGAGGACGAAACCAATGAGCGCAGAGATGACTTCGATGGACATTGCGTCTTATCCCTGCTCTGATTCTGCGCGCTGTGCGCGAAGTTTGGTTACAAGACTCCACAAACTGCCGAGGACGATCAATGCGATTGCCATCATCAAGCCGATGCCGAACGCGTCCCAATACGCGCGGGCAATGCCGGGACGACTGTTCGTATTGACGAATTCGTAGCGCGCCGCGTCCGAAAGCCCGCTGATCATGCCATCCACCTGACCCGACACCGCGTAAGGTCGAAGCAGCGGTCCTGCCTGCGCGCTGGAGACGACGAGCAATGACTGGCTCGCAAGAATCGGATTCATCCGCTTGAGGTTCTCCAATTGCTCCACCCACACACGGCTCGACTCGGCGTGATCGGTCAACAGGACGACGGCAACAAAGTCGGAAAAGGCATTTACATTCACCGCCGGCATCGCCATCCTCGGGTTTTCAAGGAACCCAAGCACTCCTGCCGAGCCGCCGGGCAGGAATCCGATGTTGAAATATTGCGCGCCGGGTTGATAACCAAGGCCGTCGGGGAGCGGCTTGTTGATCCCCGTATTCGTCATCAACCGCTCGACCAGCGCAGAACCGTTCGGGGAGGTGGAAAGGAAGGTGAAGACCGGATGACGCGCCAAAGCCATCTGATCCAACAGCGGACCGCCTGCCGCCTCCAATTCCCCAGCCAGGGATGGCTCGTAATCAATGACCACCAGCACGGATGAATTTTCAGGGATACCCGAAACAACATTGGACGCCGCAGCCAAGTCGGCTGGCAGCACGGCAGAGACCGGCATGGCGCGCGAGCCGAACCCGATCACCACAGTGAGAACGAGCAGGAACAGCCCGGTCAACACCAACCGCAACATACGCTGGGACGCGACAAGCGGAGCGGACTTGATGGCGCGCGCAGTCATCTCACCCGCGAGGATCTGTTCGAGCAGCGCCGCGCCCGCCTGTTGTTCGTCGGTTGCCTGCAACTTCAACGAGATCGCCTTCGGTCTGCGCGAGGAACCAACGGGTGCGAACGGGATCACGCCCCGAAGCCCGGCAAGCGGACCTTCCTTTTCCAGCGTCTGATCCGCGATACCGGCAGAGACCTCATCTATCACCGATTCCACCGGGCGCATCGCCTGCACCCAGGAGGGCAATTCCACAGGGGCGAGCGCGTCCCCTTCCTCCGGCACAAAGGAAGGAACTTCGCTTGAAGGTGTTTCAGCAACTTGCGCAGACTCACCCGACAGCCAATCCGGCATGTCAACTGAGAACAGGGAATCCACATCCTGGCTGGAGAGGGCTGCAGATTCGCTCACAGGGGCGAACATATCCGCTTCAACGGAAGCAGGCTCCCCCTGAGGCGGCGAGGCGGGTTCCTCCAATTGCTCATCAAAGGGTCGAGGCGATCCCTTCTCGACATGACCCTCATGCAACGCGAACCAATCCAGTGAAGCCGCGCCCGGGGGCGGCATGGAGGCTTCCTCCGCGGCGCTCTTCAACCAATCGGGCATGGTCTGTTCCACATAATCATCGCCAAGAGGAGCCGTGCGACGCGGCGTCAAGTGCGGCGCTTCACCAGGTTCAGGGGCAATCTCCCGCTGTCCCTCGAGATTCTTCAACCAGGCCGGTTCATCCTCCGCCGCAAAAGGCTGCACATGCGGGGCTTCTGCTGGAGGCGCCTCTTCGATCCTGCCGAGATCATTCAGCCAACTCAGGTCTTCCCCGGATGAGGGAGCCGTAGTGTGAGCAGGATCTTCGAATGAAGTGACAGGCGTTCCCCCAAGATTCTTCAACCAGCTCAAATCCTCTTCGGAGGAGGGGGGAATTGTGGGGGCAGGCTCATCGAACGCCGGCGCAGATGTGCCGCCAAGGTTTTTCAACCAACCCAGATCTTCCTGCGAAGAAGGGGGAATTGTCGGGGCGGGCTCTTCAAAGGCAGGAGTGGAAACACCTTTTGCAGAGGCTTCAAGATCGCGAAGCCAACCCAGGTCTTCCACTTCCGCTGTTGCAGGAGGTTCCTGTGACGATGGAACCGTAAACGAACCAAAATCACCCGCGGCATCCTTTTCATCCTGCGGGGCATCGAGGTCGAAAGACTCGCCCGAGTCAACCGAAGTCCGGGCAAACCATTCCGTCAATTCATCCTTGTCACCGGAGGGTTGCGCCTGTTGGACTTCGCCTGCCATCCATGACGGACTCTCCTCGCCAACTTCGTCCGAGGAGGGGGGCGCGGGCTGGGATTCGGCTCGTTCGAACTGCGCGAAGAAATCCGATGAGGATTCAGCCGCGGCGGAGGTTTTCTCCTCCACTGGACTCAAACCTGCCAGCCAACCGGGGACCTCCTCTTCATCCAACGCGGATTGGAAGGCGAGTCCCGCCAAAAGATCAGGCGCTTCCTCCTTCCCAGCCCGGGCCTGGGTCGCCGATTGAGCGGCATCTTCCTCCGCCGATTCCCTCGCCTGCTGGCGGACATCCCTCAGCCATTCGGGGAGGATCGGTTCGAGTTCGCCGGTATTCTTCTTCGTGGGGCTCTCGCCGGGATGCACCATGGCTTCGGGCTTGAGCGGAGTCTGACAGAACTGGCAGACATCCAGAAAGTCCGGGTTATCCCTGCCGCAACTGGAACAACGAATATCCGCCATGTTCAATTCCCCCCATACGGCCGGTCAATGCCAAACAGCACGCGCAGGCCGGTCAGCAGGGTCCCCAGCGCAACGCCAATCAAGAGACCGCGCGCGCCGGCGCGCGAGAACATGCCCGCCAGATCGAGAATAAGCCAATCACCGGGGATGGGACCGAACGGAGTCGGCATGACAGCAAGCAGGAAAAGGACGGCGAAGATCAGAAAAAGCACGGTCATCATGTCTGTGCGGCGGCGCAGGAGGCGGATGCTGGCATACACCAGCGTGATCGCGAGGATCGCCATCAGCGCGGCTTCCACTGGAAAGATGACCGCGTTCACAGCCAGTTGCATGAGCGGGTCTTCAGGTCCGAGCAGGAGACCCAAGCCGAATGTGAGAATGAGCGAAATGATCAACAATGCGCCGTACATATTCCCCTTTTGCCGCGTGCGGATCTTTTCCATGTGTACGGCAACCAGATTGTAAATACCGATCAACGCGGCAAAGCCAGCCAGGATGATCGCCCAATTGGTCAGCATCAACCTTAATTGATCCAATACCGGAATCGGGAAGAAATATCCCAGCAGGACGATGACACCTGAAGCAATGGCGAATGCCGCAGTAAATATTCTCATCAGAAATCGAATCCCAGGAATTTCAGGAACGCGCCGCCGAGGATCGCAAGGATGACCAGCCAGCGCAGAACATCCTGCACCTGCAAACTGGCTTCATGCGAGGCGCCCGCGCCCGCGTACGCGCCTGCGCCAAACAATTCCTCGCCGATCAATGGGTCCTGCGCTGCGGCATAGAAAATGGATTGCGCGGAAAGGTTGTCGCTTGCCGCGATCAGGTTTGCATCTTCGCGGTCCGCGGCTTCGGCAAGGAGACCAGCCTCCGAGCCAAGATCTCCAATAACGACATTCGCAGAAACGTTTTCGTCGCGGGCGACCGGAAGCGTCCCTGCCGCGTAGGAAAATGGCGAGAGACCGGTCACACGTCCGGTGGTGAAGCGGTATTGATCCTCCGCGCCAGCCGCGCGATAACCGGACTGCAATGTATCCTGGGAAAGGATCGCCAGCGAAGAATCTCCCGATGTGACCACCGGCGGGCGGTCGCTTACGGACGTGCGTTCCGCGAGACGGCGGGACAACGCAAGCCCAGCCAGCGCCGAGCCGCCGCGCGCCGTGAAGAGGCTGCCGCGTCCAAGCGAGACGTGCAAACGCGTCCCGTTCTCAACAGCCAGTCCGATCGCGCGGTTGAGACGTTCGTACGCCTCAATCGAACGCAGCGCGGCAGGCGATCTGCGCCGTATAAAGATGAAGACCAGCAACAATAGTGCGGCAAGGATGAATATGCCAGGGGCAAGCATCAGATTTCCTCCCCGCGCAAAAAACGGATGAAGGCTTGTGTTTCTTCCTCATCTTCGAGCATGTGAGCGAGCGGCTCGACTCTTTTCCCGCCGGCAAATGGCTGACCCAGATAAAGCGCCTGCGCGCCGAGGGCGGTCAAAGGGGAGCCCGCTTCCAACAGCCACGAAGCGAAGCCGTCCAGTTTGTATCGGCGTAACGATTCTGCCCATTGCGACCAATTTGCGCGCGATTGCATGCGCAAAGTATAGCATATTTTACCCACGACTTGACGCGTCAAATGGCATGTGGGATGTGGAATTCGACATAGTATAATCACGGAAGAACTGATTTCACGGAGGAGTCATGACCGAGAAAAAGATCCGTGTGCTGGTTGCCAAACCGGGACTCGACGGACACGACCGCGGCGCGAAAGTGGTCGCGCGCGCGCTGCGCGATGCCGGCATGGAAGTAATCTATACGGGCTTACGGCAGACGCCGGAGATGATCGCCGAAGCCGCCCTGCAGGAGGACGTGGATGTGGTCGGGTTGTCCATCCTTTCCGGAGCGCACATGGCGCTTGCCCCGCGCATCATGGAATTGCTCAAAGCCAACGGGCAGGAAAACGTCAAGGTGTTCATCGGAGGCATCGTTCCCGACGAAGACATGCCGCGGCTCAAGGAGATAGGCATCACCGGCATCTACGGTCCCGGCGCGTCCACGGAGGATATCATCAGGGATGTTCGCGAGGCGGTGATATAAATGATCACCCGTTATGTGTTTCAGGGCGGATTTCGTGATACGGGGTTCAATAAGACGCAATGACCATCACCGATTCCGTCCTCGAAGGGGACCGACTTGCGCTCTCGCGTTTGCTCACCCAGGTGGAAAACGATTCACCCGAAGGGCGCGCCGCGCTTGCGGAACTTTTTCCTCACACGGGCAGGGCGCATCTCATCGGCGTGACAGGCGCGCCGGGCACCGGCAAGTCATCGCTCGTCAATCAACTCACGTTGTATTACCGCAGGGACCAGAAGAAGACAGTCGCCATCATCGCGGTGGATCCATCGAGTCCGTTCACGGGCGGCGCGGTGCTTGGCGACCGCGTACGGATGCGCGACCTTTCGGGCGATGAAGGCGTCTTCATCCGTTCGATGGCTTCGCGCGGTTCGGTCGGCGGGCTGGCACGGATGACCGCCTCGTTCACCCAAATCTTCGACGCGGCGGGATACGAGATCATCATCGTCGAGACCGTCGGCGCGGGGCAAAGCGAGGTGGACATCGCGCGCCTCGCACACACCACGGTCGTCGTGGAGGCGCCCGGATTCGGCGACGAGATCCAAGCCATCAAAGCCGGGATTTTGGAGATCGCGGACGTGCTCGTCATCAACAAGGCGGATCGCCCCGGTGCGGCAAACACGGAACGTACGCTTCGCTCCACGCTCGAACTTGCCCACCCCACCCGACGCGTCCTCCGCCACCACGGGCAGACGATGACGGTTGCCTCCTCGGTGAACATCACCAACAACATGGGAGACTCTTCGGCGTCTTCGACATCCCAGAGTGACATGACCATTTGGATCCCTCCCATCCACAAAACCATCGCAACGGACGGGACCGGCATCCCTGAGTTAGCCGAAT
>CAYQOF010000053.1:0-4588 GCA_964419035.1 uncultured Anaerolinea sp. | reverse complement strand
CCCATCCACAAAACCATCGCAACGGACGGGACCGGCATCCCTGAGTTAGCCGAATCCATCGCAAAGCACGCCTCGCATTTACGCGTCAGCGGGGATTGGACCGCTCGTGACCGCGCCAGGCTCGGGTCCGAACTGGAGGCGATCCTGAAGGACGCGTTGATGGATCGTTTCCTCGAGGGCGTCCAAAGAAAAACGTACGATGAAATCTTCGAGAAGGTCATGAACCGCGACCTGTCGCCTTATGAGGCGGTCGGATTTCTTTTAAACGGGAACTTCCCTCGCGCAAAGAACCAGGAGAAGAAGTAAATGCCCCACCCAAGTCACGAAATAAAAATGTATGGGGCGATCAAACTGTACGCCGGCTCAGGTTCGCCCGGCCTGGCACAGAAGATCGCCGATTATCTCGGACAGGCATTAAGCCCCAGGGAGGTGGTCCAGTTTCCCAACGAAAACATATTCGTCAAATTGAAAAGCAGCGCACGCGGACAGGACGTCTACGTCATCCAAACCACCTCCTCGCCCGTGCATTACAACCTGATGGAACTGCTCATCATGATCCAGACCCTGCGCCTGGATTCAGCAGCGCGCATCACGGCGGTCGTTCCCTATTTGTGTTACGGCCGTTCCGATAAAAAGGACCAGCCGCGCGTGCCCATCACCGCGCGCCTTGTGGCGGACATGATCGAGATCGCAGGCGCGGACCGTTACATGACCTTCGACCCGCACGCCGGGCAGGTGCAGGGATTCTTCTCCATTCCCGGCGACGTGCTGACGGCATCCCACATGATCAGCGACCATATCCAACAAAACCTGCGAGGCAGTATGATGAGGCCGGTCGTCGTCGCCACCGACCTGGGTTTTGCCAAGAAGGGACGCAACTACGCCACCGACCTGGACACGCCCATCGCTTTCATCGAAAAGCGGCGCGTCGGCAACGATGCCAAAGCCGAAGCATTGACCCTCATCGGCGACGTGACAGACCGCGATGTGATCATCGTGGACGATGAAGTGGATACCGGCGGCTCGGTCGCGCAGGCGGTGGAGGTCGTGAAGAAGCACGGCGCGCGGGATGTATATCTGGCTTTCATCCACCCGATCTTTTCCAGGAACGCTGCGCAAAAACTGGCAGACCTGCCCATAAAACAGATCATCACAACCGACACGATCACCATTTCCCCCGAAAAGATGAAACTGCTCGAGGAACGGATCACCATCCTGTCCATTGCGCCGATGTTGGGGGAGGTCATCCTCCGCGCTCACGAGGGGCGAAGCGTGGGAGAGATGTTCAATGAGTGAAAGCGTGGTGATCGGTGATCAGTGATCAGTCATCAGTGATCAGAATTGGTCATTGTCACTGCCCACTGACAACTGTATACTGGTCACTGTTTACTGATAACTGGTAATAACTGTATGCCCGAACTCCCAGAAGTCGAAACCATCGCGCGCAAACTGGAACCGCATCTGCTCGGCAGAACGATCCTTGATGCCGACCTGCGCTGGTCGCGCACGCTTGCCCACCCGTCGCCAAGAAATTTCAAGGTGCGGATTCGCGGGCAAAAGATCAGGGAAGTGACGCGCCGCGCCAAATTTTTCATCCTTCGTCTTTCCGATTTTAGTCTGCTTGTTCACCTGCGCATGAGCGGCGACCTGTTCGTCAAAAGTAGTACAATCGAACCAGAAAAACATGACAGGCTTGTAATAAAATTATCCGGCGGCAAGTCGCTGGTCTTCAACGACACGCGCAAATTCGGGCGCGTCTGGCTTACGGCAAATCCGGAAGAGGTGCTTGGCGGGCTCGGTCCCGAGCCGTTGAGCGACGAGTTCACAACCCAGTGGCTTCATGCCGCCTTACGGAAAAAACATCGTCAACTCAAACCGCTCCTGCTCGACCAGGCATTTCTCGCCGGGCTGGGCAACATCTACACAGACGAGGCGCTGCACCTCGCGAAACTGCATCCGCTGGCTGATTCCGATTCGGTGACGGCGAAACAGGCTGAGGCGCTGCGTGATGCGATCCGCAAAATTCTGCGCGAAGGCATCCGCCGCAATGGCGCATCCATTGACTGGGTCTATCGCGGCGGCGAGTTCCAGAATTATTTTCGGGTGTATGATCGTGAGGGCAAACCTTGTCCGGTCTGCAATACAAAAATCCAGCGCATCGTGGTCGGTCAACGAGGCACGCACTTTTGCCCAAAATGTCAGAAGAGGTGAGGCATGGTCGAAATTACAGTCCTGAATATCGCTTTGATCGCATTGGCGGCAATGTTCTTTGGATATGGGTTCGGCTTGTTCGAGGGGCGCAATCAGGGATTCAAAAAGGGAAAAGCCGAAGCCGAACAGCAAAAACCGAGCCAGCCTGTTCCCGCGGCGAAACCCGAAAAGATCGAGGTGGATGACCCGGGCTTGTTGCGGATCAAAAATGAAAACGGATCCCTGACCCTCGATCTGGACGGCGCGCGCGTAAACACAGCCTCCCTATCCTCGGACCAGCGCAAACGATTGATCGAAATGCTGAACCTGATGAGACCCTGGCTGGAAGGCAAGCCCGCGTCCGCCCCTGTTTCAACAACTCCGCCTCCCCCACAGCCCAAGCCTGTCCCCTCCCCACAGACGGCTCCTGTTTCTTCCACTTCGCCCGCCGGGACAAAGGCTCCATCCATGGCGAAGGAGGATCGGCCTGTCGCGCCCGCCAACAGCATCGTCGGGCAGATTGATGCGATATTGCAAATGCGCCTGGAGGGAACGCCGCTGGAGGAACGCGGCATCTTCCTTGCGCAATCGCCAGAAGGCGGTGTGATGGTCTACGTGGGTCTCACAAAATACATGGGCGTCGAGGCGGTTCCCGACCCCGAGATCAAAGCCGCCATCCGCGCCGCCATCTCCGAGTGGGAAAGTAAATACACACCAGGGTTGTAGAGCGGGATAATCACGAATCACGCGGGTTTATACCGCGCTGTGAGCAGCGGGCAGCGCACAACTTCTGCAACCTCAGCAGTCACATTGGGCGTGTATAACTGGCGCAGGGCGTGCGCGCTATATGATGATCCCATGCAGATCATATCGTAATCCCCTTCTTTAATTTCCAACAGAATCTCCTCGACCACATCGCCACGGCGCGTGGCAATCTTCGCATTCAAGCCCGCGCCCTGCGCGATCTCCAACGCCATCTTCAAACTGCGCCCCGGCAGGGTGTCCGTTTCTGCAAGATCGTCCAAGTGCCCGCGCACACGGCGCGTGGTTGGGTAATCCAGGTCAATCGGCGGAATCACGTGCAGGATGGTCACATCCGCGCGGCTGACGGATGCAATCTGAAACGCCAGGTTTTCCGCTGTCACTTCATAGCCAAGACCGCCAATGCTGATCAACAATTTCCTCAACGGCAGGCGCATCTCGGGAACATACAGGATGGGAGCCTTGATCCTTTCCATGAGCACGCGGATCGAACGCCCGACCAGCCAATGTTTGATCTTCGGACGTCCCAGCGGACTCACGACAGTGATATAGTCACCCCTGTTGGCTTTTTCCGGGATGGCCTGCTCCGCCTCGCCGCTCTGGACATCAACGTTGTAATCCACGCCCTTTTGTTTGCACAGGCTGACGGCGCGTTCGAGGACATCCTCCAGGGAGTAGTGATCAGCCATCGAAGCGGGGCTCAGGCTCTCGGTCACGCCGAGAAGCGTGATCTTCATCCGCATGGCTTCCGCGAACCAGATCCCGTATTCGATGGCGGACCACGTCCCTTTGAATCCGTTCGTGGCGATCAATAATTCCGATTTCATCAATAACTCCGTTTTCCAAAAAGGATGACTCCCAAAATCCCCGCGCCCAGCAAAACCAGCGGGGAGGGGAGTTCGAACCAGAATGCGACTGCGCTCAATCCCGCGATGAGAAGTGTGCGGCTACGGAGCGCTCGCGTGCTTTCCGCGCGAAAGATCTGCCACGCAACGACCACGATGAGCATTGCCACGGCGGGACCCAGCCCGCCCATGAAGCCCTGCATCCATGCCTCGCTCTGATGCCGTTGCAGCACAGCGACCACGCCAAGCATCAGCGCAGTGGGAGGCAGTATGGATCCAAGCAATGCTACCAGCGCGCCGGGCAGACCCGCAATCGAGTACCCCACGAACATGGCAAGCTGCAAAGCGTCCGAACCGGGCAATACATTGGAGAAACCGACCGCTTCGATGAACTCCGCCTCGCTCATGAATTTCCCTTCAACCGCCTCCTTATACAACAACCCCACAGAAGCCGGTCCCGAGGTGCTCAAAAGATTGATCTTCAGGAACATCCAAAACAGGCGCAACCAGACGGCGGGTTTCGATGGCGGCTTCATAAGATAAGTATCCCCGCCAGCCCGGCAAGCAGCAAAACGATTGGGGCTGGAGCGTCAAATATCAATGCGAGAAAACTTGCGCCAGCAATCATGAGCGTCCGCCAGCCGGTGGCATCCTCTGCTCCGCTGTTGAAAATATTCCACGCGACAAAGACCATGAGGACCGATATGGCTGGAATGAGCCCCTCCACAAAATGACTGACCCACGCCTCGCGCCGCAACCGATTCAGGATCACGACCACGCCAAGCATCAGC
>CAYQOF010000052.1:0-14637 GCA_964419035.1 uncultured Anaerolinea sp. | reverse complement strand
GCGTGCGGTTTGAGCGAACCATCCGGGCGGACCAGCCCGAACCAGCGTTCGTGCTGCGCGTTCTGGCAGGGAGGCAGGTCCCATAACTCGGGAATGTAATCCGCGTAGCACCAGAGCATTGCGCCGGTCGCGCCGCTGTCCTGCAGTTTGGGGATGGTCAGGCTGATGAATTCTGCGAAATCCTCCTCGCCCGCCATGAACTGTTCGCGTTCGCGCCCGTTGGTCTCGGTCCACTTCATGATGTGACTGGGTTCACCGGGTTGGGCGGTGCAGCCACCAAACTCTTCCATCAGAACGGGTTTGCCTGCCAGTGCAGCGGTCACCGCGCAGGTGAATGGGACGAAGTCCGGGTCAAGCGGTTTGCGTGCCCACGGCGTGTACATGGGATATGAGTGCATCACAGCCACATCCGTGTGCGCGTACACCTTGTCCACGCGCAAGCCGTTGTCGCGGTCGAGCCCGTCCCCGTGCAAGCCGATGGTGACCGGGCGTTTCGGGTCTATCTCCTTGATGAGCGCGACCATTTCCTTGACCCACGCCGTGCCCTCGTCCGAGGAATGGGGCCAGGCAAAGAGGTCGGGTTCGTTGCCGAGGTTCCACATCCAGATTCCGGGATGATCCTTCAAAGCGCTGACAACGGTTTTCAACAACAATCGTTCCGCGTTCAGTGCCATTTCATCGTGGAACATGTTGCGATAGCCTTTGTCTGTGAGTTTCCCTTCACTGACCACATCGCGGAGCCAGTGCTGGTGAGCCGCAGGTGGCAGGTCTCCGCCGAGTAACCAGCGCGGACTCCAGTTCGGTCCGCTCATGTGACCGGTGAAGAAGGTCAGGTCAATGCCGAGCCCGTTCTCAGCGGCGGCATCCGCAACAGCGACGAGGTGATCGAGTTTGTCTTTTTCGACTGTTGTCGGGTCGGGCTGAAAATCGTCCCACAACAGGAACAGGCGGACGACGTTCATTCCGATCTCTTTGATGACCGCGAATTCTTCGCGCACTTCGCCGGCGTCGAAATTGTTCCACCAATACATGGCTTTACGGCGGGGCCAGTAGTTTACGCCGAGGGTAAAATCTGTCATGGAAGCCTCCGAAGGATGAATTATGAATGATGAAGCGCCGCTCGGAAAGACATTGTCATGGGTACACAGTTTGATGGATCGCGTTGACGAGCGAGAGTTCGCCCTGTGCGTCGTGATCGAGAGCCCAGAACATGATGCCGCCGGCTTTTTCCAGCGCAATGTTCGTCTTTCGCTGAATGGTCGGGATGCCGTTATAGTCCTGGTTCGCTCCGTTGAATTCGAAAGAATCCAATAGCGCGGCGGATGGATCGTCGTTGGTGAGTTTCGCGAACGAGACGCCGCCTGGCTCGCTGTAAAACGGCACGCCCATTACAAGTTTTTCCTTCGGCAAGCCGCGCCCGCTCCAGTATGCCAGTCCCTTTTCGAATTGTTCCATCGTGCCGTGATCCGAACCGGCGTACGTCATCACGTTGACGAAATCGAACAATGCAAGCGACTCCGGGTGGATGCCCATCCCGTGCTCGTCGCCGTACGCGACCACGGCTGTCGTCAACAATTTGTCGGGCATTGCGGCGCGCAGTTCTTGGATCAACGCAAGGAAGTTTTCCGCGGACTCACCGGGGTCGGGATATTCCCAATCCATGTCCACGCCGTCGAGATCGTATTCCTCCACGAAGGTTTTGAGATTTCGGACGAAGGCGCTTCGGGACTCAGGGCTGGCTGCCATCGTTTCGAATTGCGAATCCCAGCCCCAGCCGCCGACGGCGATGCTCACGCGGACGTCGTGTTCGCGCGCGGTCTTGACGATCTGTCTTAGTTTCCAGCTGTTGGCGAACGGGTTGAATGTGCCGTCCGCTTTGGGCGTGAGAAACGAGTAATTGATGTGAGTCAACTTGTCGTAGGGGATGAGAGGCTCGATGATGGCGTTCGTTGCGTAGGCGAGGATGATGAACGGAGGGGGAGCGGGCGTGGGGACCACCGTCGGTGCGGGAGTCGGGATCGCCTCCGCGCTCGGGGCGGGAGAGGCTGGGGCGGCGCAGGATGTCATCAATAGAACGAAGAACAGGCTTGCCCTGAGTATGATCGAAGGGCTTGGAAAGAGGCGCATCGGTCTCATCTCACCACCATTACCGTTTCCTTCATGGTTTTGCGAATGGCTTTGGTGATCGCAAGTCCGCCTGCCTCCATGCCCAGCATGGCGGCGCCAATGACGGGTGGAACGTTCAGTCTCACCAGGCGTGCGCCTGACGCAAGTTTATGGATGGTCTCGCTCATCGGTTCAATGAGCATGGGTCCGCCCTCGAACATGCTGCCGGTCATTACCACATCGAAGGCAAGATTCTCGAACTCGAGTTGACGGATGACGGCATTTGCCATCTCGCCGAGTTCACAGCCCGCCCAATGGATCAGATCGCGCGCCACGCGGTCTCCCTCCGACGCCACGCGAAACACAATCGGCGCGGCGTCCGGACCGACGTGATATTCATACATGGTGTAGCCGCGCACCAAATCCTCGAGGTCTTTTGCCCCGATGTGCTCGATGAGCGCGTCTGCGAGCGCGGTCTTCGGTCCGCGTTTGCTCCACGAGTAGCCGACAAGTTGCATGCACCGAAACATGAGTTCCGACGCGCCCGCGCCTTCCCCCATCATCACGCCGTGACCGGTCACGCGTCCCTCGCGCTTGTGTTCGCGGTCCCAGCCGCGGCAGTTGGACCCGGTGCCTGAAACGACGACCACGCCCCAGCCTTCGTTCGAACCGGCAACCAGTCCTGGCACTGCGTCGTTGACAAATTTACAGGGAGCGTCGAGCCCGAGACGGTCTATCGTCTTCGCTGTGTTCTCATATTCGGAGGGCCAGTCGAATCCTGCCACGCCGAAGCCTGCTCCCGTTATATCGGCTTTGGTCAACCCCAAAGCGCGCAGCGCCTGCTCCAGCCCATCGTGCATGGACTGATACATTCCATCGTAACCGACGGTTTCGTGGTTGCCCGGTCCGCTTTCGCCGAAGCCGAGCGCGGCGCCGGTTTCATCCACGATGAGCGAATGTGTTTTTGTTGCGCCGAGGTCGGCGCCGAGGTAGTAGCGCATGTTGTTCGTCAAAAAAGGGCGACCTGTTGGGGTCGCCCCTATGTGAGGTCAATTCCAGAATTGGGGCAGATGCTCCCGGTGAGTTTCCAGCATATCGTCAAGCACTGCCTGCACCTTGTCCGCTTTCGGTCCCAGCGGGTGGACGAGCAAAGCCTGATACGCGGCTTCGCGATCTCCATGGACGGCGGCTTCCACGGTAAGCAATTCGTACGCCTTGACCGCGGCGATCAACCCGAACTGGGACTGCGGCAGCGGCTCGGTGGGGATGGGCGTGATGCCGCTTCTTTTCACGATGGATGGGATTTCCAGCACCCATTCGGTGGACCATTCCTTCACCGCGCCGTTGTTCGCGATGTTGACCACGTGCGTTTCACCGAGATCGTTGTAATGGGCGTTCAGGAGTTGTGTGGCAACCGTCGAGTAGTACGCGCCGCCGCGCTTCATCAAGTCGGCGGGAGGTTCGGTGAGGTTCGGGTCGGCGTACTCACGCAGAAGGTCCTTTTCGATCTCGATCACCGCCTCTGCGCGGGAGGGGGGCCATCCCTCCTGCTCTTTCAACTTCTTATCGGTGTGATAGAAATATTGCAGGTAGTAGTTCGGCATCATGCGCAGGACCTCGATCGTGCGCGGATCCCATTCAGGGTCTTCTTCCCTTTTGAGTTCGTCAATATATCCCTGAATGACCTGGGACCAGACATCCTCCCCGTCTATGGTAAAGCCGCGATGCCACGAGAGGTGGTTCAAGCCGAGGGTCTTCAATTCGGCGTGGCCGGGATCGATCTTTCTTCCGGTCGCTTTTTCGAGGCTTTCGAGAATGTGCATTTTCGTTGTAATGGGAACGTTGCATACACCCACTGCCGGCACATCCGGTGCGTATTTGCTAAGAGCCTGAGTCACCAGACCAGCGGGGTTGGTGAAGTTGACCAGTAATGTTCCCGGTTTTGCAGCCTCCCTGATATCCCGCGCGATCTTCATGATAACGGGAATGGTACGCAGGGCTTTTGCCATCCCGCCGATGCCGGTAGTCTCCTGGCCGATCAATCCATGACGGAGCCCGAGATACTCGTCGCGTCGACGCGCCTCCATGTGTCCCACGCGCAGTTGCGTCGTCACATAGGATGCGTCTGTCACTGCCTCCCGTTGCTTTGTCGTGAGGATGACTTTGAAGGGCGCGCCTTTTGCTTCCACCATGCGTTGGGCGAACCCACCGACGACCTTGAGTCGCTCCTCGTCAATATCCATCAACCAGAGTTCATCGAGAGGGAATTCATCCGTCCGCGCGAGAAAGCCATTGACCAACTCGGGCGTATATGTTGATCCACCACCTATCACTGCAACTTTGAGCATGTTATTTCTCGACGCCTGTGATGACGATACCTTGCACAAAGAAACGCTGGGCGATGAGGAAGAGGATCAGGGGGGCAATGAGCGCCATCAGCGCACCCGCCTGGATCAGTTGAGGTTGCTGTCCATAGATCCCATTGAACGTGGCGAGGGCAATCGAAATGGGCCAGGCGTCCCGGTTCGTGGAGAGGTAGATCAGCGGTCCGAAATAATCATTCCATGCATAAACGATGTGGAAAACCGTCACCGCCATCAGCGCGGGATAGGATTGCGGGATGATGACCGACCACAGGACTCTGAACGGGCTGGCACCATCAATCATCGCGGCTTCATCCAGTTCACGCGGCAGAGTCATGAAATACTGGCGCAGAAGGAATACATCATAGGCGTTCGCAAAGAAGGCGGGAACGATGAGCGGGAGCCAGGTGCCGACCCAACCTATCCTTTGGAAGAACGTATATGTGGGGACGATGGTCACGGCGCCCGGAAGGAAAATGGTGGAGATGAGAACGATGAATAGAAAATCACGTCCCGGAAAGCGGAAGCGCGAGAAACCGAAGGCCACAAGTGTGCATGAAATGAGCACGGCTATGGTTGTCGCGACGGCATAAAAGGTGGTGTTCCACATCAAACGCGGGTAGTCTATGGATCCCCAAACTTCCTGGTAATTGCTCCAGGTCGGCGCGAACTCCCAGGCGCGATCCAATGCGCGCCACGAAACCGCGCAGGTGAATTCACCCCGTTCAAGGTCGTTGGGATCAACGAACACACTTTCCTTCTGTCCCTTTTTGACGATCGCCAGATCCCTCATTGCGTTCGTATCAGGGTCAAAGCCTTCGCATTTCCCCAGTGGAACGATGAAAACTTCGACTTGTTTGCCGTTGTACTCGTAGACCGGAGGTCTTGCAGGATAGATCGGCGCGCCGACAATGGAAATTTGATCCTGTGTCTTGAGTGATGTAAGCATCATGAAGGCAAATGGAGCCAGATAAATGATGAGGATGGCGATGACCAGTGTTGTAACGAAGGCAGAATTGACGCCGTTTTTTAGTTGTCTGCGAGTCAGTTTCATATTCGTCCTTTCCTATGATCGGGATTCACCGGCGTAATACACCCAGTATTTTGCCGACCAGAACAGAAGGATGGTTACCGCCAGAATGATCACAAACAATACCCATGCAAGGGTCGCGCCGTAGGACATGTTCTGAAATACGAAGAAATTCCTGTACAAATAGAGGTTGTAGAACATGGTAAATCCACCCGGACGACCCGTGCCCTGATTGACCACCAGCGGCACCAGGAAGTACTGGAACAGACCAACGATGCTCAGGGTCAGATTGTAAAAGATGACGGGTGAGATCATCGGGAAGGTCACTTTCCAGAAGGTCTGCCAGCCGTTTGCGCCATCCACTTTTGCCGCATCGTATAATTCCGTCGGCACGTTTTGAAGACCTGCGATCATGATCAGCATCGCGTTGCCTATGCCCCAGATGCCCATGGTGACATACGTGATATAGATCCAGTACCATTCCCCGGCGCCGCTGTTTGCCCAAAGCGGTACGCTATCCCTGGGAACGTTCAGGACCTCGATAAGAAAACGGTTAATCCAGCCGGTTTGCGGATTGAGCATACCACCCCAAAGGAAAACGGCTGCCACAAAGGGAACGATGTACGGCATATAGAACAAACTGCGGAAGAGCGTTGATTGCTTCAGGTGCTTGTTGTTCATCAATAAGGCAATTCCCAAAGGCAGAAAAATTCCCGCAGGCAGGGCGATCAAACCGAACGCGATCGTAACCCACAGGGCGCCGGGCGTGCCGCCCTGGAACCACGTTTTGGGATTAATGCCGGCCTGGTTGTCGTTCCAAAGATATACATAGTTGTCGAACCCAACCCATTTGAGTTCGCTGGTAATTCCGTCTGTAATTTTGAGATTTAGGAAAGTAAAAATGAGGGTTGCGGCGACGGGGATCAATGTAAAAGCCAGAAACCCAAAGAGCCATGGAGAAAGGAAGCCCATACCCTGTCTGAGTTCCCGGCGCGCCAGAGGCGAAAGCCCTCGAAAATTCCGCAGGGATGGGATTGTGTTACGGATATTGGATAATTGCTCAATCACGGCACACTCCTCTCTTCTATTTCGGGAACTTTTGGTGGGCCAGTCATTCTGACCCACCAAAAGTATATCATTCGCAATCCTACTTGTTGTAGATCGCGTTCAGATCGTCAATCAATTTCTGCCATTCGGCATCGAAGTCGAGTTGATCCGGAGGGGTATTCTGGAGCAGGTCGAAGAAGGTTTGCTGGCGAGCCCAGGCTTCATTCCAGTTGGGCTGCCATTGCTCGGCGCTTGGGTTGTCGGGGTAGGCAAGTCCGGCCTTGAAGATATCCCAGGTTTGGGCTGTGGTGAACGGATACCGTTTGAGCAAGCCGTCTATATAGGGTTGCTGGTATGCAGGGTCGGCGGGCAGACCACTGTATGCGGCGGGCACTTCCTCGCTGCCCACGACCAGGGTCTGGGTGCCTTCCGGTCCGATGAGATAGCTCAATGCCTTAAAGGCCGCCTCGGGGTTCTTTGTGCCTTTCCAAATGCGGAGGGTATCCGCGTCCACACGACCGTGAGGTTTGCCGTCGGCGCCCATGGGCAATACGCCAGCATCGAATTCGAAACCGGCATCCCTGAAGGCATCCAGACAGCAGGTGTACCACAGAGGGGTGATTGCCATGGCGGCTTTGCCGGAGTTGAAGAGGTTGCCGCCGCCAAATTCGGGCGAGCCGGCAAGCGCTCCGGTGGCCATGAAGCGCTGTGCGCCCCACATGCCGTCATAGACCAGTCTGTTCGCGGCTTTCCAACTGTCAGGCATCGCCGACCTGTAATTGCCTGGCGCGTCGCCTTCAACGATGTCGGCGGCGCCGGCAATATAACTGGCTGCATAGGCGACATGCGTCTGCCACTGATTGGCATAACCAACCTGGAGCATCTGGTTGGGATCAAAGCCTTCCTCTGTGGAGTTCAAGCCGTTCACGTCAACGGTGAGGCGTTTGGCAACCTCAACGAAGGTATCCCAGTTCCAGTCAACTTCCACGCCGTCCAGCGTATATTTTGCGCCATATTCCGAAGGCGGATACGCAAGACCAGCCTCATCGAACATGGCGGGTACGTAATAGACCGCGGCAGGGAAAACCAGGAAGGGCAAACCCACCTGGCCCTCCTCGGTATGGTAGAAGTCAATCAGGGCCGGGTCGTAAACACTGGTGTCGAAGCCGGTTGACTCAATGTAGGAGGTCATGTCCAGCCATTGACCATAGAACGCGTTGGAACCACCCCAGCCTACGGGACCGATGATGTCGGGACCCGCACCAGACGCAATCTGGGTGGATAACGTGGCATACGCGGCGTCGTAGGGGACCACCTCGAACACCAATTCGATCTCATCTTGGGAGGCGTTGAAATCAGCAACAGCCTTTTCCTGGGCTGGGAGTTGTGTCGGATCCGTGCCGGTACCCAATCCCACAAACCAACGGATCTGAATTTTTTCAGCCGCAGGCTGTGTGGGCTCTAAAGTTGCCGTGGGCGCCGGAGGTTGATCGACGGGCACCGGGGTAGCCGGGGCGCAAGCCACCAGGATCATCGAAGCGATGATCAACAGGGACGGAACATACAAAAGTTTCTTCATGGTGAGTTTTCTCCTCTTACTAGAAATTTGGATTGGACAGTCATGGAAATAAGGGAAAGGTTATTGGTGAGGGATTCACCTCCTTTGCTTTTGATCCTTTTCATAGAGGACAGCCACATGAGCGGCGAATGATGATTTCGGTGGGCAAAAGCACGATTCCGCTGAAACCATCCTTATCCAATAAGCCGAACAATTTTTCCGCGGCGATCCGTCCCACGGTCTCGGTCGGAGCGCGGACGGTGGTGAGAGGAGGAGACAAAAATGCCGAAAGATGCAGATCGTCAAACCCGACCACAGCCACATCTTCCGGCACACGATATCCGTTATCCTTGAGTGCATTGAGCACTCCGATCGCGGCGTCATCGTCGCCTGCGAACACCGCATCGAACGCAACCCGCCTGCCGTTCAACAAAAAGCGGTTCAAAGATTCGTAAGCCACCTCGCGTTCGAAATTTCCATCAAGGATCAATTCCTCGTCGAAGGGAATGTTGTGCGCATCCAAAGCGGACCGGTATCCGATCTCCCGCCAATGTGAATCTTCCTGGTGATCGGGTCCGCGCATCAACAGAATCTGCTTTTTGTTGTGCGTCCCAATGAGATGATCGATTAGTTTGTACGTGGCGGATTTGTTTTCCACCGTCACACTTGGAATGGGAAGCGAGGCGGGAGGCGAACGATGGACAAGCACCATTGGAAAACCTCGACCGTGCAAATTCGCCAGATCGTCATCGCTGAGGCTGTCTGCAAAGACCAGCATTCCATCTGTATTGTAAGGTCCAATGGGGGGCGGGGTGGAGTTGCGGCTGTCCGCATGGTAGGTGGCGACGAGGAGGTTATAGCCCTTGCTGCGTACGACCTGCTCGATACCGTTCAGGAGGGGGGCGAAAAAGTCATTGTGCATGTTGGTCAACAATAAGCCAACCACATGGGTCTTGCGGCTTGCCAGGTGACGGGCGGCGGCGTGCGGCACATACTTCAATTCGGTCATTACCTGGTTCAGCCGCTCGGCGACCTCCCGTGAAACCGGCGTGTTGCGGTTGATATAGCGGCTTACGGTGGCAACGGAAACCCCGGCTTTTCGTGCCACATCACGGATCGTGACGGAGGAGGAACGCCTGCTCATAGAAATAATGTAAACGGTTACTGTAACCGTTTACATTATTTCACAATTTATGACCGAAGTCAAGCGACGGTTTTCTTAAAAAATCTGCAACTCGGATTATGGGACTACGAACAAGGTCACGGATTGCGGAGGGAAGGCGGCATTGCCGGAGAGATCCACATTGCCGATTTTTTCCGCTTTGTGGTCGGGATTGAACAGCCACGCTTCTGCCCGGACCTCAGCCTGCCCCTCGATTCGAAGGGCTTTTGTCTTCTCTTCAAGCGACAGGTTGACGACCAGAATCGTCAACGCGCCACCTGCACGTTTCGCGGCATAGATCGTCAGGTGGGAGTCGTCAGAAGATGAATATACAAGTTCATTGCCAAATTGTTTGTACAACTGATAAGTGTAATAGGAAGGATATACATCGAACTGACCGATCAAGCCCAGTCCGCCATAGCCGCCTTTTGCTGTCAGGTACCACACGTTTGCCATGAACACTCCGTTTTTGATCATGCGTCCCAGCACATCCGCCATCCAGATGGCGTTGTAATGCGAGTCGGGCGTCGCCTCCAGACCGACAGATTTATCATATGCTGAGTTGAACTCGGTGATCGCAATTGGAAGGTCGCGCCCCGTGTGTTCATGGATCAATTCGCGTGCGCGGATAATGATGGTGTCCCATTCTTTTGCATTCTCGCGCAATTCATCAATCCTTGGTGGACCGGAAATGCTGGAACGAGGGAAGGGATAACGATGGAATGAGACAATGTCCACCATGTCGCCGTTCGCTTTCAGGAATTCGACGAACCACATCTCGTCCCATTCACCGAAATTTGTCGTCGCACCCGGCGAGGTATCGTGGCTGAACTGGTTGATCTCCGCGCCGACCAGCAAGATCGAGGGGTCAACGTTCTTCATGGCGATCGCGAACTCGCGCCATTCCCGGTTGAAACGCTCCACCGGGTAACTGTCGCCTCTATTCTTTAGTTCGCTATCGAACAATGTGGGTTCATTCCCGATTGACCAATAACGGACATTGTATCCCTTTTCGATGTTGGTGTAGCGTACCATCTCCGCGGCTTGTTCGGGCGTACCTTCCAGCAGGCGCACAGTGAAGATCGCGGTCGCGCCAACCTTGCCGGCAAAATCCATGAACTGGTCAATTTGAAGTTTAGTGACGTTGTTATGGTCGCCCCAGGAACCTGCCGGGAAGCGCAGGATCGTGATGCCCGAATTATACGCCGCAGGCAACATTTCGAAGGGGACAACCAGCCAGGGACCGTAGTTTGATCCGTAGATCAGCGGGCTGATCGGACCGAGTGACATTGAGGGGTTAACGTACAATGTGTCAGGAACAGGGGTCGGGATGATGGTTGGAGAGGGGATGGGGGTTGGAGTTGGAGGGAGGGTGATGGTCGGGGTAACGGGAACAGGTTCCGGCGTGGAAGGAGGCGTTCCCCCGCATCCTGTAACAAGAAGTATGGCTGCCAGCCACAAGATGTTCAATTTGTGAAGCATGCGAGTCTCCGGAATATTCTTTAGCGCGATTTTACACTGATCCCATGTAATCCAGGTATTTCAATCCCGACCCTGTGTTGAACAGCACGACACGCTCCTCCGGCTGAATCCATTTTTGTGCGATCAGTTCCTTTAGCGCGGCGAGCGTTGCCGCGCCTTCCGGCGCGGCAAAAATGCCTTCCGCGGCTGCCAGGTGTTTTTGCGATTCGAGGATCGCATCATCGCTGACGGCGATTGCCGTGCCCCTGCTTTCGTAGATGCCTTCGAGGATGAGATGGTCGGCAAAACTTTTCGGCACGCGCAAACCGGATGCGATGGTTGCGGCATTTTCCCAAAATCCGCATTGCGCGGCTTTGCTTTCAAATGCTTTGACGACAGGCGCGCATCCGCTTGCCTGTACAGAGACCATGCGCGGGCGTTTGGTGTTTTCGAGCCAGCCGAGTTTTTCGAGTTCATCGAAAGCCTTCCACATACCGACGAGACCTGTGCCGCCGCCGGTGGGATAAATGATCACATCCGGCAGGCTCCAGTCGAAGGCTTCCGCAAGTTCATAGCCCATGATCTTTTTTCCCTCGACGCGGTAGGGTTCCTTGAAAGTGGAAACGTCAAACCAGCCCTCAGCGCGCGCTTTTTCGCCCGCCAATTTTGCCGCATCGCTGATCAATCCGTCAATCAAAGCGACTTCCGCGCCTGCCATACGGCTTTCCTCGATGTTGGCAAAGGGCGTATCCTTTGGCATGATGATGTGCGCTTTCATACCGGCACGCGCCGCGTATGCCGCCATCGCTCCGCCCGCGTTGCCCGCGGTGGGGATGATGACCTTGTCCACGCCCAGTTCCTTGGCTTTGGAAATCGCGGCTGCCAGCCCGCGCGCCTTGAATGAGCCGGTCGGGTTGCTGCTCTCATCCTTCACGTAAAGGTTCGAAAGCCCCAGTTCGTTTTCAAGGCGGGGAAGGGAAAGGAGCGCTGTATCACCTTCTCCGAGGAATATCTGATTTTCCGGGTTCAAAACGGGCAGGAGTTCGTGCCAGCGCCACATGCCCTTTCTGCGGCGCGAAATTTCATCCCGATCAACGTGTCGGCGGGCAGACGCAAGGTCGTAGCGCGGCAATAGTGTTGCCTGACAGTCCGGGCAGAATGTACGGATTTGTTCGTGGGAGTATTTTCCATGACACTTGGAACATTCGAGGTGTGAGATGAAGGAATGGTTCATGGCATGAAATAAACAGGGATGCGGTCATGTTGACTGCATCCCTGTTCTAACCGCAATTTACTTCGCGAACTCGGTTGACCTTGTCTCGCGGATAACCGTCACCTTGATCTGACCGGGGTACTGCATGGTTTCTTCGATCTTCTTGGCGATGTCGCGCGCCAGCCTTGCCGACGTGAGATCGTCAATTTTCTCGGGCTTCACGATCACGCGCACCTCACGGCCTGCCTGAATGGCAAACGCCTGTTGCACGCCTTCGAACGAAATGGAAAGTTCCTCGAGGTTGCGGATGCGTTTGATATACGCTTCAAGGTCTTCGCGGCGGGCGCCGGGCCGCGCGCCGGAGATGGCGTCCGCGGCTTCAGCGATGACCGCCTCGACTGTCAGTTGATCCACTTCATGGTGGTGCGATTCGATGGCGTTGACCACGATCTGGTTTACGCCATACCGTCGGCAGAACTCCGCGCCCAGTTTGGCGTGTGTGCCTTCCTGGTTGTGATCCATGGCTTTGCCGATATCATGCAGGAATCCGCCCTGTTTGGAGAGTTCCACGTTCGCGCCGATCTCCGCCGCGAGGATACCCGCCAGTTTCGAGACCTCCACAGCGTGCGCAAGTTGATTCTGCCCGTACGAGGTGCGGAATTTGAGACGACCCATCATGCGCAACACTTCGGGGTGCAAGCCTGCGATGTTCGCATCGTAGGCAGCTTGTTCGCCCGCTTCGTTGATGATCTTTTCGACCGCCTTGGCTTCATCCTCAACGACCTTTTCGATGTGCGCGGGATGGATGCGCCCATCGAGGATCAACTTGGCTAGCGCGCGGCGTCCGATCTCGCGGCGCACCGAGTCGAAGCAGGAGATGGTCACGGAGTCGGGCGTGTCGTCCACGATCACGTCCACACCCGCGGCTTGCTCGAAGGCTTTGATGTTGCGTCCGTTGCGTCCCACGATGCGCCCCTTCATCTCCTCGTTGGGCAGGGTGACGACGGCGCGCGTGACCTCCGCCACATGCTCGGAGGCAACGCGCTGGATGGCGTCGGCGATCAGTTTGCGGGCGCGTTTCTCACCTTCCTCACGCGCCTCCGCTTCGACCTGGCGGATGATGCGCGCCATGTCGCCGCGCGCCTCCTTCTCGACTGCGACGAACAATTCCTTCTTTGCGTCATCCTGCGTCATCTGCGCGATCTGCTCGAATCTCTTCACCTGCTCTTCGTGCAGTTTGTCAATCTCGTTGGCTTTGCGGTCAACCTGCGATTGGCGTTTGTTGACGCTCTGTTCACGCTGTTCGAGTTTGTCGGCGCGGCTATCGAGCTCGGAGCGGCGTTTGTCGAGCCGATCCGATTCCTTGTTGAGTTCGATGCGCCGTTCCTTGATCTCCGACTCGGCGGCTTGAATGATCTTGACGGCATTCTCGCGCGCCTGGCTTTCGATCAGGCGGGCTTGTTCGTTCGCGCCTTTCAAAATGGTGTCGGCTTTATCCTGCTGGCTCTTTACGCGTTGATCCGCCTGGTAACGGTGTACAAGGTAGCCAGCCACAAAACCCACGATCAAGGCGATAATCGCCTCCACAGCAAATAAAACAGGGTTCATGTTAGATCCTCTTCTTCAAAGTGTTGTTCCCCGGCATGTGTTTCGTTCCAGATGCGCGAGATCACTGGCGCGATCACCGAATAGGAAAAGCCCCGCCGCGCGAGGAACTCTGATAATTTCTTCCGGAATTCACTCCATTCCAATTCTTTCAATCTAGCCGCCCTTTTTTGGGCGGCGTCATAAGCGAGATTTTCATCGTCCACATCTGCAAGGGCGGTGTTCACGGACTCTTCGTCGAGTCCCTTTTGTCGAAGTTCCAGCGCCATCATGCGGCGGCTGCGCGGGCGGAACGTGCTCCGGTTCTCGACCCAGGCGCGGGCGAATTGATCGTCATTCGCAAGCCCGTCCTTCCGCAGGCGTTCGAGTGTCTCTTCGATCACCTGCTCCGGCACCTCATGTTTGCGGAGGTTTTGACGGATTTCGGATTCGGATCTGGCGCGGTACCCCAGGAAAAGCATCGCCTGCTGGAACGCCCGTTCGCGCGCATCCTCGGCTTGCAACCGTTTAATTTTTTCTTCGTCCAGTTCCTGGCCGACTCTCAACCACGCGGCGGTGATGCGCGCCAGACCGAAGGCAAATTCCCCATCGAGGTGGATGTTGACCCGATTGGGATGTTTCTTTTGGGCTTCGATGGCGGTGATCTTTTTCATTATCATTTTGTGTGGCAGGCGTTCTCCAACGCCGTTGCCGGAGGTCAGCGCAAGAGCATTTAACGCATACAGCCGAAGGACCATTCGACGGTGCCTCGGCTGTCGCAGAGCCCGCGTTAACGGGGTGGGAAAAGTCTGGGTAGGTTGAGCAGACCCGGGTCCCGCACGAAGCGTGTGGGAGGGAAGGGTCAAAACCGCGTGAGAGGGTCTAGGTCACATGCGGCGAACGAGTTTGTGGGGGCGAAGTCAGCTTATTGATCAAGTTTTTTCCTGCGTTGACTTCAAAAAGAACTCCCAAAACGGGGGAGGTTCGTGCTCTTATATCCAGAGTAGTTTACAGCCGAGCCGCAGATGCGGTGGAAATTGTTGTTCCAATCCTTGCGGATTGCCATGATTATACTTGATTTTCTTAAGATTTGTTAACCTTGCAGTTCGTAGC
>CAYQOF010000051.1:0-14699 GCA_964419035.1 uncultured Anaerolinea sp. | reverse complement strand
ATGACCTTCCGCGCGGCAGGGACGAGTCTCTCCGGTCAAGCCGTGACGGATGGGATTCTTGTGGATATTTCCAAACACTGGGGAAATTACAGCATCGAAGATCACGCCAGACTGATTCGCTTCCAGCCCGGCATCGTGGGCGGATTCCTCAACAGCGCGCTCAAGCCTTATGGAAAACGCATCGGTCCCGACCCCGCCTCGATTGACGCGTGCATGATGGGCGGAATCCTTGCCAACAACTCCAGCGGGATGTGCTGCGGCGTAACCGAGAACGCCTACCGCACGATCCACTCGATGACGTTCGTCCTGCCCAACGGCTTCACGCTCGATACCGCCGCGCCGAACGCACACCAAATCTTCGAGAGCGAACAGCCGCACGTCGCAAAGGGACTACTCGAACTAAAAAGAAGAATTCTCGAATCTCCCTCACCCCCATCCCCTCTCCCGTTGGGAGAGGGGCGCAGGGGTGAGGGCTTAGCCCAACGCATCCGCCGCCGTTACCAGATGAAGAACAACAACGGCTACCTGCTCAATGCCTTTCTCGATTTCGAGTCCCCGCTCGACATACTCGTTCACCTTCTCATCGGCTCTGAAGGCACGCTTGGGTTCATCGCCGAAGCAGTATTGCACACATTGCCCGATTACCCGCGACGCTACACAGGTCAACTCTATTTCAAGAATATCCAGGATGCGGCAGATGCGATCCATCCGCTCCAACAATCGGGAGCGCGCGCGGCTGAGATCATGGATCGTCCGTCCCTGCGTTCCATCGAGAACCTGCCCGGCGCGCCCGCGCTGATCGCCCAACTCCCCGACACAGCCGCGGCGATCCTCGCGGAGTATCAGGCTGAGGATGCAGAATCAATTTCCGGGTTTGGAAAAGAAGCGGAGCGCGTCGTCAAGAATCTAAAATTGATTCACGATGTCGAGTTCACAGAAGATCCAACACTCCAAGCCACGCTGTGGAAACTGAGAAAAGGGATCATCCCCTCGGTCGGGGCGATGCGTCCGCCCGCGACGACGCTCCTATGCGAAGACATCGTCTTCCCAGTCCAATCGCTTGCCGATGGAGTCACTGATCTTCAACATCTGTTCGACGAGCATGGATACGCGGAAGGCGTGATCTTCGGTCATGCAAAAGATGGTAATCTGCACTTTCTTGTCGCGCAATCGTTCAACACCGAATCCGAAACGCAGCGCTTCGCCGCCTTCATGGACGGTCTCGTGCGCGTCGTCAGCGGCAAATACGACGGCGCGCTCAAAGCCGAGCACGGCACGGGACGCAACACCGCGCCGTTCGTCGAGGCCGAATGGGGCGCGGAGGCGTACGCAATCATGCGCGACCTCAAATCGCTGCTCGACCCCGAAAACATGCTCAACCCCGGCGTCGTCATCAACCCCGATCCGCGGGCGCACGTGACGCAGGTCAAAAGCATCGCCATGGTCGCGCCTGAAATTGACAAGTGCATCGAATGTGGCTTTTGCGAGCCGCGTTGTCCAAGCCGATATTTGACTCTGACTCCCAGACAAAGAATCGTCGTCCAAAGAGAACTCGCTTCGATTGGCCTCGCCGGTTCAGACCCAGGGACGGCTGACTCGATCTCGAACGACTTTCTCTATGCCGGCATCGAAACCTGCGCCGTGGACGGACTGTGCGCCGCCGCCTGTCCCGTCGGCATCAATACGGGGGACTTCATCAAACGTCTGCGTGCAGAATCGGTGAAAGATGAAAGGTTCGCCCTCCGGCTTGCGGAAAATTTTTCCCTTGCAGAAAAATCATTCGGCGTTGGCGTGAGGCTTGGGCATATTGCTGAAAAGGTCGTTGGCGTGAACGGAATAAATCCCGTCATACGAGCGGTGGAAAAAATCTCGAAATCAACTTTGCCCAAATGGAACCGACACATTCCATCCCCCGCTCACATCCGCGCTTCGTCTTCGTGGCGCCGCGCGCCACTCCGCTCAGCGCGGAAGGAATTTATCTACTTCCCATCCTGCATCTCACGGCAACTTGGCAAGCCAAAAAGTGACAGCCGCCTTGAAGGCGACTGTCACTTGAGCCTCGTTGAAATCTTCATCATTGTTGCACAACGCGCAAATATTATCTTGTCCATCCCCGAAAACGCGACGGGTCACTGTTGTGGCATGCCGTTTCAGTCAAAAGGCTACACGCAGGCTTACCGAGCCGTGCTTCATAAAACACTTCTCGAAATGTGGGATTGGTCCGAGCATGGCGAATATCCCATCGTCATTGACACCACCTCCTGCACCCACTCCCTCCGCACATGCAGCGACGATCTCAGCAGGGAAGATAAAGCCCTTTGGCAAAGATTGACCATCCTCGATGGGGTTGAATTCCTGCACGACCATGTCCTACCCAAACTCGAAATCCGTCCCGTTGACGAAGATGTTGTTTTGCACCCCAACTGTTCCGCCCGCAGATTGGGATTGGATTCCAAAATGCTGGCAATCGCCAAACAATGCGCCCAATCCGCGACCGTGCCGCTCAACCTCGGTTGCTGCGGATTTGCAGGCGACCGCGGCTTGTTGTTTCCCGAACTGACCGCTTCAGCCACAGGAAAAGAATCCGCTGAAGTCAACGCCCATGACTACGGCGGCTATTACTCCTCCAACATTACCTGCGAGATCGGCATGTCCGAAGCGACGGGGAAGGATTATGTTTCCATTGTGTATCTGGTGGAGAAAGCGAGCAGGTAAGGAATCTGTTGCTGTGAACCGAATGGGCGCGGGGGCATAATCCTCAAAAAAGGCTGTGCATAAGTCACTTGCAAGACATCTTCGCGGATTTTGTTGGAGGAAACATGTCCAAGAAAAACAAGAAGGACAAGAAGAAACACAAGGACGAGGAAACCGGGAAAAAGGATTCGGGGGAGATCCGTTCTGCAAGTTGGAACCAGCATGCGGCGGAGTCCGAGCCGCCCGAAGGGCAGATCCCCATTAACAAGAAAGCCTATGAAAAGGAACTCGCCCGCCTGCAGGTGGAACTGGTCAAGTTGCAGGAGTGGGTGCGTCACAAGAAATTAAAGGTGGTGGTCATTTTCGAGGGACGTGACGCGGCTGGCAAGGGCGGTGTGATCAAGCGCATCACTGAAAGCCTGAACCCGCGCGTCTGCCGCGTAGTGGCTCTGCCTGCTCCCACCGAACGCGAAAAGACGCAATGGTATTTCCAGCGTTACGCCGCGCATCTGCCTGCGGGAGGCGAGATCGTGATGTTCGACCGCAGTTGGTACAACCGCGCCGGCGTCGAAAAGGTGCTGGGATTTTGCACCGAAGACGAATACCGCGAGTTTCTGCGCTCGGTGCCGGAGTTCGAACGGATGCTGATACGTTCAGGCATCATTCTGATCAAGTACTGGTTCTCGGTCAGCGATAAGGAGCAGGAACTTCGCTTTCAGTCGCGGATCGAGGACCCGACCAAACGCTGGAAACTCAGCCCCATGGACTTGAACTCGCGGGCGCGCTGGCTGGAATATTCCAAAGCCAAGGATGAGATGTTCGCGCACACCGACATCAAGCAGGCGCCATGGTACGTGGTCAACGCGGACAACAAGAAGTGCGCCCGCCTCAACTGCATCCGACACCTGCTCGGCATGATCCCCTACGAGGACCTGACACCCGAGCCCATCGTCCTGCCGCCGCGCCAGGCGGAGGGAGGCTACGTCCGCCCGCCCATCACCGACCAGACCTTCGTGCCGGAAGTCTACATTCCGGCAGGCAAGGACGATGGAACCGGGCGTTGACTGACCCGGGATTCAACCAGCGGGGAGCGCTGATGACAGGCGCATCGAAACGGCGCCTTCGACGTCCATCCCTCCCCGCGCCCGCTCGTAAAAATCCACCTCTGGAAATGGCGCAGAACGCGCCGCCAGATGTGGCGGCTTGCAGGCTTACAAACACATTTCTATTCCCGCCGGAAATATTGAATCAAATCAATATATACCTTATACTTGGAAAAAGAAAGGAGGTCCCATCATGGCTGACAAACGAAAATTGGATCGTCGTGAATTCACGTATTACATGCCGGTCACCAACGACGTGACCAAGAAAATCATCGGTTATCTTTCGGATATCAGCACAGGCGGCTTCAAGTTGGACTGCAATAAACAGGTGCCTGTCGGGCAGGAGTTTCGACTGAGCGTCGAACTCACAGCCGACATCGCCGACAAGACCACGATGGTCTTCATCGCGCGCAGCAAGTGGTGCCATCCCGACTTCGTAGACCCGACGACCTACAATGTCGGCTTCGAGATTGTCAACATGTCCTCCAGCGACATGCTGATCTTTCAGCGAATGTTCGAAAAGTACGGCGCTCAAAACGCCTCCAGGAAAAGAGATGCCGACGATTATTTGTGGAGATAGTCTCCAGCAATATTTTCCCATTCTTAACGGGCGGCAGTGCCGCCCGTTTCTTATCCACCAGACTCCCGCAAAAACACGCGGGACCAAAGCGCTCCGCCTGTTGTACAATTGACGGCATGAAATACAGAACATTGCGTTCCATCGTCCGTTTTGCCATGAGGCTCATCGCTGATATCGAGGTTCACGGGATGGAAAAAATGCCCGCAGGGAATTTCATCGCCGCCGCGAATCACCTGGGACGGCTGGATACGGCGGTGCTGATGTGCGTCATTGACCGCGAGGACATCATCATGCCGATCGCGGAGAAATACAAAAACCATCCGCTGTTCGGCATCCTTGGACGCTCGGTAAACGGGATCTGGCTGAACCGTTTCGAAGTGGACTATGCCGCGCTCCGGCAGATCCTGGCGCGCATGGAAGAGGGCGGCATGCTGGCCATTGCGCCCGAAGGCACGCGCTCAAAGACCGAGGCATTGCAGGAGGGAAAGATGGGGGTCGCCTTTCTTGCCGCCAAAAGCGGATATCCCGTCCTGCCGGTGGCAGTGACCGGGACGGAAGACCGGGGCATCCTCGAAAATCTGAAACGTTTTCGCCGCTCGAAGATCGTCGCCCGCGCGGGGAGCGGTTTCCATATCGAACTCCCCAAAGGGAAGGGACGCGAACAAGCCATGCGCGAGGCGACGGATGAGATCATGTGCCGCATCGGCGCATTGCTCCCTGAAAAATATCGCGGCGTGTATGCGGATCATCCCCGCTTGAAGGAACTGCTCGCCGGACAATAACCATGCTCCGCATCCTTCGCTTTCTCATTCGCGTTCTGCTCAAACTCATTGCCCGCTTCGAGATACGCGGGAAGGAAAACGTCCCGCTCACCGGCGGGATGATCATCGCCGCCAACCACATCGGCATTCTCGATGTTATCATGGTCTATTTCGGCATAGACCGCACCGACCTGTTCATCCCGGTCGCGGAAAAATGGGAAAAGATCGGCTGGATCCGCTGGCTGGGAAGACATTTGAATTTTTTGTTCGTGGATCGTTTCAACCCCGACCTGAAAGCGCTGAGAAAAATGATCGCCCTTATGCAGGAAGGCAAATGTCTCGTAATCGCTCCCGAAGGGACGCGCTCACGCGTCGGGTCGTTGATCGAAGGCAGGCCGGGCGTCGCCTATCTCGCGGCGCGTTCCGGTTTCCCGGTCGTCCCTGTGGCGATCACGGGAACCGAGGACAAGGTTATACTTGCAAATGTGAAGCGATTGCGAAAATCCCACATCACACTGACCGGTGGAAAACCGTTTGTTGTCCCAGCGTTACCCAAAACGGATCGCGACGAAGCCCTGCAAAAGTACACCGATGAGATCATGTGTCAGATCGCGGCGTTGCTGCCCGAAAGATATCGCGGCGTGTATGCGGATCATCCATGCTTGAAGGAAATACTCGAACAGGAAATGAGGCTCTCAAATGTCAAAGACACAAACCCCAACGCTCGAAGAATGGAAGAGACTGTATGACCTGATGGCGCAAGTCAAGGAACTGGCGCCGTGGGATTGGATGGAGGAAAGCGACATCTTTGGAATCCAGATGCCGGAAACGGACGAATTGGGTTTCGTCAGTGTGATGGGGACGTTGGGCGAGCATTTTGCCGTCGCCGTCTATCAGGGGGCAAGGGGACTGGGCGGATTTTGGCATATGCACTCGCTGGGTCCAAAAATCACGTCCGAAATTGCCCTGCAAGTGCCGCAATTGCAGGCATCCTTCGAGGACCGCCAGATGATCGCCAGGGAAGACCGCGAGGTGATGAAAAAACTGGAACTCAAATTTCGCGGCGCGAAAGCCTGGCCCCAGTTCCGCAGTTTCCGCCCGGGTTGTTTTCCCTGGCTGGTCGAGGGGGACGAAGCGAGGGCGCTCATCTGCGCGCTGGAACAATTGCTGGAAATCGCTCCGCGCTTCAAGGAAAACCCGAATCTCTTCACGCCGACCAAAAACGAGCACGATTATCTCGTACGCGTGAAGAAGGATGGAGCCTGGGAAGACACCGTAAAGCACGTCACCTTTCGCGAGGAAAAAACGCTCGACCTTCTGATGAACGAGGAAGCGTTGGAATATCTTCGCACATTGATGCCGGGCAAGTTGACGCTCGAGATTGACCTCTACATGATGGACGAACCGGTCCAGGAAAAACGCGGGGAAAGACCGTACTTTCCTTTCATGCTGATGCTGGCAGATAACGACAGCGGCATGATCCTGGGCATTGACCTGCTCACTCCTCTGCCCTCCATGGACGATATGTGGTCGAAAGTTCCCGCCGTCGTGGTCGAGAAACTGGCGGACGGTTTACCTCCCAAAGAAATCCTGGTGAAGGATGACATGCTCTACGTTCTCCTTCAACCTATCGCGCGGGAACTGGGCTTCGGCATCAAGAAGCAATCCAGCCTGAAGATGATCGGTCGCGCCAGGAGGGAATTAAAAAACTTCATGGGATCGAGGGGTATTTGATCAATCTGAAAACAAGAACTCGGAAGTCCCTGCGCTTCCGAGTTCTTCATTGTAGAGTTCATCCAAATTACCGATCCCGGTTATGGAATCAGGGAGATTGCTCCCGAAATGCGCCAGCAAGTGTCGCCACGGTGCCACGCGACGCCGGCTGACTCCAGATCTATTCGGATGGATTCCTAAAGTATCTCCCCCTCTCCTCTCTTCAAAAACTGACCCGTGCCTCTTTTGCCCTTCCACTCGTCGCCATCCACAATCAAACTGCCGCGCAGGAAAACCTTTTCAGGGTAGCCGGTCAACTCCCAGCCTTCGTAGAGGTTGTAATCGGTACGCTGGTGCGACATCGCCACGCCATATTTCACTTTCTTCTCCGGGTCCCAGATCACGATATCTGCATCGGAACCTTCAAGCAGCGCACCCTTGCGCGGATACAAACCAAAGATCTTTGCCGGGTTCGTGGACATATACGCCACAAACTGATTCGCGGTGATCCTTCCCGCACGCACGCCGGTCGTCCATAACACCGGCATACGATCCTGGATGCCCGGAAGTCCATTTGGGATCTTTGTAAAGTCATCCCTGCCCAATTCCTTGCCGGGGATGGCGATCCCGCTTCCTTCATAGACGATGGGCTTGGTCCCGTCAAAAAAGAACGGGCAATGATCCGTGCCAATCGTCTGCAAAATCCCTTCTGATAAACCATCCCACAATCGAGCGTTATCCTCCCTCGCCCGCATCGGCGGGGAACAGATCCACTTCGCGCCGTCGGGTCTTCGCAGATCGTCAATCGTGAAAAAGAGATATTGCGGACAGGTCTCGCCCATCACCTTGACGCCGCGTTCGCGCGCGTACTTGAGCATGTCCACCTCGCCGCCCGCGTTCATGTGGACAATGTACGCGCTCGCGTCCGCCGCGGATGCCATGCCTGCCACCCTCAAAGTAGACTCCACCACGCCCCAGGCAGGACGCGTCAACGCGTGCCATTCGGGAGTCGTGTGACCCGCGGCTAACGCCTGTTCCGTCAACGTTTCGATGACATCGCCATTCTCACAATGCGCCATGACCAGCATCCCATTATCGCGCGCGATCTGCATGGCTTTGAAGATACTGCCATCGTCTATGCGGAGACGTCCGTTATAGGCGGTGAACACTTTCAAAGTTTGAATTCCCATCTTCATCAGGGAGGGAATCTCCCTGGCGATCTTCTCGTTGAATTGCGTCAGGTTCATGTGGAAGGAATAATCAATCGCGGCTTTTTCCGCCATCTTCATCCACAGGTCAACAGAATACTTGAAACCGCCATCCCTCACCCCAACCCCTCTCCCGGCGGGAGAGGGGCGAGGGGTGAAGGGAACAAAATCCATCACAGTTGTCGTCCCGCCGAAGGCCGCGGCTTTGTGACCGGTGTAGTGATCATCGGAGGAAACCGTGCCGAACATGGGCAGATCCAAATGCACGTGCGGATCAATCCCGCCGGGGAGGATGAGTTTGCCACTTGCGTCCAGGATGTCTGCGTTGGGGTGCTGGAGGTCCTTGCCGATTTTAGAAATAGTTTCGTTTTCAATGGAA
Source organism: uncultured Anaerolinea sp. (assembly GCA_964419035.1). Lineage (GTDB taxonomy): Bacteria > Chloroflexota > Anaerolineae > Anaerolineales > Villigracilaceae > Defluviilinea. The sequence goes on along the minus strand of CAYQOF010000051.1, from coordinate 6,261 downwards.
ATATCAGATTGAAAGGTTTCAGATGCAGTAACGAGAGTTCCGTTCTTGATTAGAGTAGCCATTTCATGCTCCAAAGGTGTCAGAAGTGCCAAAGGCGTCAAAGGATTTTATTTTCGGTTGAGGGACTCGATGAGACGGTGAAGCAGAAAACCAGTTTCAGCCCGCAGGGTCTCTGCCTGCTCATATTGGGATGGTGTAATGTAATTCAGGTCCTGTGCAAGGATCAGGTAATATTCCGCCTCTGCCAATGAGCCCTGCTCGATATCAAGGTAACGTTTGAATTGCCCTTTTCCACCTGCGGCGTATCCCTCAGCCACGTTCGCAGGAACCGATACCATCGCCCGCCTTAATTGGCTTGTCAACCCAAACATTTCATTCTTGGGGAACTTTTCAGTGAGTTTATAAACCTGTAAAACCAACTGATGCGCTCTTTGCCATACAATCAACTTATGAAAGCCTTTCCCGGTTCGATCAATTTTCTCGGACATTGTTCCTCCTTATTCTTATGTCGAAACCCTTTGGCTCTTCTGAAACACCTGCATCATATGGTTCCTGCACTTCCTTGATCCCCAACAAGGCAATCAACACCTCGAGTGGAATGTCCGTTTCGGGGAGGCCGGTTTTGTAGAGTTGTTCATTCTCCGCCCGTTCGCGCAGGGAATGCCACAGGAGTTGACGTTCGTCGCCATCCACCACAAGATCATTCAGGGTTTTGGCTTTCAACAGGTATTCCCCTGTTGTGTAAAGAAAGGTCAATCGTTTCCATTTCTCGGACTTGACCGGCTCCCGTAATTTCTCCAGCGCGCCGATCTGGATCTTGTAATACTCCTCCCTCGCGCGCGGATGATCCGCCTCATCCTTGAGCAGTTCGCCGCGCGTGGTCAGTTCATGTCCGAGGACTTGTGCCACGTACTCGATCTGCCCGCCGCGTTCGGCAAAGGCTGAGGACTGGTAAAAAGCCAGATAGTCCACCGCGACAACTTTGGGCGCGGTGCGAAGCGGAATCCGGTACCATCCCAAAAGCCGCGCGATTTCCAGGTCACGAGGGGTCGGGAGGAGGCAGACGAGAATCAGGGAAGTTGGTGAAAGGGTCATGCTAAAGCGAAAATTATTGTTTCGTTCCGCACTCGGCGCAGAATTTCGCGCCTGCCTCCATTTTCGCGCCGCAGTTCTTGCAGAACTTTTCGGCGGCGAGGGGCTTGCCGCACTCCGGACAGAATTTTCCGCCGCTCACTTTCGCCCCGCAATGCGGACAGGATGCGACGATGGTTTCCTTGAATTTGTCTGCAGAGATGTAATCAACGGTTTCGGCTTTTTCGCGCGCGTCGTTGATGGCAGCCTGTACCTGAATGGAGGACATTTCCTCCTGCATGTCGGGCGCGCAATCCTTGCACAGGTTACGCCCGGTATTCCAGCAGTCGTCATCTACCCAATGACCGCAGCGTTTGCATTTGTGGAAGTGAGGCTTGGCATCTTCGACTGCGGCGGCGAAGGCATTATCGTGCGCCTTCTCCCATCCCGCCGAGCGGACGTTGCGTGCTGCATTCGCGGCGCTGCCGAACACACCGCCGAAGAGGTTGCTGGCGGCATCCAACGCGCTAGTGACGGTGCCTAATGTCGAAGCCTGAAATTCAGTCTGATAACCATTACCGCACCGGTCACAGAAGAACTCGAATTGAAAGCCCGCGTCCGTGCTCAGATCACGATAGTTACGGGTAAATTGGATCAGCGCCATACATCCTCCGCAGACCGTATGTAGATTGACCAATTCTAGCACTGTTTACGACACAAAAGTGAAGTAAAAAGTTAAATTCCCATAACTCGTACATAAAACTCAGGACGACTTGGAGCCGTCCTGAGTTTGACTATGCTATTCCAACTTCCCTGTTGAACTCGACGATCAACTCGTCAATTTCATCCGCCTGCTTCTGGACGCTGGTCCAATAGTCGGGCTGGTACCACTGATCCTGGATTTCTTCGTACGTGCGTCCCTGTTGCTCGACCCAGGTGTAATATTTCAGGTTATGCACGCGGCGTCGGTCGGTGTAACGGAGTTCGAGCATGTTGTCTGTGGATTGACCGTGCAGGTAGCGGGCGAAGTCTGCGGCGGCGTCGCGCTCGGTGTATTGACCATATTCCTGGTGCATCTCGTGCAGGCGCGAGCGGTAGAGTTCCATCGAGTCGGTCAGGACGGTGAGCATGATGTCGTTCCCGGTCATCTCGTAATATTTGGCGGCTTTGATGCAACTGAGCACATTCGAGATGCCAGAGAAGCCTAACAAATCGAGACTGGAGACTAGAGATTCGGGGACGCCTTTTTCGACCAGATAGGCGCGCCCGGTTTCCTCGTTGAACAGGCGCGAGATGTTGACCACAGCATTATCGTCAATGGCAACAACGACGTCCGTGTTCTTGACGTTGTGGATCCACGGCACATGCTTGTCGCCGATGCCCTCAATGCGGTGCGCGCCGAATCCGTTTTCCAGGAGTGTCGGGCATTGCAACGCTTCACTGGCAACGATCTTCGAATCGGGAAAGAGTTCCTTCATGTAATCGCCGCTGGCAATCGTCCCTGCCGAACCGGTGGCGGACGCCATGCCGCGATAGCGATCGTTCGGACCCATGACCTGCTTCAGCGCTTCTTCCATCGCGTGCCCGGTCACTTCGTAATGCCACAGGTAATTGCCAAATTCTTCGAACTGATTGAAGATCATCAGGTCCTGCCCGGACTTGCGCAACTCCCAGCATTTATCGAAGATCTCCTTCACGTTCGATTCGGACCCCGGAGTCTTGATCGTCTCGCCCGCGACTTTGGACAGCCACTCAAATCTTTCTTTGGACATCCCCTCGGGCAAAATGGCAATGGACTCGCACGCCAGCAAAGCGGAGTCGTACGCGCCGCCTCGGCAGTAATTGCCTGTGGAGGGCCAGACGGCTTTCTGCGTCGTCGGGTCGAACTGACCCGTGACCAGCCTCGGCACGAGACAACTGAACGCCGCCCCGACCTTGTGCGCTCCCGTCGGGAACCACTTGCCAACCAGCACGATGATGCGCGCCGGGACGCCTGTCAGCGTGGAGGGAAGTTCGAGAAAATTGACTCCGCCGAAGGTCCCGCCTGAAGCGGTGGGCTGGTTGTGCCAGTTGATGCGGAAGAGGTTGCGCGGGTGGATGTCCCACAGCCCGATATCCTTCAGTTCATCCTTGATCCTGGCGGGAATCTTCGAGGGATCCTTCATTTGAGCGTAGGTGGGGATGATAATGTTACGTTCTCTTGCCCGCTTGATCGCATTTGCGCGGCGGTCCTTTTCGATGGTCAAGTCAATCGTGTTCATGGTTCCTCCTGGGGAAATTGTTAGACAGCGGCATTATACTCTCGTATAATCGTAAAAAATTCCTGTTTATTTGGATAATTGTCACAAATGGAGAAACCATGAAACCTGCAAGGACTGGCGCTCTTTCAGGGTGCATCATCTGGCTCATCGTCTTCGGCGTACTCAGTTCGTGTCTGGTTCCGGCAGGGATGATGATCGGCGGGTTTACGTCGGTCACCGATTTTGCCATGCAGACCGTGGGACCGTTCGTTTGTCCGGACGGCACGACTGTGGAATCCCGCTCATACGCGACAACGACGAATGATGAATTCGGAAATCCGCAGCCCAGCACCGCCTTCGTACTTCAATGCGTGGATGTGAACGGGACGGTCGTCAAGGAAGACCCTGTGCTATACGCATTCCTCTGGATCGGGATACTCGCATTAATTGGTCTGGTCATCGCTGCTTTGCTTGCATTCGTTTTCGCCGCGCCGGCAGGCGTGTTGATCGCAAGATTGTTCAATCGAAAACAAAGCGGCATGATGGCGGAGAACATCGAGCCAAGATAAGCCTACACGATCTTTTCACTATTGTTATCCGGGATATTTTTTAATGGAAGCGTATATTGTTTTTAATGTAATTCAAATTCACCGGTAGTATGATGGTTTCGAGAGAAAGGAGGTACCCATAGAGACACCGCCTGACATGTTTACCCACGGAAGGACTGGGAAGCCTTTTCCTGGTCAATAAGCAGAAACACAGCTTTAGCACCAGACGTTCCCCAAACGAGAGGATGGCACGCAAACCCCACTCCTTTCCAGACAAATTACATAATAACATCTTTGACGGATGGGCAATCCCCATCCGTTCTTTTTTGGCAAAATGAACTTGCACTACACGCACTATCGTTTCTTTAGAGCCTTTTTCATCCGTTCCAGACCTGCTTCGAGCGTCCGGCGTGCTGTTCCGAAATTCAAACGCACGAACTGTTCACTCCCCTTTCCAAATCTCCTCCCATTACTCAACGCCACCTTTGCCTTCTTCAGAAAAAATTCATAAGGGGAAGGCTTGAGTTTCAATTCTGAAAAATCCAGCCACGCAAGATAGGTCGCTTGCGGAATTGTTACGCGAACCCCATGCATGAACTCAAGCACATATTCCAACAGGAAATCGCGATTTGTCGTGAGATATTTGCGTAACTCATTCAGCCAGGCGTCGCATTTCCCCGAATACGCAACGCGCGCGGCGGTCAATCCCGGGCTGGCAACGTGCAGTCCCATTTTGAACACCGTTTCCTTATATCGCTCCCGCATCTTCTTGTTTGGGATGATGGCAAACGCGCAGAACAGCCCGGGAACATTGAATGCCTTCGATGCAGAGACCAGTGTGATCGAGTGATTGGCAATCTCACGCGAGATCGCCGCCATCGGCTGGAACTCCGCGCCGCCGAGCAACAATTCGCTGTGGATCTCATCCGCGACGATCAACACATCGTTCCCGATGCAGACCTCCGCCATGCGCTTCAATTCCGTGCGGGAGTATACGCGTCCGACGGGATTATGCGGACTGCACAGCAGGAACATGTTGACCTTCTTCACGGATCGAGCGAACGCGTCGAAATCAATCTCGTAACTGATCCAGTTTCCTTCGACCTTTTTCCCCAGAGGAGCCTCGACCTGCGGCACCCCGGTCTTCAACTTCGCCTCATGGAATTCGTTATAGACGGGCGTCTGGATCAAATACCCTCTGCGCGGAGTGCAAAACGTCCGCGCCGCGGCGTTGTAGCCGACGTTCACACCGGGGATCGCAACGATCATCTCCGCAGACACGTCCCAGTTGTAAAGTTTCTCCATGCGCGCCGCGACGGTTTCAAGCAATGCTTTCGGAGGATCTTCGTAGCCAAGCACGCCGTGTTCGACCTGCTTGCGCAACGCGTCGAGTATCGAGGGCGGCGAGGGGAAATCCATGTCCGCGATCCATAAGGGAAGCACGTCTTTTGGATAAAGTGTCCACTTGTTTGCTGCGTTTGGATCGCGGCGCTTGGGAACGTTGTCGAAGTTGTATGGCATAGTGTGCATAGTCATGCTCCGTTGGTCGAGTAGTCCCGCGTGCTCGCGGCGGGGCGTATCGAGACCAACGACTATTTCTTATACCCAACGATCATCCCGTCACGGATGGGGACAAGGGAAACGATCCAATCGGGATCCGTCGTAATGTCGCGCGTGAAGCGGCGGATGGCTTCGGTGGATTTCTCATGGTCGTTTGAGTCGAGGATCTGTCCGTGCCAGATCATGTTGTCAATGATGAGCAATCCGCCCGAACGAAGTTTCTCCTTGATGAGGGGGAGTGAGCCGGGATACGCTTCCTTGTCAATGTCGTTGAAGATGATATCGAACGGACCTTTGGTCTGGCGGAGAGTCTCGACCGCCTCCGCTACGTGATATTCGATGAGACCCTCGAAACCCAGCCGTGACAAATGGCTGACCGCCATCTTCGAGAGTTTTTCATCCCAGACGGTGTGATGCACAACTCCCCCGCCATCGCTTCGACCCTGCTCCGCACAAGTCTCCTTTATCGCCCTTGCAAACCACGCGGTTGAATAGCCGTATCCAGATCCCAATTCAAATACGGATTTTGCGCCAATCATTCGCGCAAGTTGATAACAATAATATCCGCACGCGGGACCGATGATGGGGAAACCATGCTCCTCCGCGTACTGCTCCATTTTTTGCAGTTCAGGCTCGCGCGGCGGGACGAGGGACGTGATGTATTCCTGCAATTTATCGTAGTTGATCTCAGGCATGAGGTTCTCCTTGTTATGGCGCAGGGGTGGAGTGACCCCGCCCCTGCAAACGATTATCTCAAAATCTTCAACACCACCGGCAATGCCAGCCCCGCCCATTCCGCATACATCTTCCCGGAGGGATGCAAACCATCGGGCGCGATCAGC
>CAYQOF010000050.1:0-14864 GCA_964419035.1 uncultured Anaerolinea sp. | reverse complement strand
GTGCTCATCCGCCCGCGCGATTACGATGTGATCGCCACCATGAACCTGAACGGGGATTATCTTTCGGATGCGCTCGCCGCGCAGGTGGGCGGGATCGGCATCGCGCCCGGCGCGAACATCAACTACGTGACGGGTCACGCCATCTTCGAGGCGACTCACGGCACCGCGCCGAAGTACGCCGATTTGGATAAGGTGAACCCCGGTTCGGTCATCCTTTCGGGAGAGATGATGCTGCGTTACATGGGCTGGAGCGAAGCCGCCGATCTGATCGTCAAGGGCATGGAAGGCGCCATCGCGGCGAAGACCGTGACGTATGACTTTGCGCGCTTGATGGAGGATCCCACCGAGGTCAGGTGTTCGGAATTTGGCGACGCGATCATCAGGCACATGGGATAGACCCTGGAACCTGGAAGGCAAGGAAACAAGTCGGGATGCAAAGGTCCCGACTTGTTTTGACCGTGCGGGAGCCAGGAGATTCATACCCCTCTACAGTATTGCCCGGATAGTTCTGTAGAACTGTTCTTGCCAGTAATAACAGCAATATTAATGAATACGGTGCGGGCGGTTGACGCTCCCCAAGAATTGGTTATAATTTACTTCCGGTCTAACCGGCGCATTGATAAGCAACCTTATCCGAAAAGTTTTCCCGTTGATAAAGAGGCGTTCAAAGGTTGCTGATGGTTCAGGAATTCGATTTTACGGAAGGAGGTGGTATAGGGGCATAGACAACGCATGAGATACGATCAAATGTAGTGTTAAAACTCAAATCAAACCTTTTGTAGGAGGAGAAATTCCATGTATAAGAAACGCTTAGTAACGGTCCTTGGGCTGTTGATTACCGTCAGTATGGTATTAGCCGCCTGTGCGCCCGCGCCCACAGCCGGACCTGCCGAGCCGGTGGTGGTCACCCAACAGGTTGTTGTAACTAAGGAAGTGCCGGTTGAGGTCGAACGCGAAGCCTTTACCACGCCGCACCCGATCCTGAGTGATCTCAGAGTTCGGCAGGCACTTTCGTATTGCACCAACAAACTCGACCTGATCAAGTCGGTGTACGTGACCCTGACCCCCGAACAACAGGAAGGCCTGGTCATGCATACCAATATCCCGAGAGATCACTGGGCGTACGCCGGTGATGAGAACGTCACCATCTATGAGTTCGATACAGCGAAGGGCGCCGCCCTGCTCGATGAAGCCGGTTGGACGCTTGCCGAAGGCGCCACCTTCCGCACCAACGCCGCTGGCGACGAACTGTCCCTGAAGTTCACGACCACCACCGCCACCTTCCGTCAGACTTGGGCGGCTGTTTTTGAGCAGCAGATGGCTGCATGCGGCATCCGCATCGTCCGCCTGCATGCCCCCGCCTCGTGGTGGTTCGGTGACACAACCGGTCTCGCCCGCCGCGACTTCGAACTCGGCGCGTTCGCTTGGGTAGGTGAAGCCGATCCCGGCGGCCAGACCCTGTATGCCTGTGACCAGATCCCTTCGCCCGCCAACGGCTGGAACGGCCAGAACTACATGGGCTGGTGCAACGAAGCCGCCAGCATTGCAATCAAGAACGCCAATAACACCCTGGTGCAGGATGAGCGCAAACAGTGGTATACGCAGTTCCAGGCTGAATTCACCAAGGATATCCCCACCATCCCGCTGTTCAACCGCACCGAGACCCACGCGGTCAACGTCAATCTCGCAGGCTACAACCCCCGCCCTGGTGAGCCCTACTATACCTACAATGTCTATGACTGGGAAATCCCCGGCGAGGAAACGATCGTGATGGGCTTCCCGCAGCTAATTGCCTCGCTCTTCGTGCTGGTTGAAGACGCGTACGTGGCAAATGTGGCGTACTCGTTGATCCGCCCGAACTGGCAGACCAGCCTGGACTACGAGTTTGCCTGCGCTCTGTGCGAGGAATTACCCACCATCGAAAGCGGCTTGACCACCAACAATGACGTCGAAGTCTCTGAAGGCTCCAAGGTGGTCGATGCCAACGGTGATGTGGTTGACCTCGCCGCGGGCGTAAAGGTCAAGAATGCGGCTGGTGAAGAGGTGGAATTCACTGGCGGCACCGTCATAATGAAGCAGTTGGTTTCCACCGTCTCGCTCATTGACGGACTTACCTGGGAAGACGGCACTCCCGTTTCACAGGCCGACCTCGAACTGGGTCACAGGATCACTTGCGATCCCGAATCCGGCGCGACCTCCTTCATCCTCTGCGACAAGACACAGGGCGTTGAATTCAACGGAACGAGCTATACCATCACCTGGCTCCCCGGCAATCAGGACCCGCTCTACTTCAACAGCGCGGTATACTTCGATGCCTTCCCCGCTCACATTCTCGGTGATCTCCCCGCTGCCCAGTGGACGACCGATCCTCGCGTGGCTGAACAGCCGCTGGCTTATGGTCCCTACCGCATCGTCGAATGGGTCAAGGGTGGGCGCATGGTCTTCGAGGCCAATCCCTTCTGGGCTGGTTCTCCGGTCAAGACCCAGAACATCGTGATCCAGATTATCACCCCTGAAGCGCAGGAAGCCCTGCTTCTCGGCGGTGAGATCGATACCCTGGCTTCTGAAGCCATCGTCAGCCCGACCGAAACCCTGGCCGCGGCTGCCGCGGCAGGCACGATCAAGCTCTTTGTGGAACCGAGCGCGACCTGGGAACACATTGATTTTTCACTGTTCATCCGCTAGGTTGAGCGCGTGAGAGAGTTAGGTTAGAGTAGTTTAGAATAGGGATAGGTGTGCCTCCAACGAGGCACACCTATCCTACTAAATAAGAGGTTTTCCATGACTGCATATCTGGTGAGACGCGTATTTCAGATGATTATTGTGGTGCTGGTTTCGGCGGTTGCCACATATGCGCTCTTAAGTCTTGCGCCCGGGGGTCCGCTGGCCGGCCTCCGGCAGCGCCAGCAAAGCACACAATTCCGGATCACCGAAGAGGATATCGCACGCATCCGTACTTATTTTGAACTTGATCTGTTCCTGCCGTTTCGATTCACCCGCTGGTTGATTGGCGAGCCTCGAGGTCCACTCACGATCGGCGGCAGGGAATATTTTTCGGATCTGATCGTAGGGTGCCGTAAACCCATTGAATCAGACGTGTTCAATGAACGAACCGGTGAATATGATCTTGTTGTCACCGGCTGCAAGGAGGATGTGTATATGAAGGACTTGGTGGGCCGGCGTACAAGCCGGGGGATCCTGCTTGGCGATTTCGGTTTGTCCTGGAGGTTGTTGCGAGATCGCCCGGTTTCGGATCTTATCGTCAGCCGTCTCCCCAAGACCATTCAATTGATCGGGCTGTCAACGCTTTTCTCGATCCTGATCGGCATTCCGCTCGGCGTTTATTCGGCGGTCAAGCAGTATTCGAGGTTCGATTATTTCTTCACGTCGCTTGCGTTCATGGGATCAGCCATGCCGACCTTCTTCTTCGGAATTCTAATGATCCTGGCATTTTCGATCATACCCAAGGGCGCGGGGTGGCCCTATCTACCGCCCGGGCTTTCCGAATCGGTGCGTAATTACACCATCCCGGTGATTGGCGAGGTTGTCGCAGGCTCTGCGAAGGATAGGATCCTTCATCTGGTCCTGCCGGTGGCGGTCCTGACCATTTTTAACGTCGCTTTTTGGACGCGCTTCATTCGCTCCAGCATGTTGGAAGTCCTGCGGCAGGACTACGTCCGCACTGCCCGCGCCAAGGGACTGGGGGAAAGGGTGGTCATCATGAAGCATGCCCTGCGCAATGCATTGATCCCCTTTGTGACGATCGTGGTGTTCACCCTGCCCGGTTTGTTCAGCGGCGCGATCATCACCGAAAGCATCTTTGCCTGGCCTGGGATGGGGCGTTTATACCTTCTGGCGCTCGGCGACTACGATTATCCGGTTGCCATGTCCATCTTTTTCATCATCGCTGTTCTGACGGTGATCGCCACCCTGCTCAGGGATATCCTGTACACGATCGTGGATCCCCGCATTCGTCTGTCATAAAGAGGTAACAAGATATGTCTGCCGCCCAGGTTGCCGAACTCCCGGCTGAAACTGTCTCGACAATCGAAGAACGTTCGCCATTCCAGATCGTGATGATGCGCTTCAGGCGCCATCGCCTGGCGATGGTCTCCCTGGTTTTCATATCGTTGATCCTGATCGTCACGATCCTTGCTCCTGTGATTGCCCCCTTTCAGGTTCAGGAATTGTCCGTTAACAAGTATTTTGTCCCTTTTGGAACGGTGGATGAAGCAACGGGGCGCGTTCATTATCTTGGCACCGATCACATCGGCAGGGATTACTTCTCGCGCCTGATCTACGCCGGGCGCATCTCATTGAGCATTGCCCTGCTCTCCATCTTCATCGCCGAAACGATCGGCATCATCATCGGTTCCATTTCCGGCTTTTTCGGCGGCTGGCTGGATTCCGTGCTGATGCGTTTCGTCGAATTCATGCTGACCATCCCAACCCTGCCGCTGCTGTTGGTCCTCTCCTCCATGCTCTTGCGGAACGAGGAATTGATCCCCATACCGGAAGCGGTGTTGAGATTCGTGGGCAATATCATGCTCCTAAGCCCGCGCGACGCGCGCAACGCGGTGATGATCGTCCTGATCCTGGCTGGGCTGGGCTGGCTGCAATCCGCCCAACTGATGAGAGGCATGGTGCTTTCCCTGCGGGAACAAACCTTTGTGGAAGCATCGCGTTCCCTGGGCGCCTCGAATTTTCGCATCATCACGCGCGACATGATCCCGAATGCCATGGCGCCGATCATTGTGGATGCGTCGCTGGGACTGGCGGGGTTTATCATATTGGAGGCGGCGCTCGCCTTTTTGGGGTTCGGCATCCAGGATCCCATCCCAACCTGGGGGAACATGCTGGCGGCAAGCCAGCAGTATATGTTGGATCGCCCCTGGCTGCCTCTGGTGCCGGGCTTGCCAATATTTATTTGCTCGCTGGCGTTCAACTACATCGGTGACGGTTTGCGCGACGCGCTTGATCCGCGTTTGAAGTTATGACCACGCCGGACATCCCACCTCGGAGATTACTCGTGGCAGAAGAAAATAATACCCAACCGCTTCTTGAAATTAAAAACCTCAAGACCTACTTTTACACGGAAGACGGCGTTGTGAAAGCCGTGGATGGCGTGGACATCGAAGTTTATCCCGGGGAGGTGCTTGGCTTGGTGGGCGAATCCGGCTGCGGGAAAAGCGTCACATCGCTTTCGGTCATGCGTCTGATCAGCCAGCCCGGCAAGATCGTGGACGGTAAGATCCTGTTCGAAGGGAATGACCTGCTGAAACTTCCTGAAGTCGAGATGATGGCGGTGCGCGGCAACCGTATTTCGATGATCTTCCAGCAGCCGCAGACCTCGCTAAACCCCGTATTTCGCGTCGGCGACCAGATCGGCGAAGTTTTGAACATCCATCAGGATTTTGGCAGGGAAGCCGCCCGCAAGCGCGCCGTGGAACTGCTCAATCTGGTGGGCATACCCGAGGCTGAGCGGCGGGCGGAGGCGTTTCCGCACGAACTTTCCGGCGGCATGGCTCAACGCGTGATGATCGCCATGGCTCTGGCATGCGTTCCCGATCTTTTGATCGCGGATGAACCCACGACCGCTCTCGATGTCACGATCCAGGCGCAAATCCTGGACCTGATGCGCAACATGCGCAACCAGTTCGGGACCACGGTCATCCTCATTACACACGACCTGGGCGTGATCGCTGAAATGGCGCAAAGGGTCGCCGTCATGTATGCCGGTCAGATCGTCGAGCAGACCTCCGTTCGAACCCTTTTCAAGGAGCCGCTGCACCCCTACACCATCGGCTTGATCGGGTCCACGCCGGTGCTTGGACGGGTGCGCGAGAAGTTGGACGTTATTCCGGGCAATGTGCCAAACCTGGTCAACCTGCCTGTAGGCTGTCGTTTTGCTCCAAGATGCCTGGCTCGCGTGAATCACAGCCTTTCGATCTGCACTGAAAAGAACCCCGATCTAATCCAGATTGCGGAGGGTCACAAGATCCGCTGCTGGCTGTATCAGGACTCCGACCAGCACGACGCGCCGTTCAAACACAAACTCAATGAAAAGTGATCCAGCCATGCAAACAACCCCATCCAAAGATAATTATGATCTTGTCGTTGTAAAGGATCTGGTCAAGTATTTTCCCATCCGCTCGGGCGTGTTCCAGCGGATCACTGCCTGGGTGCAGGCGGTGGATAAAGTCAGTTTTACTGTGAAGGAGGGCGAAACGCTGGGACTTGTGGGCGAGTCGGGCTGCGGAAAGACAACCGTTGGTCGTTCGATCCTGCGCCTGATCGAGCCGACCTCCGGCTCGGTATTCATCAACGGGGAGGATGTCATGCAAATGCGGTCGCAGTCGCTCAAAGCCGCGCGCCGAAACATGCAGATCATTTTCCAGGACCCTTATTCATCCCTTAATCCCCGCATCCCCATCGGCGAATCGATCATGGAGGGACTGCATATTCATAATATTGGGCATTCAAAGGAACGCTGGGAAATTGCCATAAACACGTTGAAAAAGGTGGGCTTGGAGGATTATCACGCCCGCCGCTATCCTCACGAGTTTTCGGGAGGGCAGCGCCAGCGCATCGGCATTGCCCGCGCCCTTGCCCTGCAGCCCAAGTTCATCATTTGCGATGAGCCGGTTTCAGCCCTGGATGTTTCCATCCAATCGCAGGTGTTGAATATCCTGAAGGATTTGCAAAGCGAGTTTGGCCTCACCTACCTGTTCATTGCTCATAACATGAGCGTGGTGGAGCATATTTCGGACCGGGTCGCTGTGATGTACCTTGGCAAGATCGTCGAACTTGCCGATCGTGATGTGTTATTCCGCGAACCGCTTCATCCGTATACAAAGGCGTTGATGTCCGCCATTCCGATCCCGGATCCCACGGTAAAACGCGAACGCATCATCCTGAAGGGCGATGTTCCCAGCCCGCTCAACCCTCCCAAGGGATGCCGCTTCCATCCGCGCTGCCCGATCGCAATTGACAAATGCTCGGTGGACGAGCCGGAGTTCAGGGAACTCAGACCGGGACACTGGGTTGCCTGCTGGCTGGCTGAATAAATCCATTGCTTGATTTGATAAGATAAGATAGGATTCAGGTCGACCCTGAATCCTGTTTTATTTTGGGAGTGTTGAAATGACTCGAACTCATCCATCATTTATCCTTTTGATAATCGCCCTCATCCTCTCCGCCTGCGCGCCGCAGGTGACCGAGATCCCCGCCATCCCTGCAACACAGACATCTCCCCCGCCTCTTCCCACGCCGACGCCTGCCCCGCGCTCCCTGACGGTTTGCCTCGGCGAGGAGCCGAATACCCTTTATCCGTACGGCAGTCCCAATTCCGCCGCGCGAAGCGTCATGTCTGCTGTTTATGACGGACCGATGGATATCGTCGAGTATGGTTACAAATCGGTCATCCTCGAGAAGATGCCCAGCCTTGCCGACGGCGACGCGCAGATCGTGGACATTTCCGTCGGAAACGGCGATCGGGTGGTTGATGCGACCGGAAATCTTGTCAGCCTGGAAGCCGGTGTCAGGGTGCGCCCAGGCGGCTGCCGCAGTGATGGCTGCGTGATCACCCATGACGGCGTCAGCCGGATACAGATGGATCAAATGGTCGTCACTTTCACCATGTTCGAAGGGCTCCAATGGTCGGATGGCGAGCCGCTTACCGCCGAGGACTCCGCCTATTCGTTCGATCTCGCCTCCGATGACAACACCCCCGTCGGCAAGTTCCTGGTGGACCGCACACAAAGTTACGAAATTGCAGACGAACGCACCCTTCAGTGGTGGGGCGTGCCCGGTTATATTGATCCCGACTATCACGCCAACTTCTGGATGCCCCTGCCCGAACACGCGTGGAATCAATTTTCCCCAGCCGATCTCCTGCGAGTGGAGGCTTCCACGCGCATGCCCATGGGCTGGGGACCCTATATCATCAGCGAATGGAAAACCGGCGGGAGCCTCCACCTTGTCAAAAATCTCAACTACTTCCGCGCCGGCGATGGATTGCCCAAATTCGACGAACTGACCTTCCTCATCCTCCCCGATCCCAATTCAGCCATCACCGCCCTCGTGGACGGAACCTGCGATGTGTTGGATCCCTCCATTCGCCTGGATGGACAGGTAAGCCTGCTCCAGCAGATGCAGGCGAATGCACAGGCGAAATTGTTGACCGCGCAAACGAACACCATGGAATGGCTGGGCTTTGGCATTACTCCCGCATCCTACGACAACGGCTTCACCATCAACCAGGACCGCCCCGACTTCTTCAGCGACCGGCGCACGCGCCAGGCGGTCGTCCAATGCCTCGACCGCCAAAAGGTTGTGGATACGGTTCTCTTCGGGCTTTCACAGGTTCCCGATGGTTATCTACCATCGGATCACCCATTGCACAACGGCAACCTCCAGGCTTATTCCTTCAATCCGCTTGCAGGCAACCAGATCCTTCAGCAGGTCGGCTGGCTCGACCATGACAACGACCCGTCCACGCCGCGCCAATCGTTCGGCGTTACGAACGTACCCGGCGGCACGCCGCTCATCCTCGACTATTACACCACTTCGGCGACCCAGCGCAGGCAGGTTGCGGAAATCCTGGCGCAATCCCTTGCGCAATGCGGCATCGGGCTGAATATCGTCTACTACTCCGCGTCCGATTTTTACGCGCAGGGACCCGCTGGACCGCTCTTCGGACGCCGGTTCGATCTTGCCGGATATGCCATCGGTGTGAACAGCCTCGAACCGCAATGCGGCTGGTTCACCACCGCGCAGATCCCGACAGAGGACAACAACTGGGTCGGCACCAACATCAGCGGTTATAAAAATGCTGATTTCGATAATGCCTGTCAGCAGGCTCTGCAGTCCCTGCCCGGAGAACCTGAATACGCGTTTCACCAGCAGGCGCAGGAAATCTTCGCGTTGGACGTTCCATCCGTTCCTCTTTACCTGCGACTCAAGGTTGCGGCAACGCGCCCGGATTTCTGCGGATTTGCACTCGACCCCGCCTCCTCGTTTGCATTGGCTGACCTTGAATCCTTCGATCATGGCGATGGATGCCTGCCCTGACGTGTTGCACGTTTCTCCATCAACTTCAGTTCGTATCAGATTGTTTGCTATAATTCGAGAATTCCTTGACCCTGGGAGACTCCCGTGACGAACAACAGCAAACCTTTTTTGGAAGTAAAAGGACTTAAGACGTATTTCTATACCGAGGACGGTATTGTACGCGCTGTGGATGGCGTGGACTTTGAAGTATATCCCGGCGAGGTGCTTGGCTTGGTCGGCGAATCGGGCTGCGGCAAGAGCGTCACATCCCTTTCCATCATGGGGCTGATCTCCAAACCGGGCAGGGTGGACGCGGGTGAGATCCTGTTGGACGGCGAGAACCTGCTGAAGTTCCCCGAAGAGGAAATGATCAAGGTGCGCGGCAACCGCATTTCGATGATCTTCCAGCAGCCACAGACCGCGCTCAATCCCGTTTTCAGGGTGGGAGACCAGCTGGCTGAAGTTTTGAACATACACCAGGATCTGGGCAGGGAGGCTGGCTGGAGGCGCGCCATCCAATTGCTAGGAATGGTTGGCGTGCCGGATCCCGAACGACGCGTGGATGCGTACCCTCATGAATTGTCGGGCGGTATGGCGCAGCGGGTCATGATTGCCATGGCGCTGGCTTGCATACCCGAACTCCTGATCGCGGACGAACCCACCACCGCCTTGGATGTGACCATCCAGGCGCAGATCCTTGACTTGATACGCTCCATGCGCCGCGAGATGGGCACCTCGGTCATTCTCATCACGCATGATCTTGGCGTGGTGGCGGAGATGGCGGAACGCGTGGCGGTCATGTATGCGGGTGAGATCGTGGAGCAGACGGATGTCAACACACTGTTCGATGAACCGATGCATCCATACACGCAGGGTTTGATCGGCTCGATCCCTGTCCTCGGCGAGATCAGGGAAAGGCTGGCGGTGATCCCCGGTTCCGTCCCCAACCTCATTGACCTGCCGCCGGGCTGCCGCTTTGCGCCGCGCTGCGAGCCGCGCGTGAAATACAACCTGGGCATCTGCGCCGAGGTGAAACCGGAGCTGGCAGAGGCAAAGCCCGGGCATAAAGTCCGATGCTGGCTGTATCAAAACGCGGAGGGACACACCGCTCCGCTGAAAGCAAGTTGATCCCCTTCACTGGAGTATTGAGCGATGCAACCAGATAAGAGCAATGGAAAAGGGGAGATCCTTGTCGAGGTAAACAACCTTGTCAAATATTTCCCGGTGCGCGCCGGTTTGCTGCAGCGCGTCATCAACCACGTCAAGGCGGTTGATGATGTCAGTTTCTTCGTCAGAAGGGGCGAGACGCTTGGCTTGGTGGGGGAATCCGGCTGCGGGAAGACCACCGTGGGACGGACGATGTTGCGGTTGATAGAACCGACTTCGGGATCGGTCCGTTTCGATGGCAGGGATGTTCTTGCCCTGAAAGGGAAGGACCTCAAGGCGGTACGCCGCCACATGCAGATCATCTTCCAGGATCCCTATGCATCCCTCGACCCGCGCGTGCCCATCGGTGAATCTGTCATCGAGGGGTTGCACATTCACAGGATCGGCACGCCGCGCGAGCGCATGGACATCATGCGCGAGACGCTGAAGAAGGTGGGACTTGAGGAGTATCACGCCCGCCGTTATCCGCACGAATTCTCCGGCGGACAGCGCCAGCGCATCGGCATTGCGCGCGCGCTGGCTCTCCGTCCCAGTTTCATCATCTGCGATGAGCCGGTCTCCGCGCTGGATGTATCCATACAATCGCAGGTCTTGAATATCTTGAAGGACCTCCAGGTTGAGTTCGGGCTGACGTACCTGTTCATTGCCCACAACCTTTCCGTGGTCGAGCATGTATCCGACCGTGTGGCGGTGATGTATCTGGGCAAGATGGTCGAATTGACCACGCGCGAGGAATTGTTCCGCAATCCCCTGCATCCCTACACCCAGGCGTTGATGTCCGCCATCCCCATACCGAACCCGCGCTTGAAGAGACAGCGCACCATCCTGAAAGGCGATGTGCCCAGCCCGCTCAATCCTCCCAAGGGATGCCGTTTCCACCCGCGCTGCCCCGTTGCGGTTGAAAAATGTTCGCGGGAGGAGCCGCAGTTCAAGGAGCTCATGCCGGAACATTGGGCGGCTTGCTGGGTGGCTGAAAAGAATACGTAGCGGCGGGTTTGACGATTATGCCTCCTCCCTGCATTCTTCTCGTTGACGATCAAAAGGACATTGTCCGCCTTTTACATTCGACCCTGAAAACGCTCGGCCATGAAATGGATATTGTCGGTGCGCCGTCCGGCGAGGAGGCATTGCTCGTGGCTTCGCGCCGCAAGGTTGACCTGCTGGTGGCGGATTACCTCCTGCCGGGTATTTCCGGCGTGGAGTTGATGCGCAAGATCAAGGCGCGCAACCCGGACCTGAAGGTGATCTTCATCTCCGGCATGACCGAACGCAAAGCGCGCAGTGAAATGCTCGGGGCGGGGGCGGTCGCTGTGTTCGACAAACCCATCCCCCTGGCGGATTTTCTGGATGCGGTCGAACGCAGCCTGGGGCTGGTGCGCACCATCTTCCCTCTCGAGAGCGCCAACCAGACGGAGGAGCATCGCCAGACGCTCTCCGAATTGCTGGGCGGTTTCCGTCAGAAGATCTTCGCGGATGCGGTCTTCCTCATCAGTGACCGCGGGCGCGTGCTGGCGCGGGCTGGCGACCTGTATGACAGCAGCATGGAGGTCTCGCTGCTTTCGGCGTTGATGGCGATCTATGCAGCGGGCTTGAAGGTGTCGCGTTTCATCCACCAGGAGGGCGTTGATAATTATCACGTCTTCCGCGGCGGCGATCATGATCTCATCCTCATTCCCGTTGACTCCTCTCATGCCCTCCTGCTGGCTGGCAGGGAACTCGCCCGCTCGGACCGCATCATGCAGACCGTCGAAGGCATGCTCTTCGTGCGCGGCGATGTGGAGAACATCCTCATGTCGCTTGGGGTGGCGCCCAAGGTCGAGACCTCGGAAACAGCCGTCCCTGCGGAGGAGGCGCTCCCGCCCATCCCGTTCGTTTCGATGGAGGCGGAGGCGGAGCCGGAACCCGAGGTGGACCTGGACGCGTTGTTCGCCTCCGTTGGAAAGAAATCCAAATTGAAGGATGTGGACGCGTTCTGGGAGGATGCGGTCGAGAAGGCGGGCAACATCCCCACCAACCCGGACGTGATCACGTTCGAGCAGGCGCGCAAACTGGGGCTGGACCCCGGCAAGGCAACCCCGATCAAAACGACCGGTCCGCTCAAGCCGACGGGCGGGTTGAAAAAGAAGTGACGTTGTTCATCGTTCAGCATGTGTTACAATTGCGACCGCACTGGGGCGTGGTGCAAGGGTAGCACACCAGCCTTTGGAGCTGTGGATCTTGGTTCGAATCCAGGCGCCCCAGCCATTTCTTGGCAGGATATCCCGCTTGCGCGGGGCTTCTTTTCAAAATGGGATTTGTGCCTCGCCGCAAATCCTGTTTTTGTTTGAGGTGACACCATGAAGATTACAGCCGTTCTGCTTGCCGCCGGGCAGGGCACGCGCATGAAATCCGACATCCCAAAGGTTCTGCACCCGTTATGCGGCAGACCGATGATCTGGCACGCGCTCGAAGCGTTGAGATCTGTGACCACCGAAACGCCGGTGGTTGTTGTGGGTCACGGTGCGGGGGAGGTTGAAAAGTATCTGGGCGCTTTCGCGCGTTGTGTATTGCAGGAACCTCAACTCGGCACAGGACACGCGGCAGTGCAAGCCGAAGCCCTGCTCAAGGGGAAAACGGATTACGTGATCGTGACCTACGCGGACATGCCTTTGCTGCGCGCTGAGACTTTCGCGCGGCTCCTGGAAACCCAGCGCCTCAACGCCGGACCGATGAGCCTGCTGACCGTTATCGCAGACGACCCGCGCGGCTTCGGGCGGATCGTGCGAAATCCCGATGGGACGGTTTCAGCCATCGTCGAGGAATACGTCGCCACACCGGAGCAGCAACAGATCAGGGAACTGAATGTCGGCGCGTACTGCTTCAAGGCAGATTGGCTGTGGGATGCGCTGCACCGCATCGAAAAGAATCCGAAGAAGGGCGAATATTATCTGACGGACATCGTCGAGATTGCAGTAAAGGACGATCTGCCCGTGCAGGCGGTCGTTCACGATGACTTCATCGAGACGATCGGCATCAATACGCGCGTGCATCTGAGCGAAGCGGAAGCGGCGATGCGGGCGCGCATCAACCGCGGGCACATGTTGAACGGCGTGTCCATGATGGACCCCGCTTCGACGTATATTGAAATGGATGTGAAGATCGGCAAAGATACGACCATCCTGCCGAATACATACCTTCATGGGAACACGGTCATTGGCGAGAGGAACGTGATCGGACCGAACACGATCATACGAGATACAACGATCGGTAATGGATGCCGCATCCTTGCATCTGTCATGGAGGGAGCGGTCCTCGAGGATGACGTGGAAATGGGTCCCTTTGCGAGATTACGCAAGGGTGCGCATTTGAAGAGTCACGTCCACATGGGGAACTTCGGCGAGGTCAAGGACTCGACCCTCGGTGAAGGTGTCAAAATGGGACATTTCTCGTATATCGGCAATGCCGTCATCGGCGCGCGTACGAACATCGGCGCCGGCACGATCACCGCCAACTATGACGGCGAGAAAAAACTTCCCACCGAGATCGGGGAGGACGCCTTCATCGGTGTGGACACCCTGCTGGTCGCGCCGCTGAAACTGGGGGACGGCGCGCGCACCGGCGCGGGCGCGGTCGTGACAAAAAACGTCCCCGATGATACGCTTGTGGTCGGCATGCCCGCCCGCGCCATCCGGAAAGTGGAGAGAAGGAAGGGAAGATAGCAGGTGTCTTCCGTATTTATGGTGAATGGATAAGACTGGAGAATCGTATGCGTATCACGAAAAATTTCCGCTCCGATCAGGATATCATTCTGCGGTTTTTGGATGCGCTTGGCGGGGGCGCGGCGATCCTTTCGGGCAGTAAGAAGGCGCGCCCGGGTTTCTTCATCTTTGCGCATGCTTTCATTCACGAGTTCATCGAAGGGAGTTTCTTCAGGAAGGGGGAATTGCTCATCAGGGCATTGGAAGATAACGGCTTTCCTCCCGATGACGGACCCGTCGGCGCGATGCGCGCGGAACAGGAAAAAAACCGCAATGCCGCACGCCACATGTTGAACGCCGCTAAGGGGTGGCAGGAGGGCGACGAGGAGGCGCGCGGCGAGGTGGGCTGGGCGACGAGCGAATATACATCCACGCTCCGCCAGTATTTGGACCGTCTCAAGAACCTGATCTTCCCCCTGCTGGAACAGAACATTTCACCCGAGGACGAGCACAAGATTTTGGAAGGGTTGAATACGATTGCCTTCGAGAACAATATGAAAGGCGATGCGGATAAGTACGTCAAGTTGATCGAGTCTCTGGAGGAGGAATTAAGCGATTGGAAATGACGAATGGAGGATCCATGCAAGCCCGCGAACTCACCCAACTCATCCAACAACGAAAAGGCTCGGATGAACTTTATCTCGAATTCCTCAAAGTCCCCGACTTGAGCATGGGGCTGTACGTTCTGCCTGCGGGTGGGGTTGATCCTCAATCCCCGCATACGGAGGACGAAGTCTATTACGTGGTAAGCGGACGGGCGAGGATCAGGGTCGCGGATGAAGACCGCGCTGTGCAGGCAGGCTCGATTGTCTATGTTGCGAAGAACGTGGAGCATAAATTCCATTCGATCGAGGAAGAGTTGACCGCGCTGGTTTTCTTCGCGCCGGCGGAGTATTCGAATAGATCGTA
>CAYQOF010000049.1:5399-14975 GCA_964419035.1 uncultured Anaerolinea sp. | reverse complement strand
CTTGCAATTACGAGCGAGTAGATTGCTTCACCGCTTCGCGGTTCGCAATGACATTAACCAGCAAAGGAGAAAACATGAATAACGAACAAGAGATGAAGCAGATCCTGTTGTCAGTGAATACGATTGCCAGCGTGGGATTGTCCTCCAACCCGGAAAAGGAAAGTTATCGGGTTGTTTCCTATTTGCAGGGACAGGGCTACAGGATCATCCCCGTCAACCCGACCGCGGCGGAAATCCTCGGTGAGAAAGCGTATCCTGATCTCTCGTCCATGCCCGGGAAAGTGGACCTGGTGCAGGTCTTCCGCAAGCCGGAGGATGTGCCGCCGGTTGTGGAGGAGGCGATCAAGATCGGCGCAAAGGTGGTGTGGATGCAGGAGGGCATCGTCAACGAGGAAGCCGCGCAAAAGGCGCGCGAGGCGGGTTTGCAGGTGGTGATGGATGCCTGTATGCGTGCCATGCACCGCCGCTTCATTATCGGACCGAAGCCGGTTCGGTTGTAAATCAACAACTTTGCAGGTCCACGATCAGGTCGGGTGATTCGAATTCATTCCATTGAACCACCGAGACACGGAAACACAGAGAAATGTTTTTAAAACCTCCATGCCTCGGTGTCTCCGTGGTAAAGGGTTTGAGGGTTTCGAATTGGGCTGGATACCGGTGGTTATATGAAGGTGCGTCGCGCTCAGGCATTACGTAATCGTCGTGATCAAAGTCCGTTTTGCCCTGGCAGAGATCAGAGCGGACGCGACGGATTCCGCCTTTTCCGGTTCCACCAGCGCGATCATGTTGCCGCCGCGTCCGCCGCCGCTGAGTTTTGCTCCCAATGCCCCGGCTTTCCGCGCGGCTGAAACGAGTCCGTCGAGTTCGGGCGAGGAGACGGTCATTTCCTGCAACAGCGCATGGTTTCGATTCATGAGTTCGCCAAGCGCTTTCCGCTCGCCGCTTTCTATTCTCTTTCGCGCTTGTTTGACAATTTCACCCACTTGATCGAACACATCCTCCCATTTCGTCCTATCCGCCTCCCACAACTTCCTCACATCCGCCACCGATTCCTTCGTCGGCGCGGGGATGCCGGTATCGGCGATGACGATGGTAAATGGCTGACCGACTGTAAATGTTTCGACCTCACCCCCGGCCCCTCTCCTGTTAGGAGAGGGGGGGCGTTTAATGAAATACACCGGCTTGGCATACGTGACCACCGTGTTATCGATCCCTGAGGGTGTGCCGTGATGGAGTTTTTCGATCTCATAGGCGAACGCGTTGATTTCCTCATCGGTCATTGAATGATCGAGGTGCGAGGATAACGCGCGGACGAGGGCAACCGTCACTGCCGCGCCGGAGCCGAGACCCGAGGCGACGGGAATGGTGGAGGTGATGTTGATTTCGAGATTTGGGAATCTGGCTCCCCTCTCCCTTTGGGAGAGGGGCTGGGGGTGAGGGACGCGAGGGAGGAAGAAAAAGTTATGAATAACGGAGGCAATCGGATCGTCCGAGGGAAGCGTGTTCAGTTCAGCGTGAAGGCTAATGTCCGGGGCGTGGATCCAGATCCCCGCGAGGGTAGAGTCCAGGATTTCGACATCCGCATGAACTTGTGTGACCGGGACAGCCAGCGCGGGACGTCCATAGACGACGGCATGTTCGCCGAAGAGAATGATCTTGCCGGGCGCGGAGGAAGTGGTCATGCTGGACAAATTGACAGTTTGTCCTACGAAAGATAAAAGATGGCGATCACAGCCAGCCCCCACAACAAGACCGTGGCTTGAAGCGGACGATCCTTGAGCGCCACCTCCTCGGGCGCGCCCGCCTCGTGCCCCATCTGGATCAATTGCAGGTAACGGAAGATGCCGTAGACCACGAACGGAATCGTGAGCATCATGATGTGATTCTCAGGCAGGTTCGGCGCGGAGAACGTGTAGAGCGAATACGCCACGATGGTCATGCCCGAGACGATGGTGATGTATTGGTCGAGCAATGGGACGGTGTAGCCGTCCAGCACCTTGCGATGCGCGCCCGCGCCCTGCGCCAGCAGATTCATCTCGGCGCGGCGTTTGCCGAAACCGAGATAGAGCGAGAACAGAATGGTAAGCATGTACAGCCACGGCGAGAACCGTTCGACCGTGATCAGCGTCACACCCGCCGCCACGCGCAATACGAAGCCCGACGAAACGATCAACACGTCGAGAATGGGAATGTGTTTGAGCCAGCGCGAATAGAGCAGATTGATGCCGAAATAGACGGCGAGGATCGCGGCGAAAACCGGTTCGAGCAAATAGCCGAGGAGCAGCGAGACCAGGGTCAGGAGGACCGCCGCCGTCTGCGCCGCGCCAACTGATAGTTTCCCCGAGGCGAGCGGACGATGTTTCTTTTCGGGATGCTGGCGATCCGCTTCGATATCGGCGATATCGTTGAACAGATACACCGCGCTGGAGATCAGGCAGAACAAAAGGTATCCTTCGAGCGTCCGCAGGAACGGCTCGCGCAGGAACAGTTGCTTGTCGAAGATCAGCGCAAAAAAGACGAAGCCGTTCTTCGTCCACTGGCGCACGCGCATTGTTTTTATGAGAGCCGAAATCATGGGTTAATGATAACAGAAGGTTGCGATTGGTAAATGGTAATTGGAGAATTAGAGAATTGGGTACAATTCCCTTATGTCCAAAGTGCGTTTGGATGTCCTGCTCGTCGAACGCGGACTTGCCGAATCGCGCGCCAAGGCGCAGGCGATGATCATGGCGGGACAGGTGCGCGTGGCGGGTCAGACCGCGCTCAAGCCTGCCGCCGCGGTCGAACCCGATTCCGTGCTGACGGTTGATTCCGGTCCGCGCTTCGTCTCACGCGGCGGCGAAAAACTGGATGCCGCGCTCACAGCCTTCGCCATTGACGTGAACGGACTCGTCTGCGCGGATGTGGGCGCGTCCACCGGCGGATTCACAGATTGTTTGTTGCAGCGCGGCGCGGCGAAAGTGTATGCAATAGATGTGGGCAAAGGCATCCTGCATTGGAAACTCCGCAATGACTCGCGCGTCGTCGTGATGGAGGAGACCAACGCGCGGTATGTCGAGTCCCTGCCGGAGCGGGTGGATCTGGTGACGGTGGACGCGTCGTTCATTTCGTTGAAGATTTTGTTGCCTGTGGTGAAGGCATGGTTCCCCTCTCCCAGCGGGAGAGGGGTTAGGGGTGAGGGAGAAATCCTCGCTTTAATCAAGCCCCAGTTCGAAGCCGGTAAAAAGGATGTCTCGCGCGGCGACGGCGTGATCCGCGACCCCGAAATTCATCGTCAGGTATTGCTCGATGTGCTGGGCTTTGCGCAGCGGGAGGGATTTGCGATTCGCGGGCTGATCAAATCTCCGCTATTGGGACCGAAGGGGAACGCGGAGTTTCTGGCGTGGTTGGGTCAGGCATCGGATGAGATGGGAAGCGGAGAGTTGATCCCGGTGATCGAAAGCGTGTTGAAAATGTCACATTAAAGTTGATGATACAATACCCGTGTCCTGATATTCTCATTTCGAACAGGAGTCATGCAATGGTGAATAAATACATTCAAGGTTTGCTGGGACAGAACGAACGCATTCTGCTGGTCACGCGCCAGCACTGGTTCATCCTGCTGAGCAGCATTCTGCTGGAAATCCTGTTGATCGTGTTGCTGGTTGCGGGCTTCACTGCATTGACGGTGATCTACCCCCTCGCGGCAATCGGCTTTGTCCTCGTGCTGGTGCCTTTGGCTGGGATGCTGCGCGATATTCTCATCTGGTACAACCGTGAGTACATCGTGACCAACCGCCGCGTCGTCCAGATCTCAGGAGTGTTCAGCAAGGACGTGGTGGACTCGTCGCTGGAAAAAGTGAACGATGTGAAGATGAGCCAGTCCTTCTTTGGGAGGATGTTCGATTACGGCGATATCGAGATCCTCACTGCCAGCGAACTGGGGGTCAATCTCTTCAAACGCATCGGCGACCCGGTGAAGTTCAAGACCGCCATGCTGAACGCAAAAGAGAAACTTGGGTTTGATGAGATGGGAGCCAGGTCGCAGGGTGAAGAGGATATCCCGTCCCTGATCGCCAAACTCGATGACCTGCGCAAGAAGGGCATCCTCTCCGAGGAGGAGTTCCAGAAGAAGAAAGCGGAACTGCTGGCGAAGATGTAGTTATGACCTCCCACATCCGCAACTTCTGCATCATCGCCCACGTGGATCACGGCAAATCCACGCTTGCCGACCGCCTGCTGCAACTCACCGGCGCCATCTCCGAGCGCGAGATGACCGAGCAGGTGCTCGACAGCATGGACCTCGAACGCGAGAAAGGCGTCACGATCAAAGCCTCCGCGGTGCGCATGTATTACACGGCGAAGGATGATCAGAGATATGAGATCAATTTGATTGACACACCCGGTCACGTGGATTTCGGTTACGAGGTCAGCCGCGCGCTCAAGGCGTGTGAAGGCGCGGTGCTGGTCGTGGATGCCACGCAGGGCATCGAAGCGCAAACGCTGGCGAATCTCTATCAGGCGCTCGACGCCGACCTGACGATCATTCCCGTCATCAACAAAATTGACCTGCCCTCCGCCCGCCCCGACGAGGTGGCGGAGGATGTCGGCGCGCTGCTGGGCATTGACCCGCTGGATGTGATCCAGATCTCCGCAAAAGAGGGCATCAACATCGAGCAGATCCTCGAGGCGATTGTCATGCGCGTCCCGCCGCCCACCGATGCGGACGAAGTCCCCCTGCGCGCGCTCGTTTTCGATTCACATTACGACTCCTACAAAGGCGTCATTGCATACGTGCGTGTCGTCGAGGGCAAGATCAAACAGAACGATATCCTGCGGATGCTCGCCACGAAAGCCGATCTGCGCCCTGTCGAGATCGGCATCTTTGTGCCCGGCATGAAGCCCGTAGATCGTTTGGGATCGGGGGAGGTCGGGTACATCGCCACCGGATTCAAAACCGTGCATGAGTGCCGCGTCGGTGACACGATCACGCGCGCATCACAACCTGCTTCGGAGCCCCTGCCCGGGTACCGCCACCCCAAGCCGATGGTCTTCGCTGGAATCTATCCCGTCGAAGCGGACGACTACCCCGAACTGCGCGACGCGCTCGAAAAACTTCAACTCAACGACGCCTCGCTCACCTTTCAGCCCGAGACATCGCAGGCGCTGGGTTTCGGCTTCCGTGCCGGTTTTCTCGGTCTCTTTCACATGGACATCATCCAGGAACGCATCGAACGTGAATATGACCTCGACGTTCTCTTCACCGCGCCCTCGGTGGAATATCAAGTCTTGATGATTGATGATGAAGTCATTCCAGTCGATTCGCCCGCTGAACTGCCGGACGAATCGAAGATCGTCGAAATCCGCGAACCGTGGATGAACATCGAGATCATCACGCCGACCGAATATTACGGTCCCATCATGGAACTGGTCACGAAGCGGCGCGGTATCTTCAAACAGCAGGAATATCCCGCGCCGCACCGCGTGCAACTCGATTTCGAGATTCCGTTGTCGGAAATCATCGTGGACTTCTTCGACGACCTGAAGTCGCGCACGAAAGGTTATGCCTCGTTGGATTATCAATTCCTCGAATATCGCCCGGATGAATTGCAGAAACTGGAGATCCTCGTCAATGGCGAACCGGTGGACGCGCTCGCGGCAATCGTCCACAAAAAGGACGCGTATCACAAAGGTCAGCGCCTCATCACCAAACTCAAGGAGTTGATCCCGCGTCAACTGTACGATGTCGCCATCCAGGCATCCGCAGGCGGACGCGTCATCTCGCGCGCCAACGTCAAAGCCACGCGCAAGGACGTGCTCGCCAAATGCTACGGCGGCGACATCACCCGCAAAAAGAAACTGCTGGAGAAACAAAAGAAGGGCAAGAAACGTTTGAAGATGGTCGGCAACGTGGAGATCCCGCAGGACGCGTTCATGGCGGTCCTGAAACTGGATGAGGAATGATTCGTAAACACGAAGGACACGACGTACACAAAGGGAAACTTGTGGAAAGGCGATTCGCCCGTTTTTTGCCCAACCCTGGTGACCTTTGTGTCCTTCGTGGTTAAAACTTTATGAAGGATGCAAAACGCTGGCTGCCCGGCGCGATGATCAGCGTTGGTTTGATCGCCGCCATCCTATATTTTGTTGACCTCGGCGAGATGGTCCATGCCATCCGCACGGCAAATTACCTGATGCTGGGGATCGCGCTCGTGATCGGCTTCCTCTGGATGGGTATCCGCGCGCAGGTCTGGCGGACGTTACTGCGCAACCGCGCCTCGTATATGAATGTCTTCTGGACGGTGGGCGAGGGCTACATCCTGAACAACTTTTTGCCGTTCCGCCTCGGCGAATTGGGGCGCGCCTTTCTCCTCAGCCGCAAATCCGATATGAAGTTCATGGAAATACTGCCCACCATTGTCATCGAGCGCGTCATGGACCTGGGATATTCGGCGATCATCCTTCTCGCCGCGATCCCCTTCGTGGTGGGCGCAGAAGGGACGGAACAGATCGGCGTCATTGTTGGGGTGGTCGTCCTCCTCGGTTTTGTCCTCCTGTATGTCCTTGCGCGCAGCAACCAATGGGCATTGGACATTTTCCGCAAACTCAGCGCACGCTGGACCCGCCTGCAAAAATTCGGCGGCAGTTTCCTCGAAGCATTCTTTGCCGGTCTGAGCGTGCTGACCGACGGCTGGTTGTTCCTGCGCTTTATCTTCTGGATGACACTCAACTGGGCGGTTGCCATCGTTTCCTATTACTTCATCATCCGGGCTTTCTTCCCCGAAACCCAGGTCGTTTGGGCGATGTTTGGTCTCGGCGCGGTGGCTTTCGGCGGCGCGATCCCAGCCCTGCCCGGCGCGGTCGGCACGCTGGAAGGCGCATTCGGCGGCGCGCTGGTTTTGTTGACCGGCAACCAGTCCGTGTCATTTGCGGCGGCGTTGTGTGTGCGTTTTTACAACTACATCACCAGCGGCGTGATCGGCGGCATCGGTTTGATGCGCGAAGGACAGACGCT
The DNA here is from genome assembly GCA_964419035.1 of uncultured Anaerolinea sp. Classification (GTDB taxonomy): domain Bacteria; phylum Chloroflexota; class Anaerolineae; order Anaerolineales; family Villigracilaceae; genus Defluviilinea. The sequence goes on along the minus strand of CAYQOF010000049.1, from coordinate 7,981 downwards.
TTCAGGCATCTATGAGCAATTGAAGAATCTCAGGACGCGGACAGGCGAAGAAGGGAATTAGTCCGTGTTTCCACTTTACGATACCGCGCGTTCGCACAAGTTCCCGATCGTCAACCTGACGTTGATCCTGCTCAACGGACTGGCGTTCTTCTATGAAATCGGGATGAGCGCATCGGAACTTCAGAGTTTTGTCGTCGCGTACGGACTGGTCCCCGCGCGGTTCCTTGCCGATCCGAATGCCGAATGGACGACCATCTTTTCGTCCATGTTCCTGCACGGCGGCTGGTTCCACATCATCAACAACATGTGGGTGCTGTTCATCTTCGGCGACAACGTGGAAGCGCGCATGGGCGGCTTCCGTTATCTCATTTTTTACCTGTTCAGCGGCGCCGCGGCGGCGCTCCTGCAAACGTACATCCTGCCGGACAGCAATGTACCGATGATCGGCGCGAGCGGCGCGGTGGCGGGCGTGCTGGGCGCGTATCTGATACTGCATCCGCGTTCGCGCGTTGCCAGCCTCGTTCCCATCTTCTTCATCTTCACCGTGATCGAGATCCCCGCGTTCATCTATCTCATCTTTTGGTTTATCTCACAGTTGTTCTCGGGTCTGTTTGCGATCCAGGGCGGCGGCGAAAGCGGGATCGCGTGGTGGGCGCACATCGGCGGTTTTCTGTTTGGTTTTCTCATGGTATCTTTCTTTGCGAGAAGAAGATAATCTGTCACACCTGCACCCACCGCAGGCGCGGTGTTGCGAGCCCGCCAGGGCGAAGCAATCTCCAGGCGGGAGGGGATTGCTTCCCGAAGGTCGCAATGACGAATTCAGGAGATTTATGGCTCGACATTACCTTGTCACCGGCGGAGCGGGATTTATCGGTTCGAACTACGTCCACAGGCTGATCCGGCGCGGAGAGAGAGTTACCGTGTTCGACAACTTGTCCCGCGCCGGCGCGCCGCGCAACGTCGCCTGGCTGGAGGAAACGTTCGGGAAAAACGCGTTCAGGCTCATCGTCGGGGATCTGCGAAGCGCTGACTCCATAACGGAGGCGGCAGGGGAGGCGGATGTCATCGTCCATTTGGCGGGACAGGTCGCGGTCACGACATCCGTAACGAATCCAAGAGAGGATTTCGAGGCGAATGCGCTGGGGACGTTCAACGCGCTCGAAGCCGCGCGCCTTTCAGGACGCGACCCGATCTTCCTCTACTCTTCGACCAACAAGGTGTACGGCGGCATGGAGGATGTTGAACTCGTCGAGGAGTCGACACGCTGGCGATACAGGGATTTGATCCATGGCTGCTCCGAAACCCAGCCGCTCGATTTTCACAGCCCATACGGCAATTCAAAGGGCGCCGGCGATCAATACACGCGCGATTACGCGCGCATTTATGGATTGCGCTCTGTCGTATTTCGACAGAGTTGCATTTACGGTCCCCGTCAGTTCGGCATCGAAGATCAGGGCTGGCTGGCGTGGTTCGTGATCGCGGCGGTGACCGGGCGTCCCATCACGATCTACGGCGACGGCAAGCAGGTGCGCGACGTCCTGTATGTGGATGATCTACTGGATGTGTACGACGCGGCAATTGAAAAAATAGACATTGCCGCCGGCAGGGTATATAACATGGGCGGCGGTCCCGCGAACGTCATGTCGGTGTGGGCGGAGTTCGGTCCGATCCTCGAGAATCTGCTGGGGAAACCCATCGAAGTCGCGCGCGGCGACTGGCGTCCCGGCGACCAGCGCGTGTTTTACGCAGACATTCGCAAAGCGGAACAGGAATTAGGCTGGAAGCCGAAGATCGGCGTGGAGAAGGGGATTCGGATGCTGTTCGAATGGGTACAGGCGAACAGGGATTTGTTCCAGTGATTTATCCGTGCCCAACGTGAAAGGTTGACATGACTCTTACCAGACAGGAAAAACAATCTCTTATTGATCTCGCCAATGCTGCGCGGGAGCGCGCCTACGTGCCGTATTCCAATTATCCCGTTGGCGCGGCGCTGCGGACGAAGTCGGGGCGTCTCTTCACGGGCGTCAACGTGGAGAATGCCGCGTATCCGCAGACCATGTGCGCCGAACGCGTGGCAATCTTCAAAGCCGTTTCGGAAGGAGAGAAGGAGTTCGAGGTGATCGCTGTGGTCACCGATAACGGCGGCTCTCCCTGCGGCGGATGCAGACAGGTAATGGCTGAGTTTGGTCTCGATACGATTGTCTTGCTTGCAGACCGCAACGGCAGCCTCGTGAAGGAAACGACCGTGCGCGAACTCCTGCCGGAAGCATTCACGCCGGAGAAGTTGGTGAAGTGATATTTTGGTGGTCGAGTAGGCGGCGGGGTCTCGATACGCACTTCGACTTCGCTGCGCTTCGCTCAGGACTACTCGACCGCCGCCGTACCGAGACCACTCCATGCCCGAGCCCAAGTTCCGTTCCGTCCGTGTGGATGCCGTCGTGCTTCGTCACAGCGATTACGGCGAGGCAGACCGCCTGCTGACCATCTATACGCGCCAACGCGGGAAAATGCGCGTCATTGCAAAGGGCGCGCGCAAGATCGCTTCGCGCAAAGCGGGGCACATCGAACCGTTCACGCACGTC
>CAYQOF010000049.1:3652-5299 GCA_964419035.1 uncultured Anaerolinea sp. | reverse complement strand
TATGAGATGCGCCTGCTCGATCAATTGGGATTCCGTCCGCAACTGCGCGAGTGCGCCAACTGTGGACGCGAGATCAGAGCCGAAGACCAGTTCTTCTCGTTCAGCGCGGGAGGCGTGATCTGTCCGCGCTGCGGGAAGGGACTGCCAAACCTCCACAACATATCGGTGGATGCGCTCAAGTATCTGCGTCACTTCCAGCGCTCGGGCTACGCGGAGGCGTCTCGTGCGCGGCCCAAGCCCGAGGTCCAGAAAGAGGCGGAGATACTGATGCAGGGGTACTTCACGTATCTGCTCGAACGCGAGTTGAATACGCCGGGCTTTTTGAAGAAGATCAGGGGATAGAATGAAAAAACGTTCCGAAGGCATGTCCTTCGGGACGTTTTGCTAATCCGTTGTCGCAACTGCGGGAACCGTCTTCTCGCTCCGCCGCCAGAAGAACGCCCAATACATGATGACCGCGATGGTGTAGAGGATGATCGTGCCGATGAATGGCGGACCGAAACCGTACTTTACCTGCAGCCAGCCGCTGATGGTGGGACTGAACGCCCAGCCGAAGTTCCATGCCATGCTCGAAAGGCTGGCGACGGTGGCGCGTGAAGATGGCTCGACATGCTCCATCACGAACGTCTGATAGACCGGCGAACTCATGTTCATCAGCGCCAGGCGGATGTAGAAACTCGCCGCGCCGACCCAGAAAATGGGCGAGAACCCGAGCAGGATCAGGAAGGGAATGGAGATGGCTTGCGTGATGACGACAAGTTGAATCTTGCCTGTCCTTTCCGCGAGCGCGGGCGCCATGAGCAAACCGATGCCCATTGCCAGCGATCCCCATGCGAACAACGTGCCGATGACCGGGTCCGGTTGGTCATGGACAACTCGAAAAAAGACGTTCATGAACGGCATGATCAACCCCGCGCCGATGGAGGTCAACAGCATGGGCAGGATCAGTTTGGTCAACAGGGCGGGATTCCTGGATGCGTATTGGAAGGGGGCAAAAATGGCGCGTTGACTGCGTGCGATCTTCTGGGATCTGATGAAGAGCAGGGGCAGGATTCCCAGCATGGCGATGATACCAATGATGAAAATGGAATTGCCGTATGCCAGACTGCTGGTCGGGGAGGCGTTTTGTGCGGAACCAACCCAAGTGGGGAGGTAACCGCCGACCCAACTGCCCACGGAAGCCATGGTCATCATCAGACCCTGACCGAAACTGAAGAGATAGGTTCGTTCTGATTCGTCGCTGTTCTCCATGAGGAACGGGGACATGGTCACGCCCGCCAGACTCTGCGCGATGCCGGAAACGATGTTCATGGCATAGAACATCCCCTCGCTCTGCCAGATTGCCATCGCAAGGATGGACGCGCCCAGCAGCGCGGCAGATATGATGAGAGATGCTTTGCGCCCGATCGTGTCCGCGAGGTAACCCATGGGCAGTGCGGCGAGGAGCGCCACAAAACTGCTGGCAGTGATGAGGTTGCCGAGCAATGCCTCATCGAAGCCGAGGCTGAGCACATAGAAGTTGAAGATTAAACGGAAAACGCCCATCGCCGCGCCGGTGATGATGACGTTGAGGAGATAGAAGCGGGCGTTGGGCTTGAACGCGCGCACGCGGGATGCGTATTCACCCGGCACGCGCAGGGCTTTTGT
>CAYQOF010000049.1:0-3552 GCA_964419035.1 uncultured Anaerolinea sp. | reverse complement strand
AGCCGCCTTGCCAGTTCGGAAGGGGTGAGGCTTTCGTGCGAAAGATAAAAAAGGATCTTCAGACGGGTCGGGTCGGCAAGGGCTTTGAGCGACCGCACCAGTCCATCCGGGATGGACTCGCCGGGGATGGCGGACATCTCCGCGGGGCGCGCGCCGAAAAGCAGGAGCATCGTGTCCGCGTCCAGCCTTTCGAAGAAGATCAGCGGTGTCGTCCAGAAGGCGGGACCGATGATCAGTTTCTTCGCGCGGAATTCATCTTCCATTTTTACGCCCTGTGAGAGTTCGAGGAACAACTCATCGAGCGGCAGCCGGGATGCCAGTTCCTGCGCGCGCTTCAAGCCTGCCCGTAGCACAGGCTCCACGCGTTTTTCCTCCTCCTCGAAGAACGCCTGATAATACGCTTGCAGCGCGGAAAGGAAGCCCTCCCCGAGTTCTTCGGGGCGGCTCCACCAATCCAAAGCCCGTTCCAGCGCGCCTTTTTTCAGGGTCATCCCTTTCTTTCCCCAGAGTTTTCTGAGGAATTCGGCATCCTCCGGTTTCCAAATCCCGGTGGAGGCGATCCGCAGGAGCGTGTCCTTGAATTGTTTGTACTTCTCCGCCTCTTCGCCGGAATGATGCGGGAACGGCTTATCCAACCTCTCGAGTTTGATCATCCGCTCGGCGGGAGGGATTTGTTTCAAAGCCCAAAGCGCGCTGATGGCATCCCTGGGCGCGGGCAGTTCATGCACCCATGCCAGAGGCGCGCCAATCAATGGAATGATGTCCTCCAGCAACCTGCGCTCAACTGCCGGTATCCGTGAACGGACGCCGGCAGCCCAGGAAGCGCGTATCCCGTAATAATCCGGTCCGTGGAGCACGTGCAGGCTGATGAACAACTCGTAGGCTGTTCCAAACTCCCAGTGGATTTCAGGGGAAAGGATGGTGGCTTCGGTCATGGTTTCCTCGATGCGTTCCTGTCATTTCCTCTTCAACTTGTTGCCGAGGGAGATGAGCATATTCCCGGTGTTGCGGTCCGCCTCGTCGCTGAGCGGGATGGCGCTGACCAGTACATTTCCAAGTTCGATGAGGATCTGTCCGGTCTGACGGGTGAAGATGTTCCGGGCGGAGGCGGGCAGGGAGGCAACCGTATTCGAATAAACCAAATCGTCCTGTTTCTCGAACAGGTTTTCCTGATGTGTACTGGACATTGCAGCCTCCTCTCTCGGCTAGACAGAAGTCGAATTTAGGTTCTTGTCTTTGTTAGACTAATATCTAATTAGATAATAGTCTAATATGACTGTTTTGTCAAGAGGAAATTTTTAGCCCAATTTCCGTCCCCAGTTCAGGATAAACACCCACGCAACAAGGATAACGACCGGTTTGAACACCCGCCACAACAGGATCTGGAACCACTTCCACTTGAATGAATAAACGGTATACGCGATGATCCAGCGCGCGATCAGGGTCTGACCGAGTGCGCTTCGGGCCACCCGGCGCCTGTATCCGCCAAATGAAAATTCGCCCCGCCGAAACGACTCGCCGATTTCGCGCGCCGCCACCGCGCCGTATCCCAAAGCGATGCTGATGCCCTCGCCGAAAAGAGGATCCGCGCCCGCGGCATCCCCCACCAACAACACCCTCGGCGCGGACATCTGATTCGCAGGCGAAAACCAGCGGATGGGATGTCCCTTCATTTCGTAGTCGTTCAGGTCGAGCCCGAGACGCGACATTTCACGCGCGAGCGGCTCTTTGAGTTGCAGGCGTTTTCCGTTGGCGAGAATGTTTGTGTCGTAGATGCCCCAGCATCGCATGGCTTCGCCGTTGACTTGGGTCGGAAAATCCCACACGTAGCCTGCGATGTTGTGGGGGACGGGCAGGAAGTCGAAGTAGGCACCTTTGTCATTGCGAAGGGTGTTTTTCCCCGAAGAAATCTCATCCCGGGCTGTAGATTGCATCGCCGCTTCGCGGCTCGCAATGACGTTATATTCGGGGGTCAAAACCTCCAACACCCGCGCAGTGTACACAGGAGCATGAGGCAGGATACTTCGACGCGTGATCCCGTTCGAGCCGTCCGCGCCGACGACGACTTGCGCACGGAATGTTCCCTGATCCGTTTCGACGGTCACGCCGTCTGCATCGGGGATTACATTCCTTACTGTGATTCCCTCGCGAATTTCGATGCCTCTATTCTTCGTTTTTTCCGCCAGCCAATTATCGAACTCATCTCGGCGGATGACACGCAAAGCGTGCCGCTTTGGTACGCGGATGTTCAACCCCTTTGATTCGAAATCGAAGTGGATGTTCTCCGCGTCGGCGTGAGGAACTTCGTTTACATCGAGACCGAGCCGTTCGAGGAGGATTTCAGCGTCAAGGGTGAGTCCGCCCGCGCAAAGTTTGGAGCGCGGGTAATGCTCCTTTTCGAGGATCAGGATTCGGGGAGAAAGAAGCGGGAAGTCCCGCGCGAGGTGGAGCGCGGTGGAGAGTCCACCGGGTCCGCCGCCGATGATGAGGATGAGAGGATGCGTCGCACCTTCCTCATCCGGGCGAGTCCGCCGACCGGTCTCTACTGCTTCACTGGTTGATTTCATGCGTGTGGTGCGACGCATAGATTCATGTCACGCGTAGGCTCCGGACCAGGTCTCGAAGTCGCGCTCGTCATGTTCTTCGGGTTTGTAAAACGTGATGTAGGTGAGGTATTTGTAAGGGATGAATTTTCTTTCCCTCGGGTCTTTCCTCGCGAGATCGAAGTACGTATGCCACGTGCCCGAGTTGAAGTAGATCTGGTTGCCGTTGACGCTGTCGTAATCGAGGGGGATGGTCTCGTGGTGGTGCGTGTGACCGTAGACGATGTAATTCGCGGAGCGATCGAGGAAGGCAGGCTCCTTCAATGCATGGCTGTAAAAGGAACGGTCAATTCTGGACCTTTTCCCGCCCTGCATCTGGAAGGTGAGTTTTTCGATGGTCTCGAGCGAGACGAGTTTCGTGATCTTTACGACGGCTTGCAGTTTATCCACGATGTCGAACTTGAAGGCTTTGTCCATTTGTTTCACGAAATCGAGTTGCAGGAATTCCTCGGCGAGCCTGTCCCAGACCTTCTTCAGTTCGTTTTCGCCAACCCTGTTCAGTTTGTTTTCCATGGCGAGCGTGCGGATCTGCCCGCCGACCCAGATGGGCGTTGCCAGCGCCGGGCGGACGTTGGTGATGCGGCGCAGGTTGTCCACAACGACCGGGTCCATGCCGGGCATGCGCGCCAGCGCTTCCGGGTATTTGTTGACCACCTCGGTTGCAAAGGCATCGCCAATGGTCGGAAAGTCGCGTCCCTTTTCCCGGTCGAAGTTGAAGGGGTCGTAGAGGTCGCCGTGCCTGGCAAAAACCTTGTATTGGCTGAACAGCCTTTCGATCCCGGGCGCTTCGTCCGCCTCCCAGGGCAGGGATGGATCGAGTTTGTGCAGGTCATGAGGGAACGGGGTCGGCGGGTTGCTCAGCCCCATCGCCTGAATGATCTCGCGGCGGATCTGGTCGAAGGCTTCGCCCTTGAGATGATAGTACCAGTCATGGTTCCCGACCATGTAA
>CAYQOF010000048.1:0-15144 GCA_964419035.1 uncultured Anaerolinea sp. | reverse complement strand
CAGTTCACGTTATTTTACATGAACGGCTTGCCGATCAATTCCAATCGCAGACGCATCTTCACGTCGTTATCCACGAACAGGATGCCGTGCTGTTGGTGCACCGGGTGAAAGTCGGCGTCTTCCAGGATCGCGCTATTTTCAGGAACAGAACCGTCACCATTTGCCCGTGAATCGTAGACCGATTGCGTGATCTTCTGCTCGGGATTGCGATGCAGTTTGATGCGGTCCACGGTCTTTTGACCATAGCCGAAGATGCAGGTGGTCGGCACGCTCGTGGAGAGTCCCAGCTCCCGTTTGAAATCGCGCGCCGCCTGCCACAAGGACTTTTGTTCCGGCGCAAGCCAGCCGTCGTCCTTCATGAAATTATACGGCTGGCCGAATTGATCCACGCCACAGGCATAGACCGGCAGGATCTGGTACGAGGTATAGAACGTGGAGATCACCTTGCGCAATGTCTCCCCCATCAGCCCGAACGGCAGGACTTCCGGTCCGAACAGCAGGCTCGAGACCGCCGCCGGCGTTCCCAAATGCGGACCTCCCATCAGGATCAACTTGTCAACCTTGTCCTTCCCTCCAAGCCGTTCCACGTAATAGCGGCTGACCAGCGTCCCGAGGCTGTGCGCCGCCAGTTTGACTGGCTTGACCGGCAGGGCATCAATGAACTGGGAGAGTTGCTTCGCCGTCAGGCGGATGTCCTGCCGCCAGTCGTAGGCGAACTCGAAGAAATCCTTCCCGCGCGTGTAGCCCAAATCCTCCACCAGATAATCCCCCAGCTGGCTGTATTGCTCCAGTTTGATCAGGTTCGGTACGACCACCACTTCCTGCAGGATGCCGCGCGGCTCGATGCCCGGGATGCCCGGGTATTTCAAAAACTCCGGCTCCTTGAATAACAACTTCAGGTTGGGCCAGATCCGCTCCTTGCCCAGCCACAACTCCGAGCCCATGATGCCCGGCACGAACACCACCGGGTGACGGTTCGGCAGTTTGAAGGATGTCCCTGCGATGGTGAGATGTTCCTCGGTAAAACCATTCTTGAAAATGATGGTCGCATACCCCAGTTTGACGGTCACGCCGCTGTCGAGGATCACCTCGTCCCGTTTTTCGCCGTTCACGTACAGCCCGTTACTGCTGTTCAAATCCCTCATCTTGAACGTGCGGTGGTCGCGCACGATCTGCGCATGCGACCGCGACACGCTCGGGTGCTCGATCACCACGTCACAACCGGCGCTCCGCCCGATGGTCAGCGAATCCACCCTGTCGTCCAGCGCGACCTCCCAGGTCTTGTCCGGCGTGAAGATGACGATGCGGTCTTCGCTTGTGTCGTTCAACATCGTCGGCAGGACGAAATCTGCGATGGTACGGTCAAGGTCGAATTCGGAATTGATGATCGTCAGGTCGTCATCCTCTTTGGACGCCCTCTCATAGCGGATCTGACTCTCACCCATCTGGATGACATCCCCCGGCTGGATGACCGCCGTCTCGACCTTGGTCCCGTTCACCCTTACGCCGTTGGTTGATCCCGTATCTATGACCGTCACCTCCCCCTTTTCATTGAATTCAAAACGCGCGTGAGCACGCGACATCTTCGCGTCCTGAATGACAATATCATTTGTCTGTCCGCGCCCAACGGTGATCTCCGCTTTGGAGACCTCGAACTCCTGTTCACCGCCGCCGGGCAGTTTGAGTTTCAAATAGCCAAGGGATGCATGCATGACTTCCACCTCTTCTCAGGGATTTTGATCAGGGCAGGTCGAAGCAGTTTCCGCTTCCGGGTTGAATTGAATGGTTCGGGTTGGCGACCAGCGCGCACATCTGTGCGGCATTGACTGGACGGTTCGCCGGTCCATATTCGGTGAACGGCGGGTCGCCGTACGCTCCCCATGTCAATTTCCACGGTCCAGTTCCCGGACTGCCCGCCTGCTCCGGCGGGACCGTGTTGAAGAACATGTGGACATGCAGGGCAGGAGACTCGGGGAAATTATGGACTTCATAGTTCACTACATACCGATTGTTCTCGAGCAGAATACCGGTGATCACCACATACGGCGTGGAAGGCGTGGGCGTCAACGTAATTGTCGCAGTGGGTTCGAGGGTTGGCGTGGGCTCAGGCATATCGGTGCCGAGGAACACTGTGGCTGTCGCGGCGGGGGCAGGTTGCGTGAAAGTGGATGTAGCGGTTGGCGTCGGTTCGGGAGAGGGCGAGAACGCGCCTCGGACGGCAAAAAAGCCGATTGCCAGCGCAAGCGCCAGACCTCCCAGCCCGCCGTACTTGACCAGCGGCGACAACGAGGCGCGGGCGACAGGCTTGACCTCCGCCCTGGCAGGTTGCTGGCGGGGAATTTCCACAGGTTCGCGGACGGTTACCTCTGCATCCACAAGCGGCGGCGGCTCGACAGTTGTCGGTTTGTTGAAGACCGAATCCTGCTGGGTACGCACTTCCCAGGGTTCGGTCTGGTCGTCGGCGTGAGGAGCGGTTTTCAGAGTGGAGGGAACTGCGGGAACAGGAACAGTTTCGAGCGAGGAAAGGAAGCGTTTCAAGTCCCCAGCCATTTCGCTGGCGGACCGGTAGCGGTTCTCGCGGTCCTTTTCCAAAGACTTGTTGACGATGCGGATCAACCCGGGCAGCAGATCCTGCCGTTTGGTTTTCAGGTCGGGGACCGGGTCATTCAGGTGCCGCATAAGCAGCGACATCGCCGAGGGGGCGTCGAACGGCGGGTCGCCGCTCAGCATTTCGTAGAAGGTGACGCCGAGCGAGTAGAGGTCGGAGCGCTCGTCGGGGACCTCGGAGCGGATGACCTCGGGCGACATGTAACGCGCCGTGCCGACGACCGCGCCGGTGGCGGTGTGCGAGGTGTCGTCGAGGATCTTGACGATGCCGAAGTCCATGAGGATGGCTTGCCCGTGCAGGTCGAGCATGATGTTGGCGGGCTTGATGTCGCGGTGGATGATGCCCAGTTTGTGGGCGTAACTGAGCGCGTCGCAGACGTTGAGGATGATCCTGACCGCCTGCTCGACCGGCATTTTGATGTTCGACGATTTTAGGTGCTTCAAGCGTTCCTGTAGGGTTTCGCCGGGCACGAACTCGAGCACCATGTAGTTGACGTCGTTATCGGTGTTGAAATCGAAGACCTGGACGATGTTCTGGTGGCGCAGGGCGGCAACCGCCGCCGCTTCCTTTTTGAAGCGGTAGACGAAGTCGCTGTCGGTTGAGAGGTGGGGGTGGATGAGTTTTATCGCAACGACGCGCTTCAAGTTCGGGTCTGTTGCCTTGTAGACAGCCGACATGCCGCCCTGCCCAAGCAATGCGTCGATTTTGTATCTTCCATTGAGTGAACGACCGATCCAGGTAGACTGCTCCATCCTGCTCCTCTTGTCACGAACAAACCGTCAATGGCTTAAGAATGGGGCGATTATACAATCTTACAAATCAGACTGCAATACCTCGCATTCCGTCAATAGAATGTTACCGAACTGGTATCGTTCCATCAAAAGAAAATATTACCGAGGAAACGATGTCAGAGACAGGAGCGTGGAGAATGCCTTAAAAACCCTTGTCAACTCACGGGCATGGTATATACTCACACGCAAAACGAACAAGAGGAGAGTAATATGTCCGCTGTCCGCCGCGTAAAACGTTACTGGAAAGTGGCTGTTCTCGCAAACATCAAAGACGAGTCGCAACCCAAGCCGGAGGGCGTTCCCCCGGATGCGTTTGCCGACTTCGACCACATCGAGACGATAGATGCGATTCGCGCGGCAATCGAATCTGACGGCCACTCAACTGTCTTTCTCCAGGCTGACGCGGAACTTCCCTACGCCCTGCGCGACGTGAAGCCCGACATTTGCTTCAACATCGCCGAAGGACTCGGCGGCGACGCGCGCGAAGCGCAGGTTCCCGCCCTGCTGGAAATGCTGCGCATCCCCTACACCGGCTCGCGCGTGCTGACAAACGGCATCTCCCTCGACAAAACATTGACCAAACGCATCTGGCGCGACCGCCGCCTGCCCGTTGCCCCGTTTCAGGAATTCGCGGCCGGCGACGAAGCGCTCCGCCCGGAACTGAAATTCCCACTGTTCGTCAAACCGGCGCGCGAGGGCACCGGCATGGGCGTGGATTTGAAAGCCATCGTCAAGAACGAGAAGGAACTGCGCGAGCGCGCCATGTACATTATCAACACCTACCAGCAGCCAGCGCTTGTCGAAACCTTCCTTCCCGGCCGCGAATTCACGGTCGGCATTCTGGGACGGGCAGACGCAAAATCCTATTCACGCCATCCCGAATGGTATGAGAAGGACGGCTTTCACCGCTTCCCCGTCCTCGAACTGGATAGTTCACGCTCGGTGACGCCCAATGTATACAGCCAGGCATCGAAATCGAAGGAGGTCGGCGAGGAAGGCGCGCCCGACTACGTCTGCCCCGCGAATATTGACCCTGAACTCGATAAGAAACTCAAACACTTTGCCTTGCGAGCGCACCAATTGCTCTACGCCCTCGACGTCTCACGGACAGACATCCGCCTCGATGATGAAGGCAACCCGCGCCTGCTCGAGATCAATACCCTGCCCGGCCTGACCCCCGATTACAGCGACCTCTGCCTGCAAAGCAAAGCCGAGGGAATCCGCTACGAGGACCTGATCCTGGAAATCCTTTACCTTGGCGCGTCGCGCTGGGGCATGATCGAACCACGCGACATGGCGTTCGAGGCAGGCAGGCGGAAGTGATCATTCCGCGATCAAACAGCACGCCGCAAAGATTCAAAAGCCGCCGGAGGGAAACCTTCCGGCGGCTTTTCGTTTCAGACAGCAATCACGCGGTCACGACCTTGACGTTGAACCGCTGGGGTGCCAGCGCATTACGCAGATAATGCCAGAGCAGGAGATACATTTCCGGTCCGCGCGCGGTCGTGATGTCACCCAGGTCAATGATGGACTTCCAGCCGAACCAATCGCGCAGGAGCATTACGACCGTTGCCTTGGCTTCAATATCGTTTCCGCTCACGAAGATATCGGTTTTCTCGATCAGTTTTTGAGGATTGGTCATCACGTTCGCATTCACCGTATTGAGCGTCTTCACCACCCGCGTTTCGGGGAAAGCCCGCTGGATCTGCTCACTCAGGGAATCAGTATTGCAGACCGTGAGTTTCCATTCCTCGGTCAAATTATCCAGCGGGTTGGCTGTGTCAATCAGGATCTTGCCCTTCAGGTTTTCAGCCCCCGCCATTTCCAGCGCATCCAGCGAGGCAGATCCCTTCGTGCAATTGAAAAGAATCTCGCCGAACTCAGCCGCGTTCCTGAAAGTGCCGTACAGCGCGTTATGCCCGCAGTCCTTTGCCCAGGCGACCGATTCGGCTTTTGCCGGGTCACGCGACCCCAGCATCACGTCATGTCCAAGTTCCACGAGTTTGGAACCGATCGTCTGTGCGGTCACACCCGAACCCAATATCCCAATTTTCATAGTGAACTCCTTTTCAACGCGCGGATGTTGTCCTGCAATTGCCCTATTCTACAACCATTTCAGCGGCTTTGGTCATTTTTGTCTTGAGCCACTTCAAACGGAAGGTCTCTTCGCGTTCGCGTTCCTCCAGCGAACTGACAATGAACTCGATCTGATGCCTGTATTGCGGGATGAAAATATGTTGAAGCGCGTTCACGCGGCGCTGGGTCTTCCGCAATTCATTGGCAAGCCGCCAGACTGCCGCGGTCAGCATCGAGAGTTGTGGAATCCGCAGCAGCACCTCACGGAACGCATCGCTGGCTTCGTCGAGCGCGGCAGACGTATCGCCGGGGCTGTAGGGCAGTTTCGGCGGTTCGCCGCGCGCCTCGATCTGCGGCAGCGCCACTCCCATGACGCCCCTCAACCGCAGATGCACGTCCACCGTTTTATCCACAGCCAGCGCCGCCCATTCAACATGGTCCGACCCCATCACCAGGCGCGACTTCTCCATCGCGTCGTACGCGGTTGTGAGCAACACCCATACCTCTTTTTGCAGGGTATCGGCTTCCTTCGCCACGCGCACCAATTCGCCGGTCAGGGCTTCGCGTTTGCGGTCGAGGATCTCATACCCCTCCCTGGCAAAACGCAATTCCTTCTTGAGGCGGATCAGATTCGTGCGGGTCGGGGCAATATTAATCTGAGGCATCGTCGCCCTTGTAATACTGTGCGATCTCATCCAGCGTGACGCGGGTGAGTTCCTTCTTCGGCAGCATGGACAGGAGTTTCCAGCCGATCTCCAGCGTCCGTTCGATGGTGCGGTTCTCCGTGAAACTCTGGTTGACGAATTCCCGCTCGAAGGCGCGTCCGAACTTAAGATATTTCTGGTCCACGTCACTGAGCTCTTCCTCGCCGATCACGGATGCCAGGGCGCGCACGTCCTGGGTCTTGGCATATGCCGCGTACAACTGGGCGCCCCAGCGCGGATGATCGTCACGCGTACGATTCCTGCCGATGCCGTCCTTCATCAAACGCGAGAGACTCGGCAGAACAGCCACAGGAGGATAGATGCCGGCAAAGTACAGGTCGCGGCCCAGGACGATCTGCCCTTCGGTGATGTACCCGGTCAGGTCGGGCATCGGATGAGTAATGTCGTCATTGGGCATCGTAAGGATGGGGATCTGCGTGATGGACCCTTTGCTCGTGCGGATGCGTCCCGTGCGTTCATACAACGAAGCCAGATCACTGTACAAATACCCGGGGTATCCCTTGCGGCTCGGCACTTCGCCGCGCACATTGGAGATCTGGCGCAATGCCTCGCCATAGTTGGTCATGTCTGTCAGCACGACCAGCACGTGCATATCGCGTTCGTACGCAAGATATTCCGCGAGGGTCAACGCCGCGCGCGGGGTGACGATGCGTTCCACCGGCGGGTCGTCCGCCAGGTTGAGGAACATCGCCACACGGGTCAATGCGCCGCTCTCGGTGAACGAGCGGCGGAAATAATCTGCCACATCGTTCTTGACGCCCATCGCGGCGAACACGATGGCAAAATCCTCGCCCTCGGTTGGCGGTGCACCGGCGACCTTACCCAAAGTTGCCTGACGCACGATCTGTGCGGCAAGTTGGTCGTGCGGCATACCGGCTCCAGAAAACAGAGGCAGTTTCTGGCCGCGTAAGAGCGTGTTCACCCCGTCAATGGTGGAGATGCCGGTCTGGATGTAATCGCGGGGGTAGATGCGCGCCGTTGGGTTGATCGGCTGACCGTTGACGTCGCGATACGTGTCGGTGAGCGGTTCAGGACCGCCGTCAATGGGATTCCCAAGACCGTCGAAGATGCGCCCGAGCATCTCCTCGGTCACGGGAATGTACAGCGTATTTCCCAAAAAGCGGACCCGGGTTCCGTCTATCGAGAGACCGGTGGAACCGGCGAATATCTGCACCACCGCAAAGCCCTCACCCACTTCAAGAACGCGCCCGCGGCGCAACTGACCGCGCGCATCCTGGATCTCAACGACCTCGTCGTAACTGACGTTCGCCGCGCCTTCCACCACCAGGATCGGTCCCTCGATCCGCGCGACGCCGACAACCTCCTGACCGCCTTGTACTGTGACTTCACTCATGATCTGTACTCCGCATCCAACTGACCCATTTGCTGGTCAATCTGTTTTTGAATGTCGTCGAACCTGGTCATCTCTTCATTCGTGATCGTGGACTTGGCGCGAATAATGGTATCCACCACCGGCAGGTCATGGATCAGACTGGTCGGCGCGCCGCGCCTGACGATCGCCATGCCGCGCTCGTGGAAGTACAGCACCAGTTCCAGCAAACGGATCTGCTTCTCGACCGAAGAATACGCGTCCACCGCTTCAGTTGCGTTCTGCTGCAAAATGCCTTCACGTATGAGGCGGGTGGTTTCCAGGACCATGCGCTCGGTGTAAGGCAGCGCATCCGGACCCACCAGTTTGACGATCTGCGACAGGCGGCTTTCCTCGCTCAACAATTCCATTGCCTGGTTGCGCATGGCGAGCCAGTCCTTGCCGGTCTTTTCGCGCCACCACGCAGCCATATCTTCGATGTATTCGCTGTAACTATCCAGCCAGTTGATCGCGGGGAAGTGCCGCGCGGAAGCCAGCGATTTATCCAGCGCCCAGAAACACCGGATGTACCGCTTGGTATGCTGGGTCACCGGCTCGGAAAAGTCGCCGCCGGGCGGCGAAACCGCGCCCACGATCGAGACCGACCCCTGAGTGCCGTTCAAATTTTCCACGTAACCGGCGCGTTCGTAAAATTCAGCCAGACGACCGGCAAGGTAGGCGGGGTAGCCTTCCTCCGCCGGCATTTCTTCGAGACGCCCGGAGACCTCACGCAATGCTTCCGCCCAGCGGGAGGTCGAGTCTGCCATCAATGCCACATGGTAGCCCATATCGCGGTAATACTCTGCAATGGTGATGCCGGTGTAGATGCTGGCTTCACGCGCCGCCACAGGCATGTTGGACGTGTTGGCGATCAGCACCGTGCGCTCCATTAAGGGCCGACCAGTTCGCGGGTCAACGAGATGCGGGAATTCCTGCAATACCTCTGTCATCTCGTTGCCGCGTTCGCCGCATCCGATGTAAACGATGACCTCCGCATCCGCCCACTTGGCGATGCTGTGCTGGGTGACCGTTTTGCCCGAACCGAACGGACCCGGGATGCCCGCCGCGCCGCCTTTGGCAACCGGGAAGAACGTGTCGAGGATCCTTTGCCCGGTGATCAACGGCGTGTTGGCGCCGCGGCGGCGCACGAACGGACGCGCCCGGCGGACGGGCCAGCGCTGAAGCATGGTGACGGTCTTCTCCTCCCGTCCCATTTTCAGTTTGACGATCGGATCGAGGACCGTGTAATCTCCAGCGGGAGCCGCCCAGGTGATCGTACCGGCGTCGTCGGGGCTCAGCAGGATGCGGTGTTCGAAAGTATCCGTCTCCATTACCACGCCGAGGACCGCGCCGCCCTGCACCTCATCGCCAACTTTCACCCGCGGGGAATACTTCCATTTCTTTTCCCGGCTGATCGCATCGAAGCGCGCGCCGCGGGTGATGAAGGACCCCACCGCCTCTTCGATCAACGGCAACGGACGCTGCACGCCGTCATAAATACTTTGAATCAAGCCCGGTCCCAGTTCAACAGACAACGGCAGCCCGGTGCCATAGATCGGCGCGCCGGTTTGCATGCCCGAAGTCTCCTCGTAGACCTGCACCGTGATCTGGTCGCCTTTAAGACCGATCACCTCGCCCACAAGCCGGTCTGTTCCCACTTCAACGAGTTCAAGCATGCCCACATGGCGGGACCCGCGGGCACGCACCACCGGACCGCTGATCCAGGTTATGGTTCCGACCTGTTCGCTCATACCTTTTCTCCCATCAGCGTTTTGTAGACGGAGGCACGCAGGGATCCCCGCAAACGGCTCAAGCGCGTTTCAAGCGTATTATCGTAGTAAAGCCTGCCGCCCGCAGCGCTCACCACAACGCCCGTGCCTTCCTCAAGTGTTGGACCGAACGTAAACTTCCCGTTAAGTTCCCTGGAAAGATCATCCGGTTTGATCAACTTTTGCGCGGTTTCGTCCGCCCGCACCTCGGCTGCGGTCGCTTTCAACTGGACCAACGCCTCACGCGCCAGCATATTGGCGATCGCGCCGTAATCGGACCGGTTCCTGATGGAGCCAAACTCCTTCTGAACTTCCTCGAACACTTCATTCAATACTTTTTCACGCTGCTTCAACTGCGTGGAACGCGCCCTGAGCAGGGAGGCCGCCGACGACTGACTGCGCAGACGGTCGGCATCCTCTTTCGCGCGGGCAAGAATGGATTTTCGTTCCTCCTCCGCCTGCTCCTGCGCGCGCCTTCGAATGGCTTCCGCCTTCTCCCGCGCCTCGGCGCGCAATTTATCTGCCTCCTCCCGCGCCTCCACCATGATCGCCCGCGCAAGCAACTCAATATCTTCTTCTTCAGATTTCATAGCGCTCAATCCAATCTTATACCTTGTAGTAGATATCCACAGGAAAGTCTACAACTTGATGCCGATCGCCCGCAGGACGATATCGCCCAGTGAAGGCTGCCCCTCCGGCACCCCGCCGCGCGACGGAATCTCGACCACCAGTGGTATGGTGCTCCGCAAACCCAGGTATTCCATGCGGGCTGGAATCAATGCGGCTACATCCTGCGTGACAAGCACAATGCCAACATCCCTGCTGGCTTGCGCTTCGTCCAGGGCATGATTGACCTCCTCGGCGGTGGAGGCGGCAATACCGCCCACACCTGCAAGAGAAAAACCAAGCACCGCGTCCGGATGCCCGATGACCAGTATCTTCATGTGTACTACAGAATGAGGAAGGAAATGATCAAGCCGTAGATGGCAATGCCTTCCGAAAGGCCCACGAAGATCAAGGCGCGGCCGAACGACTCGGGCTTTTCAGCCGTGGCGCCCACAGCCGCCGCTCCGGAATTCCCCACCGCAATACCGGCGCCGATACAGGCAAGCCCCGTGGAAAGCGCCGCCGCAAGCGTGGCATATTGATCCACCACGCCCCCTTCCTGAAGCGCGCCCGCCGCCATGACCGACGACGGGGATGCCAGCCACACCATCGCCAGTCCCGCCGCGAACATACCGACGAGGAAATTAAAACCCGTGAAACCGTTGACGATGCGGGAAACCGCCTGAGCAGGGCTGGTCTTTCCATGCTGGAGCAAAAAGACCAGTGCCGGAATGACCGGGATCAGACCAACCAGGACAGCGAATACTAACAACATTTTGTTATCTCCTTTTATCCTTTTAGATGAATGTTTTGTTAGGGCGCAAAAATGACTCGTCCTTCAGGGTTATGCCTCCTCTTTCGAGGGACTCAACTTGAGCGGCTCGAACTGAATGCCGCCGCCGTGGAAGAACTTGCCCAGAATTTCGTAGTAATGCAGACGCATGGTCTGAATACCCACGATCAACCCTTCAAAGCCAATGATGAACAGGTTGCCAATGACGATCGTGATCCAAAAACCTGCATCCGGTTCCTCGCCCGCCAGCGCGAAGATCGCCAGGCTCAAGCCGCCATGCGCCACTGCAAACGCGCCCACGCGGATGAACGAAAGCGTGTTACTAAGCATGCTGATGACCGTTTCGATCAAATCCATCAACGACTGGATCAGGAACATCAGGAAACCGCCGATGCCCCTGCCCTCGATCAATGCATGTCCTTCCACCATGTTTCGGAAAAAGCCGCTAAACGTCACGAACACACCGAAGACGATCAAGAGCGTCGTGAAGGGAAGGGGCAGCGAATTGATGGCGACCGCGATCTTCGGCGCCAGCGCGGTATCGCCGAGAAATGCGCCAAGCATCGCAAGGAAACAAATGTAAAACAGGAACGTGGCAATGCCTGAATGCCCAAAGAGCAGATGCGCCCAATCCCTCGAGCGGAAATTATTGAGCATGCCCAGCAGGAAACCCAGCATCAGGATCACGATACCCGCATCAATCGCAATACTCAAAACGCTCAGGATTTCGTGCATCGGGCTCAGCCAGCTCGGTTCGAAATGGAAGTGAAGGTATTCCTCCACCAGATGCCCCTCGAAACCGAAGATGCTTCCGTATAAGTATCCAAACACCGCCGCCGATGCGCCGCAATAGGCAATCAAAAGGCTGAGGCTGCGCAGCCCCTCGCTTTTCACACGCTTAAGGAGAACCCCGTTATATACCAGCAGACCCAATATCACCATCACCAATCCCTGTCCGAGGTCGCCGAACATGGCTCCGTACAAAAGCGGGAAGGTGAACGCCATCAACAAGGTCGGGTCGAGTTCGCCATAACTGGGGTGACCGTAAGTCCCCACCAGCAACTGGATCGGTTTGAGCCATTTGTTTTGGGACAAGGCGACAGGCACATTGGAATGATGCCCGGAGCGGCTTGTCGTCGTCGTTTCGATCAGGATCTCGCGCGACGCATCCTTGAGCTTTGCCGTCAGGGCGTTCAAACTCGCCGTTGGCACCCACCCCACCACAACATACGTATGACGCAACTGCCCAAAGCGCACGATCGCATCCGCCATGACGCGGCTGATGTGGACATCCCACAGCATTTTTTGTAATTCAACTTTATGTGAACCGCCCAGGTTGGCAAGTTCTGCATCCAGCACTGCGATCTTTCGATTCGATGCTTCGATCTCCTTTTTCAACATCGCTGTGATCTGTTCTGGCGTCCCGGCAAATTCATCCGGCAGGCTCAACGGATTGAGATAGGCGCTCTTCGCGGCTCGATCCAACACATCTGCATTCGTCCTGGGTCCCAGGATCCAAACAATGGGCTTCTGGGCATCTTCGCGTAACGTGAAGAACACATGCGGGATCCTCAGAAGGCTGGTCCTCAACCGGCTGACATTGGCGGCTGGAATGACGCCCAAAATGGAATGCATGAACGTGGATTTACGCAACGCCCCCACCTCCACATTGACATCGGCGATCGGCTCCAACTGCCGCAGTTGACTCTCCAGCAATTCCACCCGCTTCTTTTCACCCGACAACTGGTCATTGAGTTCCCTGACTTGTTCCTCGATCCGGTCCACTTTGGAGTGCACAACCTCAAGGTCCGCCACCGATTCGATCCCTGCGTTGGCGGGAAATTCCTCGGGCAGACCGGCGGTCTGCATGATGGACTGGATGCGGCGCTCGAGCGCGGCATACGCCCCGGCCTTCTCCTGCCACGCATTCGGTCCCAGGTTTTCCGTCCCCAAATACGCGCTGTCCACCTGGTGAAACACACCCTGGCCGCTCAAGACCTTTGCCACCGCCACCAGGTCCTTGGCAGGTACGATCAACTCAACTTCGGACATTTCCTTCGGAAAAAACATGGCATCTCCAATATGAATGTGATAAGTACAATTCGATCTTTCTTCGATTCAGGGAGGGTTGGGGCGATTACTGTACCAGGGTGGTTCTCAACAACAGGGGGCGGAAATCCTCATCCAAAAGTTTCGAGGCTTTTGCTTCGATCAAGACGACCAGGTCCTGGATCTCAAAATCGCTGAGCAACAGGTATGCCAGCGGGAGCCCGATATGGAACGGATCGCCAATGAAGGTTGAGATACACTGACGCATGACCTGTTGTTTAAGCAAAATCTCCAGTTTGGGCAACCCGGACTGGGGTCGTTCGAGAAGCGTATCCACATCCGGAATATTCGGATAGACGCGCGAAACGACGGAGGCGATATCCGCGCCTGCCGCGATGGCACGCACATCCTCATCCCGCACGCGGTACCCAAACGGCAGGGTGTAGTTGATCAGTTCCTCCTCGGACAGGTTGTGATAGATCTTGTAACGGATCACCCACATCAGGTTGTTGAGGTCGAGCAGGGAGCCGATCAACTTGTTGCCCATCTCGCGATCCTTCCCCTTGAGTTTTTTGACCTCCTGCCACAACCGCCGCCAGTAATCCAGGTCGAGCGCAACCTCAAGCGGAAAGAGATTCTGCTCGGCGGAAAAACGCTTCATCGCAAAGGACATGGTCGCTTCGTAGGGGGAACCCTTCAGCAATTCGACCGCCGCGACCACGCTCCCTGATTCCACCATCGCCTGTGCAGGGAAGGTGGAAAACGAACCAAAAGGGAAAAGCACCTCACGGACGCGGTCCCATGGGGCGACCTCTGATTTCCAGGACGAAACAGTTTGGATACTGCGCAAAACGGCTTTGAGATTCCCCACTTCAAAATAACGAAAGAGCTGCCTGACCAGAGGACGCACCTCCTCCGGGGATTGCTGCACCACGCTGGAGTACGAATCCGCCAGCCGATGCCTGATCTGCAAAATGACGCGGCGAGGGGTCAATTCATTGTCCTTGAGCCCTGAAAGATGCCTCCCATAGGGTGTGCTTTTCAACGCGCTGATCAACGCGGAAAAATCGGGGGAATCGCTCAGGCGTGCCATATCCTGCGGAGTGAGCAAATCGGCATACATTGCCCGCGCCCGCGTACTGATTGCCGCATAACCGAAAACTCCGCGCGCCATGGATTACGCCCTGCCGATGACACGTTCCAGAACGAAGGCGACCGCCTTGTCGAAGTTCTGCCGGGCAATTGCATCGAACTCGCCGGCGTTGGAAGCCTCATCCTCCGCGCGTGCTTCAGACGCTTCGCCCGATTGCACACTTGCAAGCAATTTGCGCGCTTCTTCGTGAGCGTCGGCTTTCGATTTGGCGATCACCGCCTGGGCTTCCTGCTCAGCCTGCATGGGTAATAATTGCGCTTCCTTCACAGCGGCTTCATGGATTTCCCGCGCCTGCTTTTCTATTTCAAGTACCTGCTCGATGTGCTTCTCGTTCATGGACGGCTCGCCTCTTTCAGTACCTGCAGAATTGTTGACCGCAATTGTAAAGGATTAATTTCTGACAATCAAGGCTAAACTCGAGTTTAGACAAAGATTCACTACCGTACAAAGCCGCTTATAGGACGCGGAATCACGCGGACAACGCGGATTTTTAATTGATTTTCCGCGTAAATCGGCGCTCGTCCGCGTCCAATTTCTAAAATGTACGGTAGAGAAGACAAAGATAAACTACCCGATCGTGTGTCGGGGTGATGGGTAGAACCTTACCAATCGAAGATCAAGCCGTTTTTGCCGTCGTAACAGACTTTTTGACCACTGCAAAGCGCGGTTTGGGCGTTCGCGGTCTACCTCTGGGCCAGCCGGGGGATTTTCCGCGCGGTTTTGGAAGACGTGCCGGATTACCGATCAGCGCAAAAATCGGACGGAGGCTCTGCTGGACCCGTTGCGGGGTCAATTGCGACTGTGCCTTTTGCCAGGGTCGCGGCGTGTCGGTGACGATGGCACGCGCCAGGAACAGCATCCAGCAGGCCAGGGCAGTCAATTCCGTCCAACGATCCCCGGCTTCCGGGGATTGGAAGCGAGGGCGTGTCCAGCCCAGGGTGTCTTTGCGAAAGTGGATGCCTGCTTCTACCGGCCAGCGGGAAGAATAGGTCTGCCACAAGGTTTCCACGGTGAAGGTCATCCCAGCCGGGAGTTGGATGGGAGGCAGCCAGTCCAGCCAGAGCGCCGCCGGGGGTTGCTCGCGCTCCAGACGCACCCTGCCCCAGTAGTCATCTTGCAGTTCGATCACTTCCACAGGCGTGCCCCAGGTGTGCGGTTCCTTGAAGGCAATACCTTCGCCAAAAATGAGGTGAAAAAGTAGGGCT
>CAYQOF010000047.1:9481-15695 GCA_964419035.1 uncultured Anaerolinea sp. | reverse complement strand
TGAGTGTTTGACGGACATGGTTTATCTCCTTTCGTCGTCATTGCGACCTGCGGGAAGCAATCCCCGCGCCTAGCAATGAGATTGCTTCCCTTCGACAAGCTCAGGGCAGGCGCTTGGTCTCGATACGTGGCGCAGCGCTTCGTCTGCACTACCGTTCCGCTCAGCGCGAATGCCACTACTCGACCAGCGCTCGCAATGACATGCTATGGCGTTCCGGTATTCGTGGGCCAGGGCGTGTATGTCGGTGCAACGCGAGTGATCGCTCCCGGCGCCAGGATTTCGGTGGAAGCGAGGGTCACGGTAAGTTGGGGCAGCGGCGACTCCGTCGCGAGCGCGGGGGCCGAATCGGCCGGGGTGGAGGTGACGGTCACTTCGCGCCTCAGCAGGTTCAGGGTCAGGACGGATGCGGCGGCAAGGACGAGGATCAAAGCCGCAACGCCGCCAAGCATCCAGGGAAGCCAGCCCGTCTTTTTGAATTTCGCATCAGGCTTGAACCCGGCCGGCACACCGATCAGCACCACGGTGATGTTATCGTGTCCGCCGCGCTGGTTGGCAAGTTCGATCAACGCGCGGCACGCCTCCTTCAAATTTGGTTTCGAGCGGATAACTTCGAGAATCTCATCGTTCCACACCAGGTCGGTCAAACCGTCGCTGCACAGCAGCAGGATGTCGTTGGGCAGGAGCCGCGCGCCCTGATTGTTCTCCGCGCGCACCCCGTCGTCGTCGTCGAACAGGTTCAAACGGAAATCGGGATCGGGCGGGACCGGCGAGCCAAGATAACGGCGGATGACGTGCACGTTCGGATGCTGGCGCGCCATCTCCGGGGTGAGAATGCCCTTCTCGATCGCCTCCTGCACCCAGGTATGGTCAATGGTCAACTGCTGGATGCGCCCGCCGCGTATGAGATAGATGCGTGAGTCGCCCACATAGGCGGTGTGCAGTTTGTCCCCGATGATCCAGGCGATGGCGCAGGTGGCGCCCATGCCCTTGAGTTCTTCCTTCGACGCCGAGTGTGCCGCGATCGCGTCGCTGGCTTCGCGGATCGCCTCCTCGATGGTGTAGCGCGAAAACCTGCCGTTGTTCCCCGCCGCGCTCTGCACGATGTGGTTGACAGCCAGTTCCGCCGCCACCTCCCCGCCGCGATGCCCGCCGATGCCATCCGCCAGCACCGCGAACAGGATGGGCGTTCCATCGCGTTCGCTGGCGACGAACGACGCGACGGCAAAACGGTCCTCGTTGTTCTTGCCCGCCATGCCGGGATGGCTCTGTGCTTCGACATTCAAATGGGCGCGGGAGGTGCGGATCATGATGCGGATTTTTGAGGGATGACCTTCGGTTCGGACTCAGCCGGAGGCTGATTCAGATCAAAACGATAAAGTCTCTGCCCAAAGTGGATCCGGTCCCCGTGCGCGAGGCGCCTGCCTGCGCGCGTGACCGGTTCGAAATTGACCCAGGTTCCCGCCACCGAACCGTGATCGTAGATGATGAAATGCCCTTCGCCGGTCTGTTTGACGCGGGCGTGCAGCGGAGAAATGGACGGGTCGTCCAGCACATACATGGACTGCACCGGATCGGTGCCGAAGGTCACATCCTTTTCGAGCAGGGGAATGGGCGAGGCGCTGGCGGGTTCGCCTCCGTTCGTCAGGCGGACGAGATAGGCGGGCGCTTCGGGCACGCGGTTCTGCTTCGGTTGGAGCCAGGCGGCGCGGCGCGGCTGGGTCTTCGTCCTCTTTTTAGCCGAAACCGGCGGCTCCGTCAATGCCGCCACAGGCTGCGTGAGCGGGTCCTCCAGCCGCTTACGGTTCTCGATGCGATCCACGGTGGAGCCTCTCCTGCCTCTGCCGCGCAATAGGATGGCAAGCAACGCGGCTCCGGCAAGAGCGATCGCGCCCAGCACCAGTTGTGAACGATAACGCGCCGCCAATGCCTGCACGCCCCTGGGCGGTTTGACAACGGTTATTGTGATGTAATGCCCGATGCTCGTCTTTTTCAACCCGAGCGTGTCCTCCGCTTCGACAAAGATCTGGCGGCGGCTGGTTTCGTCATAGACGCTCAAATCCCACACGAAGCGGTTGAACGGCTCGGCGGTGTTCTCCGCCACGATCTGCCCATCCACATACAGGGAGGTTCGAGTCAGATCGCGTGTGTGTCCATCTGTGAATTCCACGATGATCTCTACGATCTGTTCCGAAGGCGTCAGCGCCTCTGCGTTGTAGGGATCGTCCGCCGGGGGCTGGCGCGAGATCTCCACTGGAGGCAGAAGGATGATCGGATTCGGCGGCTCGATGTTGACGCTGAATGTTCTGTTCATCGCAGGGATGGTTCCCTGCGGCGTTTCGACGTAAATGCCAAGCACGTGTTCGCCCGGCGTGTCGAGGGCGGAGGTGTACGTCAGTGAATAGATGTAACGCAGGGGGGCGAAATACTGATTTGGATCGGGAAAGGTCTCCCTGCCTGAAAATGCGAAGAACGAACCATTCGTCTGCTGGGCAAGCATTCTGAAGGCGTTGGCGCTGGGCGAGGAAAAGTGATCCTCCGCATCCACGAACCAGATGAAGACGCGCACCTTCGCATCCACCGCGCGCTGGATGAATGGTGTAATGAGGTTGTCAATGTTCGGGTCGTCCATGCGCGGGGTGATGAACAGGACGGCGCGCTTCATGCCGGGTTCGGCTGCCGGCGCGTTGGCCGTATCGAGCGCGATGGCAAGCGTTTGCAGGTTGGGCGTGGTGTTGCGAAAATCAGGCTTGAAGGAGTTCAGGCTGATGAACCAGTCGTTGTAATTCGCATGGTTGATGAGCGAGCCCGATAACGAGACCAGGCTCAGAACGTCGCGCGAATCGGCGGGTTGTGAATTCGCCCATCCATCCAGCGCCTGCACGACCTTTTCGAAACGCGAGACGCCGCTCCCATCCCGTATCGCCAGCGGCGGACCGGGGTTGACCGCGACCACGATCTGCACCGGCGGCGCGGACACGCTGATGGAATCCACCGGGCGCGGCTGGCTGTCCTCGTACACCGTCAGGTCGGAGGGGCGCAAGCCCGGGATGAAATTCCCGTTCGCATCATACACGTCCACGAGCGCGGAGATCCGCGGGAAGTTCCCCGCGTCTATGGCGGCGATCTCCGCGTATGCCGCGGTCTGGGCGCGCGCGGAGGCTTGGGTCGCGGCGAGCAAGCCAAGGCTTAGAAGGAACGCAAACAGTCTACGCATTCGGATTGGCAATAATCGTCCTGTCGGCATCAATCATCGGCGGTTTGCGCGTCAGGCGCAGGTAGGTCAACGTCCACGCGGCTTCAGTGTACGACATCAATATCCCGTTCAAAACCAGCCCAACCGGGATGTAGAGGCAGAAGGATACGCCCATCAGGATGAGCGGCAACGTACTCTGACCTTCACCGAGAACAAAGGCGAACGCGGTGGGGAATACAACCAGAAAGATGGGTATGGCAATCACAAATCCCGCAACCAGGCTGATGATAAACAGAATGATCGCCATGAGGAGGATGGGACCAAGATTGTTTCGGAACACGTCCCAGCCGCGGCTGATGGCGGGCAGTACGCCCAATTCATCCAGCACAATGGCTCTTTCCGCCTGGCGGAATATCATGCTCAGCACGAACATCAACGGGATGAGCAGACAGATACATCCGATGAACAGGGGGATCATTGCCGCGAGCCCCATCCATGCCGGGTCATTGCCGCCGCTTGCAGAAATTGCAATTCCAAAGATCGCGACCATAAAGAAGACAACGCCGATCAGAATCGGGATCGAAAGAATCAACGAAAGGAAAAACATTCTCCAGAAATAGGGGATGCTCTCGCTGAACAACTGACCGAAGACCAGGCTCTCGACTCCGCCGTCTGCCTGGGCGGCGCCGCGTATCAGACCGATTTTGCCGATGGCGCTGAGAAAAACAGCGATGATCCAGAACAGGCAAAGGAGGGCGATCCCGACCGCAACAATGGTCGTGATGTTCTCTTCGATGACCCGCAGCCATTCCATCATCTGGGGAGGGATATCGGTTTGTTGACCAATGCCGGTTTCACCTCCGCCGCCTCCGCCGCTTCCCCCGCCCCCCTGTCCGCACCCGGCGAGGATGCCGAAGACCCACAGGATCTTGTGTTTCCAGATGATCTGCCACGCGCGTGTGAGCACTTCGCCAAAGTTGAAATTCATTGTTCCTCCTCGATTGGGTCTCGATATGCCCTCCAAGGCACATTCGGGCCACCCGACCGCCAATCGTCAATCGTAAATCCAAAATCGTAAACTTGTGCTGAGCCGTGTCGAAGCATCGCCTTACTCCCATTCGATGGTCGCGGGAGGTTTGCTCGTAATATCATACACCACGCGATTTATCCCGTCCACTTCGTTCACTATACGATTCGCCGCCTTCGCCAGCAGGTCGTGCGGCAGGCGCGCCCAGTCGGCGGTCATGAAATCCTCGGTTGTCACGGCGCGGATCGCGGCGGCTTCCTGGTACGTTCTCTGGTCGCCCATCACGCCCACCGAACGCACGGGGAGCAAAACCACGAATGCCTGCGCCGTCTCCCCCTTCTTCCCCAAAAAGCCCGCTTTGGACAATTCCTCGATCAGGATGGCGTCCGCCGCCCGCAGACGGGAGACGCGCTCGCGCGTCACCTCCCCGAGACAGCGCACGGTCAGGCCGGGACCCGGGAACGGCTGCCGCCAAACGATGCTTTCCGGCAGCCCGAGCGCCTCGCCGACCGCCCGCACCTCGTCCTTGAACAGATAGCGCAGCGGTTCGACCAGTTCGAACTGCATATCCTCCGGCAATCCCCCCACGTTGTGATGCGTCTTGATTCTCTCGGCTTTGTTCCGATCCGGCGCGGACGATTCGACCACATCCGGGTAGATCGTCCCCTGCACCAAAAACTTCGGATGACCGAGCTGCCCTGCCTGTTCCTCGAACACGCGAATGAACTTTTCGCCGACGATCCTCCGCTTTTGCTCCGGCTCGGTCACGCCTTTGAGCGCGTCGAAAAAATCATCGCTGGCATCCACCGCGATCAACTCGAAATGCAGGTTGTTCCGAAATGCCGAAGCGACCTGTTCCCCCTCGTTCCTCCGCAGGAGACCGGTATCCACGAACACCGCGATGAGTTGATCGCCAACCGCCTTATGCACCAGCGCCGCCGCGACCGAGGAATCCACCCCGCCTGAGACCGCCGCGAGGACGCGTTCTTCCCCCGCTTGTTTGCGTATCCTTTCCACCGCGTCATCAATGATGGATGTGGGAGTCCAGGTCGGTTTGACTCCGCAAATGTCAATCACAAAATGTTGCAGCAATGTATATCCATTCGGCGTATGATGCACTTCGGGGTGAAACTGCACACCGAAATAATTTCTTTTCAGATCTCCCATCGCCGCGAAGGGACTGTTGCCGCTGCCTGCCAATGGGATGAATCCCTCGGGAAGTTTGGTGATTCGGTCGCCATGTGACATCCAGACTTTTGAGAGATTGGCGAGCAGGGGCGGGGTAACCCCTCCCCTGCCTAACGGTTCAATTTCTGCTTGACCGTATTCGCGCTGCGCGGAGGCGTCCACTTGTCCGCCGAGGGCGTGGGTGAGCGCCTGCATCCCGTAGCAGATGCCCAGGATGGGCAATCCCGTTTTGAAGACGAAATCCTGGATGTACGGCGCGCCTTCCTCGTAAACAGACCTCGGTCCGCCGGAGAGGATGAATCCCTTGGGATGTATGGCGAGGATTCTTTCCATCGGCGCGTCCCATGGGAACAACTCGCAATAGACCTGTGCTTCACGCACACGTCTGGCAATGAGCTGGGCATATTGAGAACCGAAATCCAGAATTGCGATTGAGTCCATGAACAATTCCTCGTTGAAAGTCGAAAGTCAAACGTCGAAGGTCAATGCCAACGTTAGACGTTCGACTTTTGACCTTCGACGCCAGAAACCAAATGAAAATGCAACTGCGGAAAATCCTGATGTTCCCCACTGTTGACAATCAGGCGGTATGCGGAGAGTTGAAATTCATCCGCGAGGCTTTGAATGGTGGAATACAGATCGGAAAGAAAAGTTGTATCCGTTGGGTCGAACTCCTTCAACGAAACGACCGCCTTCTTCGGCACGAGCAAAACGTGGAACGGGTATGAGGGTTTGGGATGGTGAAACGCCATCAACGTCTCCGTCTCGCGCAGGCGTTTTATGGGAATGGCAAAACTCATGTGTGC
>CAYQOF010000047.1:8145-9381 GCA_964419035.1 uncultured Anaerolinea sp. | reverse complement strand
ACGATGTGCGAACCGGATGCCTCCGCCAGGCGCGCCAAGCCCAGAATCGTCTGTCCGCTGGCGAGGAAGTCGTCAATGATCAACACCTTCTCGCCGTTCGCCAGATATTCCGGCGAGACGATCAACTCCACCATGCGTCCCTTCGTGTGCGAAGGCGCGAGCGTCAGATACACCTGATCGGGCATGGTGATCGGTTTGTGTTTGCGCGCGTACACCACCGGCAGACCGAGATGGATCGCCGTCGTCAGGGCGGGGGCAATGCCGGAGATTTCAGCAGTCAGCACCTTCGTCGCGCCGAGGCGGGCGAAACGTCTCGCGAACTCCCTTCCGCAGGCGTCCATCAATAGAGGGTCCACTTGATGATTGACGAAACTATCCACCTTCAAAATTCCCCCGCCCAGATTCTTCCCTTCCCGCAAAATACGTTCCTCGAGTTCCTTCACATCTGCCTCCGTGACCGGATGAATTTTCGTCATTGTACCACCCCCATCCGCCTTTGGCGCCCTCCCCCAAATTCAAACGAACTTCAGTTTGAATTTGGGGGAGGGATGGGGAGGGGGTCGTGTTAGAATCTTCGCCTGTGACCTTGATCCTCGCATCCAATTCGCCGCGCCGCCGTCAACTGCTTGCGCTCGCCGGTTGGGATTTCGTCGTTTCGGTCGCGGATGTGGATGAAAGTCTGCTCCCGAACGAATCCCCCGCCGATTACGTCTTAAGGCTCGCGGAAACCAAAGCGCGTACGACAGCCAGCCGTGCGGATGCGGATCGGATCATCCTGGCGGCAGACACAACCGTAGTGGATGATGCGGACA
This sequence comes from uncultured Anaerolinea sp., assembly GCA_964419035.1. Taxonomy (GTDB): domain Bacteria; phylum Chloroflexota; class Anaerolineae; order Anaerolineales; family Villigracilaceae; genus Defluviilinea. Next base: position 8,569 of record CAYQOF010000047.1, on the reverse strand, counting down.
TCCTCGGCAAACCGATGGACGGGGCGGACGCTCTTGCCATGCTGACGCGTTTACGCGGGCGGACGCATCAGGTCTACACCGGAATTGCCCTGCTTCGAGTGAGCGATGGACTCCTCCTGACCGATCTCTGCGTCACCGACGTGCCAATGCGCGAATACTCAGACGATGAAATGCGATCCTACGTCGCCACCGGCGACCCGCTCGATAAAGCCGGCGCGTACGCGATCCAGCATCCGGAGTTCCGTCCAGTCGTCAACATGCACGGATGTTACGCCAGCGTGATGGGACTTCCGCTGTGTCACGTTGTAAGATTACTGCGACAAATGGGAGTCCAGCCCAATACAGATGTACCGTTGAATTGTCAGAAATTCTTGGATTATGATTGTCCTGTGTTTGATTCGATATTAAATGGATGATGTCATTG
>CAYQOF010000047.1:1201-8045 GCA_964419035.1 uncultured Anaerolinea sp. | reverse complement strand
TCATTGAAAGGCAAAGAATGAAATTCCTTCGTTGGATCAATCTCCTCGTCGTCCTGTCCTTCCTGAGCGCGTGCGGTTCGGGCGGGGGCGGCTTGCCATTTGGCGCCACAGATACTCCCCTGCCGCCGCCGATCGTCACCGTGCTCTCCGCGCCCAACCCGGAAGCGGCGATGACATCCTTCCTCGATGCCTTCAAAGCGGAGGACTACAACGCGATGTACGCCCTGCTCAGCAAGATCACACAGGATTCACTCGCACTGGAGGACTTCGCCCGGCGCAACCGCGAGGCGTTGAACGAGATGGGCGCAGGCTCCCTCGATTATGAAGTTTTGTCCTCGCTGGTCAACCCGTATTCCGCGGAGATCGCCTATCGCATCACCTATATCACTGCATTGTTTGGCAATATCCCACGCGATATGGTCGCGCGCCTGACATTGGAGAACAACGAGTGGAGACTCCAATGGGACGAATCGCTCATCCTGCCGGAACTGGCGGGCGGCAACATTCTGCGCATGGATTACAGCATTCCATCGCGCGGCAACATCTACGACCGCGACGGCGACGTGCTGGTGGCGCAGTCCGACGCCTTCGCCTTCAGCATCATCCCCGGCAACGTGACCGAGGAGAGCCTGAACGTCCTGCTGGACGAGGTCTGGAGATTGTGCGGCACCAGCCGTGAGTCGCTGGCGTTTCAGATCGTCAACACCCCGGCGCTATTCCCCATTCCGTTGTGCCAGGCATCGGAGCAGGAGTCCCAGCGAATCCGCTCCATAGCGCCGAGCGGTCTGCAATGGACGCCCTACAACTCCCGTTATTATTTCAGGCTGGGGTCCAGTTCGAACGTCGTTGGTTACACCCAGTTCATTTCCGAGGAGCAGTTGGAGACCTATCGGCGGCGAGGGTATCGCGGCGACGAGCGCGTTGGCATGGCAGGCATCGAACTGTGGGCGGAGGATTACCTGAGCGGGAAGCACGGCGGCACGTTATACGTAATCAATCCCTCCACCGGCACGCCCGTCACGCGCATCGCGGAAAGCCAGCCGGAGCCAGCCGATTCGGTTTATCTCACCATGGACGACAACCTGCAATTCTACGCCGAGGAAGCGATCAAGGGATTCCGGGGCGCGGTCGTGGTTCTCGAACGTGATAGCGGGCGCGTGCTTGCCATGGCTTCCTCCCCGACCTTCGACTCGAATGCCTTCCAGCCCACCAACCCGAACAGCCAGGCGCAGATCGTGGAGTTGTTCCAACGGCAGGATCGTCCCCTCGTCAACCGCGCCGCGCAGGGGCAATATCCGCTCGGCTCAGTGTTCAAGGTCATCACGATGGCGGCGGGCATGGAAAGCGGGTTGTTTACGCCCGAAACACCCTACGACTGTCAATACGAATGGACGAGACTGCCCGACCGGGTCCGCTATGACTGGACGTGGCAGCACTGCGAGGACCGGCGGGCGGCGGGGCTGGAGTGCAATTCCAGCGACAGCGTGCCTTCCGGCTTGCTTACCCTGCCTGAAGGGTTGATGCGTTCGTGCAACCCGTTTTTCTGGGAGATCGGCTATACCCTGTTCAACAACAACCGCGCCAACGATATCGCGAACATGGCGCGCGCCTTCGGGCTGGGACAGCGCACCGGCATCGAGCAGGTCGCTGAGGAGCCCGGTCAGATCACCGACCCGGCTTCGATCCTGGATGTTGTCAACCAGTCCATCGGTCAGGGCGATGTGCTGGTCACACCCCTGCAGGTGGCTGTGTTCATGGCGGCGTTCGGCAACGGAGGCACGCTGTATCGCCCGCAACTCGTGGAGAGGATCGAACCGGTGGATGGAAGCGCGGCGATCCCCATCTTCAAGCCGGAGGCGCGCGGCACACTGCCCATCCAGCCGTTCCGCATGGATGTGATCAACCAGGCGATGTTCGATGTGGTGAGAAGTCCGCGCGGCACGGCATATTTCAGATTTCGCGGATTGCAGATACGGGTAGCAGGCAAGACCGGCACAGCCGAATCAGGAAGCGGCGAACCTCATGCCTGGTTCGCGGGATATACACTGGCAAGCGAAAACACCGGTCTGCCCGATATTGCCATAGCGGTTGTGCTGGAAAATGTCGGCGAAGGTTCCGATTACGCAGCGCCGGTCTTTCGGCGCATCGTGGAAACGTATTATTTTGGCTCCCCCCGCTCGTTATACTGGTTCGAGTCGAATTTTGGCGTGACAAGGACGCCGACCCCGCTGGGTGGCATCCCGACCGAAACGCCGGTACCGTAAGTGTTGGAATTTGGGGAAGATCACGATGCAATCCCGGGTTGACTCCAAATCATTGGAGAATTGGAGATTAGAGATTGGAGACTGATCCGGAGTCTGGTCGAAGGGATGGCGGACTGATCGTCAAAGCCCAGTCCGGTTTCTTTACTGTGGAGACCGGGCAGGGCTTCGTTGTTTGTCAATTGCGCGGCAGGTTGAAACAGGGCAGGGCAAAAGGCGATATCGCCGCGGTCGGGGATAAGGTACGGGTCACGGTTTTGCCGGATGGAAGCGGGGTTATAGAAGAGGTCGAAGAACGGGAGCGGGCAATCGTGCGGCTCGACCCGAGGCCCATCGGCGAATATCAACAGATTCTGTTGGCGAATCCCGATCAGGCGGTCTTCGTCTTCGCGTGCGCGCATCCCAAACCAAAACTGAGGATGCTGGACCGCTTCCTCGTCATTGCCGAGAAGCAGCATATCCCTGCGCTCATTGTTGCAAACAAAACTGATCTCGTGAAGAATGCGAAGGAAATCTTTGGTCTGTATGAATCCATCGGTTATCGCGTGCTCTACACCTCAACAAAAACGAACGAGGGACTCGACGAATTGAAAGCCGCGCTCCTGAAAAAGATCAACGCGCTGGCGGGACCGAGCGGTGTTGGGAAATCGAGCCTGTTGAACGCCATCCAGCCGGGACTGGGACTGGAGGTGAACAAGGTAAGCAGGGCGACGAAAAAAGGCAGACACACAACCGTGACGCGGCAAATGTTCGCGCTCGAGGGCGGCGGTTATGTCGCCGATACGCCCGGCTGGAAATCGCTGGGGTTGTGGGATACCGAGCCGGAGGAAATGGACGCGTACTTTCCCGAGTTGCGCGATCTGGTGCAGCGCTGCCAGTTCAGCGACTGCACACACATCCACGAACCGGGCTGCGCGGTGATGGATGCGGCAAAAGAGGGACGCGTGCATCACGAGCGATATGAGTCGTATTTGAGGCTGAGGGCGGGGGAGGAATAGTAATTGAGTAATTGGAGAATTGGCGATTTACGAATTACGATTTTCGATTTACGATTGGGGACTGATGACTGATAACTCGATCACTGATAACTGGAATCTAATGGGCCACGAATGGGCTGTGGACATGCTGAAAAAGCACGTCGCCAATGGGACGACGCGCCATGCGTATCTTTTCGCGGGACCTCCGGGGCTGGGCCGCCGCACCCTGGCTTTGCGCTTCGCCCAGGCTTTGAACTGCCCAACTCCCGCCGACGCGGGAATTCCATGCGGAACCTGCCGCGATTGCAGACAAATCGAAGCGATGCAATACGCAGACCTGACCGTTGTCCAGGCTGAATCCGAGGGCGGAATCTTGAAAGTGGATCAGATCCGCGCGGCGCGCCGGACGTTGACCCTCAAACCTTATCAATCGAAATACCGCGTGGCTTTGTTCCTCCGATTTCAGGAGGCGAACGATAACGCTTCGAATGCCCTGCTGAAAACGCTCGAAGAGGCGCCTTCGTATGCCGTATTGATATTGACCGCCGACAACCCCGAACAGTTGTTACCGACCATCGTCTCGCGGTGTGAGGTGTTGAGGTTGAGACCGTTATCGGTGGAGGAAGTCCAAAGAGAATTGGAAAAGGGAGGATTGGAGAATTCGCGCGCCAAATTGATCGCCCACATCTCCGGCGGACGCCCCGGCTATGCGCGGCAGTTGATCGCAGATGGATCGTTGCTCGAAAAACGCGAAGAACGGTTGGACGGGCTGCTCAGTCTGATGTCTGCTTCGCGCGTGGAGAAGTTTGCATACGCCGATAAACTCTCGAAGGACAAGGACTCCATGCGGCAGACGTTCCTGTTCTGGCTCTCCTATTGGCGCGATGTGATGCTGCGCACCGCGCAAGCCGATACGCCGCTGGTTAACCTGGATCGCAACGTGGAGATCGAAGACCTGGCAGGCAGGCTCGACCTGTCTTCCGCGCGGCGCGTGGTCAATGCACTCGAAGATGCGCTCGAAAAGATGGAGAGGAACGTCAACCCGCGTTTGCTGGCGGAGGTACTTTTGTTGGATATGCCGAAGGTATAGGAGCCCAAATGTGCAGAAGCATCAAACAATTACGCAACGCGGAGGTCCCCGCGACGGAGGAGGAAATCCGCGCCGCGGCATTGCAATACGTGAGGAAGGTCAGCGGCTATCGCAAACCGTCGAAGGTCAATCAGGGGGCGTTCGAGAGGGCGGTGGAGGAGGTGGCTGATGCGACGCAAAAGTTACTACAAGACATGTCGGGCAGGGCAACTGCGTAAAGTGCTTAAGTTGAGGCTGCGAGCATCAGGCACATATAGGATGTAAACAGGCACACACGTCGTAAACAAAAAGAGCGGCGAGTCTTTCAACACGCCGCTCTTTTTTTCGCTTTACGAAACACGCAATACGGACTCGTTACGGCGTCGGCGTTGGAACAGGTTCAGGCGTGGGCGCTACGAACAATGCCGCGGCTTCCTCCGCCGTGCGCGGCATCCCGTTCATGATCCAGCGGACGAATACGTCCACCACGTCCGGTTTCAAGGGGCGGCTGGGCGGCATGACGCCGATCAGTTCCTCGTTCGGGTTATCAGGATCCATGATGGGCGTCCCCTGGATTGTCAGGATGAAGTAACTGTTCATATCACCGGCAATGATGTTATTGTCAACCTGATCGCCGGTCGTCAAAATTTCCTCGTACGTGGTCATCAAATAATTGTTGTTGTCCTTGCCCGCGCGGTGACAGGAAATGCAATAACGCTTGACGATGGGCGCAATGTGGACATCATACGACGGCACTTCGCCCTCCGCCAGCGGCGGGAAGAGTTCGGGGATCACGGGCGCCTCAAAGCGGTCGTCCCACGTGTAGCGCATGAAAAGCGTGATGTAATCAATATCGCTTCGCGAGAGTTCGCCGCCGTAGGTCTTTCCGTAGGGCGGCATGCCCGCGTTCGGTCGTCCGTAAGCGATCACTTCGTACATCGCGGAATCGGTGATCGTATACAACACGTCGCGGCTGTTGATGGGCGTGATCTTCTCGCCCTCGAGTCCCTCCACGCCCTCGATGATCGCGACCGAGCCGTCGTCGCCGTGACATTCCACGCAATGGATGGAATACAGATCCTGCCCCGCGACGATCTGATCCACCAACGTGGTCGGGACTTCGGCTTCTTCCGGTTTTGGATACGCCGCCGCGCGCGCGGAGATGACGACGGTCATCGCAACCATCGCAAGAGAACCTGCCGCTGTTATATAGATCGGCAGACTCCGCCTCGTCGACTCCCAGTACATGCTGCGCCTGAAGATGTAGATGGCAACGAGGATCGTCAGCACCGCCGCGGGAATCCACAGTCCGCCAATGGCTTGCAGGGTCGTGGATACGGCTAACTCCTCCGCTTCCGGGGCGGTGGGTAAACTTGCCATAACGGTCAGCAGGACGATGTCGAGAATGACCGTCCCCATCACGGTGAGGGAAAAGATTCGGCGGGAGTAATGCCGATAAGGGGATTTATCCAGAAACGGCAGGAGAGTCAGAATACCGAGTCCGATACCCGGAATGAGCACAGTTGCCAGCCATTCGATCTTGCCGATGATGGGAATCTGCCCATACAGCGCGAGGAATTTGAAGAGGAAGAGGAAATACCATTCGGGGCGCGGGAGGTAGGAGGTGTCGCTGGGGTCGGCTTTGGCTTCGGGCGCGATGCCGACGAATGTGGCGAGGATGAGAAGCAAAACGAATATGCCCAGCGAGACGATCAGGTCTCGGAAGATGCTGTCGGGCCAGAAGCGTTCGCCGCGATTCAATTCCTGTTCATAGCGTTCGTTGATTTTCTGTTTGGTTTCGTCGTCCATGATTTCTCCTGTGCAGGAGGTGTTCTCTAACGCCGACATGAACGCTAGAGAGCGTTCGCTACACACAATTATTCATCCTTCTTCGGGAAATGTGACTCGCCGTGTCTCATGACGAGGTACACGTGTATGCCGATCAGAGCCGCGAGCGCGGCGGGCAGCATCCAGATATGGGCGGAGAAAAAACGCTGGAGCGTGAGGGCGCTCAGGTCGGGTCCGCCGCGCAATGCCTTGAGGATGAACTCGCCGATGAGGGGAACGGTTCCTGCGATCTGCGTGCCGACGGTCGTCGCCCAGTAGGCGCGCTGGTTCCAGGGGAGGAGATAGCCTGTAAAACCCATGCCCAGCGTCATCAGCAAAAGACCGACGCCGATGAGCCACGTCAGTTCGCGCGGATATTTGTAGGAGGCGGTCACGAACACGCGCAGCATGTGGATGAATACGACGATGACCATCAGCGTCGCGCCCCAGTGATGGATGCCGCGGATCAGCCAGCCGAAAGCGACGCCCTCCATGATGTATTGGATCGAATCGTAGGCGTGATCGGGCGAGGGGGTGTAATAGACGGTGAGGAAGATGCCGGTCAATCCCTGCAGGACGAAGAGGAATAAACTTGCCGAACCGAGCGTGTTCCACCAGTTGCCCTTCGGTTCGGGACGGTCGAGCAGGTTTTTGTACATGTCGTTCAAGCCGAGCCGTTCATCCAGCCAGTCGAACATTTTTTTCCACAT
>CAYQOF010000047.1:0-1101 GCA_964419035.1 uncultured Anaerolinea sp. | reverse complement strand
GGACCATTCAGCACCTCCCCCTGTTTGCCGAACGAGGCGTCGTGGCAGGGGCAGAGGAAAACCTGGTCGTTCTCGGACCAGTTCACGGTGCAGGCAAGATGCGTACAGCGGCTGTTGAGGATGAGCAGGTCGTTCGGGTCGTCCGATCTGCGGATGACATATCCGCCGTGACTGGTGGCGGTCCGCTCCCAGCCATTGACCTGCACGCGGGTGAACGAGAACGGAGTCGGTTTGCCGACGGGGAGATCCAGCAGTTTGCCGACTGGGATCCAGGCTTCTTTTGCGCTCTCGCGCAGGGCGGGGTCAATGAGGTAGGCGATGGTGGGAATACCGATGACAGCCGTGATCAAGCCGCCGATCACGGCTGTGGCGCCTTTGATAAAATCCCGCCTGCTGATTTCAGTCATACACACCTCCGGGGTCAATGGTCATTTTTGCCGCTCTCCAGGAAGCGGGTCGCGCCTCGCAATCAAATATCATTTCGGGTAGAATAAGACCGCTTTGCCAATTTTATGCCCAGGACGGCCGCCCATTGCGCTTTTTCAAAAGTGGGATGGCGCAATTGTGACCGTGGGCATTATACATTCTGGATTATAAAGGTCAAGCCCCTCTTTTTGGAGGAAATCTGAAACGAATAACCCATGAGCATTGTCACTTTTAATACCGAGAATGAGGATGGGATAATACGTCATATTCCCGAAATCATTGTTTCACAAAAGCCGCGCGTAGATTGCGCTCTCCTGCGCAAGTGCGGTCTTGGAGAACGTCTTCCACGCGCCGTCCTGATCCCTGATAGTCATTTTCCAAGGAGGCATAGATGAGCCTGAAAAGGAACGTCAGCCTTGCCACAGCGTTGCGGTATAAAGGGCAGGGTCCATACCTGACCTACATCCTGCACCGCATCGGCGGGCTGGGCATGGCAATCTTCGTGGCTGTCCACATCCTGGCGTCGTTTTTAGGCGGGAGCGTGGGCGGCTTTCTGAACGATGTTTACACCAACTGGGCATTCCAGATCTTCATCTTCTTCTGCGCGTTGTTCCATGCCATCAATGGGCTGCGCATCACGATCCTCGACCTGTTCCCCAAACTGCTCGACCATTC
>CAYQOF010000046.1:8968-16069 GCA_964419035.1 uncultured Anaerolinea sp. | reverse complement strand
CAATTGAAGTTCGGCAAGAAACTCGATACCCGAATCACGTATCACGATCCCTGCTATCTCGGACGTTACAACGGCGTGTACGACGCTCCGCGCCGCATCTTGCGCGCGACGGGGTGTGAATCGATCGAGATGCCGCGTCACGGCGACCGCACTTTTTGCTGCGGCGCGGGCGGCGGGCGCATCTGGATGGAGGAAAAGCCCGGCAAGGAACGACCCAGCGAGATGCGCGTCCGTGAAGCGGCTGCATTGGACGGCGTGACGACCTTCGTCGTCGCCTGTCCGAAAGACGTGACGATGTTCCGCGATGCGGTCAAGACCACCGGCAGCGAGAGCCGCTTACAGGTCAAGGATTTGATTGAGTTGGTTTATGAGGCGTTGTGAATTGTCATTGCGAGGGTGTTCTTCCCGAAGCAATCTCCAACACGACAAGCGAGATTGCTTCGTCGGAGAAAACCACTCCTCCTCGCAATGACGAAATCAAAAAATCAAACAAAGGAGATTGACTCCACATGAACGCGGTGAGACAAGCCGCAAGGACATGGATCAAAAGGATCAGACTGCCAATTGCAACGAAATTGACGCTGTCCTTTCTGTCCATCATCCTGTTGAGCAGTCTCATTTTCACCATTGTTGGAATTCAGCTCATTAACAACCGAATCATCGCCGAAGCGCAGGAGCGCATCCGCAACGACCTCAACGCCGCCCGCGAGATCTACCTGAACCGCCAGGGGCACGTCGAAGATGCGGTCAAATTCACGGCGGTTCGACTTTTCATGGCTGACATCCTGCGCGGGAACATCCGCCAGGAATACGTGGATGAATTGACGCGCTTCAAAAACAGCGAGAGATTGGACGTGCTGACCATCACGGATGCCAGCGGCAGGGTCGTTCTGCGAGTCAACGATTCGATGATTAGCGGAGACGACCAGAGCCGGGATGAGATCGTCAGCGCGGTGCTGCGAACGAAATCGTCCGCCTCAGGCACGACCATCATCTCCGCCGAAGAACTCCGACGCGAATCGGAGGTGCTGGCGAAACAGGCGTATTTCAAATTCATCACGACGCCCATGGCACGCCCACGCCTCGAAAGCGTGGAGATGGCAGGCATGATGTTGAAAGCCGCCGCGCCCATCTTCGACGCGGAAGGCAACTTCATCGGCGTCGTCTATGGCGGCATCCTGCTCAATCGCAACTACGACATCGTGGACAAGGTCAAACAAACGGTCTTCCAGGGTGTCGTGTACGAAGGCAAGGACATCGGCACCGCCACCATCTTCCTCGACGACCTGCGCATCTCCACCAACGTGAAGGATGAGCGCGGCGAACGCGCCATCGGGACGCGCATCGCCGAAGACGTTTACAACAAGGTCATCGTCGAGCAGGAACCGTGGATCGGGCGCGCCTACGTCGTCACCGATTGGTACATCACGGCTTACGAACCGATCCGCAACATCAATGGAAAGGTGATCGGTATCCTGTACGTTGGCATCCTCGAGCAGAAATACACCGACATCCAGCGGCAGATGGTTCTGATCTTCGTCGGAATCACACTGGCGGTTGCGGCGCTCAGCACCATCTTCGCCCTGTGGATCTCGCGGCAGATTTCCAGGCCGATTCGCCATCTGGTGGACGCCTCCCAACAATTGGCAAACGGAAACCTGGAAACCAAAGTGGAACCCACCAGCAGGGACGAGCTTGGAAAACTGTCCTACCGCTTCAATCAGATGGCGGAGGCATTGCGCCAGCGCGACGAACGTTTGAAGGAGTTTACGAAACGAAAGATCATGGAGTCGGAACGGCTTGCCACCATCGGTCAACTGGCGGCGAACGTGGCGCACGAACTGAACAACCCGCTTCAGGGCATCGTCACGTACTCGAGCCTGCTGCTCGAAAAGGACATCTGTGATGAACCTGCGCGGCGGAACATCGAGAAGATCTCCATCCAAGCCAATCGCTGCCGCGAGATCATCCGCGGTCTGCTGGATTTTTCACGGCAGAAGAAACCACAGAAGACGCTCACCGACATCAATGCCCTTCTGCGGCGCTGCGTCTCGCTGGTGGAAAACCAGGCGCTCTTTCACAACATCATGGTCGCGCAAAATCTCGACGAGAGTTTGCCGATGATCGTCGTGGACCCGTCGCAGATCGAGAGGGTCTTCCTGAACCTCATCATCAACGCGGCGGAGGCGATGGAAGATGGCGGCACGCTCGCGCTCACCACCAGTTACGGATTGAACGCGCAGAGCATGGAAATCGAAGTGAAGGACTCTGGTCACGGCATCAGCATCGAAAACATGCAAAGGATTTTCAACCCGTTCTTTACCACAAAGGAGATCAGCCACGGCGTCGGGCTGGGACTGGCGATCAGTTACGGGATCGTCAACGAACACAACGGCGAGATTACGGTCGAAAGCGAGATCGGCAAAGGCGCCACATTTACCGTGAGTCTGCCGATCATTACGAAAGTCAGTGAAGAAACCAACGAGCAGTTAAACCCTGCGTAGGTTGCGCTCTTCGCGTAGCACGCAAAGTGTGAAAGTCAGTGAAGAAAATGGAATCAAAGTCGCGGATTTTGCTAATTGACGACGAAGAGGTCGTGATCGACTCCTGCTCACAGATCCTGGCAGGCGGACCCTACGAAATCGCCTCCGCCTCCGACGGGACGGCTGGTCTGCGCCTTGTGAGCGAGTTCCGCCCCGACCTGGTCTTCGTGGACCTCAAGATGCCTGGCATCTCGGGCTTCGAGGTGCTGGAGAATATCTCCGGGCTGGACCCCACGATCGTACTGGTCGTCATCACGGGTTTTGCCACGGTCAGTTCCGCAGTGGACGCGATGAAGAAGGGCGCGTATGACTTCCTGCCCAAACCGTTCACGCCCGAGGAGTTCCGCCTGATCACACGCCGCAGTCTGGAGAAACGAAGACTGACGCTTGAAACCATCGCTCTCCGGCAGGAAAAGGAAATGCTGAGGGAGCATTTCGCCCACATCGTATCGCACGAGTTGAAGGCGCCCCTGGGCGCGGTGCAGCAGAATCTCTTCGCGCTCGAATTCGAGTTGTCCGAATCGCTCGACGAGACTCAAAAGGAACAAATTCGGCGGCTGAAGACCAGAGTCGAAGACATGCTCAAACTGATCAATTCGTGGTTGAAGGTGATCTCGGCGGATATCAATAAACTGAAGGAAGGCTTCACGCAGATTCCGATCAGGCTTCCAATCTCGAAAGCGTTGGATAGCGTCGAAACGCTCGCCGCGAAGAAGAACGTCGAAATTGCCGCTTCCATCACCGATGCGCCAGGTCTTGTCAATGGCGATGAACTCAGCCTCTCCGAGGCGTTCGTAAACATCCTGGGGAACGCCATCAAATACTCGCACGATGGAGGTGAGATCGCATTGCGGGTCGAGGAGGATGGGGACGGGATCCTGATCTCGATCAAGGACAACGGCATCGGTATCCCCGCGGAAGACCTGCCTCATATCTTCGAAGGTTTTTATCGCGGAAGGGACGCCCGGACTGCGGCAACTGGTCATGGCATTGGGCTGGCTGTCAGCCGTCAGATCGTCGAAGCGCACGACGGCACGATTTCCGTCGAAAGTGAATTGGGCAGGGGAAGCACATTTGTTGTCCGCCTGCCAGCCATCAGGCCCGGGTCGAATCGCAATTCCGATCCCGAACCGGTTGGGATGGCAATATCCTGACAAAAAGGAGATTTCTATGAATGCAAAGATACTCATGATTGATGATGACCCTGATTTCGTCGCGGGGATCAGGGCGATCCTCGAGAAAGCCGACTATAAAGTGGACGTGGCTTACAACCCCAAGGATGGGTTCCAGGCTCTGCAAAGCGGAAACTACGAACTGCTCCTGCTCGACATCATGATGGGACGCGGCGCCGAAGGCATCGCGCTGGCGCGCAAGATTCGCAAGGATCCCAAGTTAAGGGAGATGCCGGTGTTGATCATCACGGGTGTCCGCGAACAGATCGCCTTCCTCTTCCCAGGCCAGGCGGTGCATCCCAATTTCGTGGACGTGGACGAACTGGTCGAGAAGCCCATTGAACCGAAACTCCTGCTGGAGAAGGTGAGCGCGTTATTGCAGACATCCGCAGAGAAAAAGCCACAACCTCAATGAACAGGAGATTCTATGACAGCGGAACTTACATTCAGCCACGAAATTGCCAATATGATGTATGCCACGCACGGCAATCCGATCACGCTTTGCCTGCAATGCGGAACGTGCAGCGGAACCTGCCCGGCGGTCGAATTCATGGATCACACCCCGCGCGCCATCATCGGGATGATCCGCGAGAATTTCAAGGACGAGGTGCTGGCTAGCAACACGTACTGGTCCTGCGCCTCCTGTTATCACTGCACTGTGAGATGCCCGGCGGGCATTGACATCGCCGACATGATGTACTCCCTGAAGCGCTACTCCATTTGGAAGAGCAGTTACAAGGAGGGCTTGATCGGACCGGACTTCGCGGAGGCGTTCGTAAAGATGATCGTGAATTCCGGCAAATCGTACGAACCGATCCTTGCCACGGCGTATCTCCCCAAGTTCACCGCCGGGCAAATCGTTCAGGAGGCGCTCACCGCGACGGGTTTGGTGCTGAAGGGGAAGATCCCGATCCTGCCAAAGAAGATCAGGAGGCTTAAGAACCTCCAGCGCATGGTGAAGCGGATCATCCCGCTAGGAGAGTTGTCATGAAACAATATGCCTATTATCCGGGTTGCTCGCTGGAAAGCCTGGCAAAGGACTATCACCTCTCCGCACAGGAAGTGGCGCGCACCTTGGATCTCGAACTCAGGGAGATCGAGGATTGGAACTGCTGCGGCGCGACCGCCTACTTCCCGGTGGACGAGTTGCTGGCGTACACACTGGTTGCCCGTAATCTGGCGATCGCGGAGAAGACCGGTCTGACCGATTTTGTCGCGCCGTGCAGCGCCTGCTTCAAGAACGCCTACTACACCAACGCCTATCTCAAGAAGGACCCCGACCTGGCGGATCACATCAACTTTGCGCTGGAAGAGGACAACCTGCATATTAATGGAACCATGAATGTGCGCCACCTAATTGAGATCATCATGGAGGATGTGGGCGTGGAGGAGATCAAAAACAGGGTCTCGCATCCGCTCAATGGCTTGCGCGTCGCCCCGTATTACGGATGCCAGTTGCTGAGGCCCAGAAAAAATCACGAGGATGTCGAGAATCCGCAATATTTCGAGGAGTTGCTGTCTGCCATTGGTGCCAAGCCGGTTGAGTATGCATCCAAAACGCGCTGTTGCGGCGCTTCGTTAATCATCACGAATCGAAAAGCCGCGCTGGAGATGGTGCATATCCTTCTCAAGGAAGCCATTGACCGCGGCGCGGATGTGATCGCCACCACCTGCCCGATGTGCAACGTCAACCTGGAGGTGTACCAGGGTCAGGTCAACCGGGAGTTCGGCACGAACTATTCCATCCCGGTGATGTACTTCACGCAGTTGATGGGAATGGCTCTGGGAGTCGCTCCGCGCCACCTGGGAGTGGTCAAAGTGCCGGTCCCAAAAGCGCGGGAGGCGGTTACCGCATAATTGGCGCGCTCCAGCGCCGCATTGCGCAAGAGTGCGCAGTCTACGCGACATGATGACGAAACAGGAGAAAAACCTATGACTGAAAGAATTGGCGTTTACGTTTGTCACTGCGGCACGAACATCGCCGGGGTCGTGGATGTGGCGGAGGTCAGCCGGTGGGCGGGCGAACATCTCGCCGGGCAGGGCGTGGTGGTCTCGCGCGATTACAAGTTCATGTGTTCCAGCCTGGGTCAGGAGTTGATCCAGAAGGACATCAAGGAACTCGGCTTGACACGCGTGGTGGTGGCGGCTTGTTCCCCTCACCTGCACGAAAAGACCTTCCGCAACGCCTGCGCGGGCGCGGACCTCAACCCCTACCTGTGCGAACTCGTGTCCATCCGCGAACAGGATTCGTGGGTGCATACCGACAAGTCCGCCGCGACGGATAAGGCAAAAGCCATCCTCTCCGGCGGCGTGGCTCGCGTGGCGCATCATGAGGCGCTCGAACCCCTGCGCGTCCCGATCCACCCCGATACATTGATCGTCGGCGGAGGCATCGCGGGCATTCAAGCCGCGCTCGAGATCGCCGACGCCGGGTACCACGTATACCTGGTCGAGCGCGAACCGTCCATCGGCGGGCACATGGCGCAGTTCGATAAGACCTTCCCCACGCTGGATTGTTCCGCCTGCATCCTCACGCCCAAGATGGTGGATGTGGGCAACCATCCGAATATCACCCTGCTGACGTGGAGCGAGGTCACCAAGGTGGATGGCTATGTGGGTAACTTCGCGGTCACGATCAACAAGAAAGCCCGCTATATCATTGAGGAACTATGCACCGGCTGCGGCATCTGCTGGGAGAAATGCCCATGGAAGGTCGTGGATGACGTGTTCGAAGCCGGGCTGGGCAAGCGCAAGGTCGTTTATGTTCCGTTCCCGCAAGCCGTTCCCAAGTACCCGGTCATCGACGCGCCAAACTGCGCCTACTTCCTCAAAGGCACGTGCAAAGCCTGCGAAAAGTTTTGCCCGACGGACGCGATAGATTTCAATCAAAAGGATGAACAAATCACCGTCGAGGTCGGCAACATCATCCTGGCGACGGGCTATGATCTGTTCGACGTGCGGCGCATTCCCCAATACGGCTACGGACGGCTCCCCAATGTTTACACCAGCCTGGAATTCGAACGCCTGAGCAACGCCGCGGGTCCAACGGGAGGCAGCATCGTTCTGCGCGACGGGAAGACTGTTCCAAAGACCGTGGGCGTTGTCCACTGCGTCGGCTCACGCGACCAGAACTACAACCCATATTGTTCCGTCATCTGCTGTATGCAGAGTTTGAAGTTTGCCCACCTCGTGCACGAACGCACCGGCGCGGAGGTGTACAACTTCTACATTGACATGCGCACGCCCTTCAAGGATTACGAGGAGTTCTACCAGCGGCTGCTGGAGGAGGGGACTCACTTCGTGCGCGGCAAGGTGGCGGAGATCACCGACTTCGCCCGCACGCCCGAAGAGGAAGGCAGGATGATCATCCAGGTCGAGGATACGCT
>CAYQOF010000046.1:7097-8868 GCA_964419035.1 uncultured Anaerolinea sp. | reverse complement strand
CTCGAACCGGTGCGCGCTTCGATCAATGAGGCGCAATGCTCCGGCTGCCGCATCTGCAACAACTTGTGTCCGTTCAACGCGATCCTCTTCCACGAGGAGAAAATAGTCTCGGAGATCAACCCGGCCCTGTGCCAGGGCTGCGGAACCTGCGTGGCGGCTTGTCCCGCCGGCGCGATCAGCGGCACCGGTTTCAGCAACGAGCAGATCCTCTCGCAGATTGAGGGATTACTGCTACTCAATCTCGATGTAAAGGAGGCGGCTGCGTAACAAGTAATTGAGTAATTACCCAATTACAAATTGCGTATGCCTGGAGGAACTCTTATGAACGATAAAACTTTCGAACCCACCATCATCGGTTTTACCTGCAACTGGTGCAGTTACCGCGCCGCCGACATGGCTGGGACTGCCCGCATGAAATATTCCCCGAACGTGCGCCTGATCCGCCTGATGTGTTCCGGGCGGCTGGACCCCACATTCGTGCTCAAGGCATTCGCCAACGGCGCGGACGCGGTGCTGGTCACCGGTTGTCACCCCGGCGACTGCCACTACGTCGAACAGAATTACAAAGCCCTGAGGCGATACATCCTGCTCAAACGCGTGCTGGCTCAAATGGGCATCGAGCCGGAGCGCATCAAACTATTCTGGGCGAGCGCGGCGGAGGGCGCGATCTTCGCGGCTGAGATCAACAAATATGTCGAAGAGGTGCGCGCGCTCGGTCCGCTGCATTGGGAAATGCCCGGAAACGGGAGCAAGCCCATCGTCCCGGATGAGGCGAAAGAATCCAGAACGGAGGTGCCGGCATGACTGCCAATGGCAATAAACCAAAATTCGCAATGTACTGGGCGGCATCCTGCGGAGGCTGCGAGATCGCCGTGCTGAACATCCACGAAAAGATCCTGGATGTGGACGCCAACTTCGACGTCGTCTTCTGGCCCGTGGCGATGGACGCGAAATACAAGGACGTGGAGGCGATGGAGGACGGCTCGATCCTGCTCACACTTTTCAACGGCGGCATCCGCAACGACGAGAACGAGTATCTCGCCAAATTGCTGAGACGGAAAACGAAGATCCTCGTGGCGTTCGGTTCGTGCGCCTGTGAAGGATGCATCCCCGGCCTGGCAAATTTGAGCCCGGTGGGTGAGATCGTCCAGACTGCGTTCAACACGGTCTCAACGGACAATCCGCACGGGATCTATCCACGCACTTCGTACGATGTGCCGGAAGGCGAACTGCACATCCCGAAACTCGCGCCGATCCTGCGCCCGTTGGACATGGTGGTGGATGTGGATTACTACATGCCGGGCTGCCCGCCTGAATCGCATCAGATCGCGGCGGTGGTGGACCTCGTCATCAAGGTCGTGAAGGGCGAGGCGGAGTTGCCCCCGAAAGGCTGTGTGATCGGCGTTGGCGATTCGACCGTGTGTGACGAATGCCCGCGGGCACGGAATGTGAAGATGATCCGCGAATTCAAACGGATTCAGGACATCGCACCGGTCGACCCGACCCTGTGCCTGCTCGAGCAGGGAATTCCGTGCAACGGTCCCGCCACAAGAAGCGGGTGTAATTCACGTTGCCCGAACGCCGGGGCGCAGTGCATCGGTTGTTACGGTCCCGCCGAGGGCGTATTGGACTACGGCGCAAGATTGATTTCCGCCTTTGCTTCGGTGATTGACGCAAAGGAACCGGATGAGATCGAGCGAATTCTGGATGGAATTCCCGATCCGGTAGGACAGGTTTATCGGTTTAATCTGGCTGGGTCGCTCCTCAAAGC
>CAYQOF010000046.1:0-6997 GCA_964419035.1 uncultured Anaerolinea sp. | reverse complement strand
ATTCCTGTGAAAGGATGACAACCATGCAGAGAATTTCAATTGATCCCATCACCCGCCTGGAAGGACACGGCAAGATTGAGATCTTTCTCGATGAGAAAGGCAACGTCGCCAATTCCTATTTCCAGATCCCTGAGTTGCGCGGCTTCGAACGCTTCGTCGTCGGGCGTCCGATCGAGGAGATGCCGCTTTTGACGAACCGCATCTGCGGCGTGTGCCCGGAGGCGCATCACATGGCCGCCTCCAAAGCCGCGGACGCGGTGTACAAGGTTGACCCGCCGCGCACCGGGAAGATGCTGCGCGAA
The DNA here is from genome assembly GCA_964419035.1 of uncultured Anaerolinea sp. Lineage (GTDB taxonomy): Bacteria > Chloroflexota > Anaerolineae > Anaerolineales > Villigracilaceae > Defluviilinea. The sequence continues at coordinate 6,695 of CAYQOF010000046.1, read as the reverse complement.
CTGCTGTACTCCGCGTTCTATTGCACCGACCACACCACCCACTTCTACGCGCTGGGCGGTCCCGATTTCGTGATGGGACCCGACGCGCCGGTCGCCGAGCGAAACATCCTCGGCGTGATCCACAAAGTCGGTTTGGAGATCGGCGGCAAGGTGATCCAGATGCGCAAGTACGGGCATACCGTTGTCGAGATGATCGGCGGGCGGAAGGTGCATCCATGCACTTCGATCCCCGGCGGCATCACGAAAGGGATCACAGAGGAACAACGCAAGGAAATCGAGGAGATGGGACGCTGGGCAATCGAGTTCGCGCAGTTCAGCCTCAACCTCTTCAACGACATCGTGCTGGGCAACAAGACATACGTTGACCTGATCCTCGGCGACGTGTACACGCATCGCACCTACTCGATGGGCTTGGTGGACGCGAACAACAAGGTCAACTTCTACGACGGCAAAGTGCGCGTGGTGGACCCGAACGGCAAAGAGTTCGTCAAGTACGCGCCGAACGAATATATGAACAACATTGCCGAACACGTCGAGCCGTGGACGTATCTCAAGTTCCCATATCTCAAGAAGGTCGGCTGGAAGGGCTTCGTGGATGGCGAAGACTCCGGCGTCTACACCGCCACGCCGCTCTCGCGTCTCAATGCCGCGGACGGCATGGCGACTCCGCTCGCGCAGGAGCACTACGAGAAGTTCTACGCGACGCTCGGCGGCAAACCCGTCCATCAACGCCTCGCCACGCACTGGGCGCGCCTGATCGAACTGCTCTACGCCGCGGAACGCTGGGTGGAACTGGTCACCGATCCCGAGATCACTTCGCCGAACGTCCACGCCAAACCGACCGAGATCCCGACCGAGGGAATCGGCATCGTCGAAGCGCCGCGCGGGACGCTCACGCATCATTACTGGACCGACGAGCGGGGCGTCGTGACCAGGGCGAATCTCATCGTCGGCACGACCAACAACTATGCCCCGATCCAGATGTCCACGAACAAGGCGGCGGTGAATCTCATCAAGGATGGCAATGTCAATGAAGGCTTGCTCAACATGGTGGAGATGGCGTTCCGCGCTTATGATCCATGCTTCGGGTGCGCGACGCATTCCCTGCCCGGGCAAATGCCGCTGGAGATCACCATCCGCGATGCAAAGGGAAACACGGTCGAAGTGTTGAAACAGTTTTGCTGATCCATCGTGAAAATCGTCCCGCAGGTTATATTCGCAAAACATCCTTTCAGTGGTCAACCTGCGGGACGGTTCAAGGCTCGTAAATGGAATCAGGCTTGCCCTGAGCATGAATCGAAAAGTCCGTGACATGGATGAAACGAGGATGTCATCCCATGAAAACAATCGTCGTTGGGCTCGGCAATCCCATCCTGGGCGATGACGGCGTCGGCTGGAAGGTGGCTGAGGAGATAAAACGACAAATTCCCGCCGACGCACAGATCGAGGTATTATGCCTTTCGCTTGGCGGCATTGGCTTGATGGAACATCTCATCGGCTATGACCGCGCGATTCTGGTTGATGCATTCATCTCGGATCAGGAGGTCGGGTCCATTATCACATCGAAGTTAAGCGACCTGCCCAATTATTCCGCGTTCCACATCACCAGCGCACACGATACGTCGCTGCAAAACGCGATCAAATTAGGCAGGTCTCTGGGCGCGCAACTGCCCGAGGACATCATGGTGGTTGGCATCGCGACAAACCCCATTTTCGATTTCAACGAGGAGTTATCGCCGTCCATCGCGGAAGTCGTCCCAAAGGCGGCGCGCATCGTCCTTGACCTGCTGAAACAGACGACAACGTGATGGGGAAGAAAGTCATCCTTGCAGATGACTTTATCCATCTTGGAATAAGACCATTGTGGGGGTAATTTTAAGCTGATGCATGAGCTTTCCGTTACACAGGGTATTCTCGATATCGCATTGAAGAACGCCGGCGCCAGACGGGTGAAACAGGTCAATCTGGTGATCGGGCAGTTCTCTTCCATTGTGGATAATTCGGTGCAGTTCTATTGGAACATCATCGCGAAGGATACCCCGGCGGAGGGTTCGAGGCTTCATTTCGAACGCATCCCCGGCGAGATGACCTGCCGCGCCTGCGGACACATCTTCCGTCCGGGCGGCGAGACGTTCATCTGCCCGTCCTGTTCCAGCCCGTCGGTGCAGATCACCCGAGGCAGTGAATTTCAAGTGGAAAGCATCGATGTTGAATAGTTTATCGGAGACTCATATATGAGCACACGCATCCCCATTGTGGAAAAGATACTGTCCGCCAATGACAGCATTGCGGAGCGCAACCGCGCACTGCTCGATCAGGCAGGCGTGTATGCGATCAATATCATGGCTTCCCCGGGGGCGGGCAAGACCAGTTTCATCCTCCAAACGCTCGACGCATTGAAGGGACGTTTGAAACTCGGCGTGATCGAAGGCGACCTTGCCACGTCCATCGACGCGGAAAAGGCGATGGCGGCGGGACTTCCCGCTGTGCAGATCAACACCGGCGGCGAGTGTCACCTGGATGCGGTGATGATGGCGGACGCCCTGCCCGTACTTCCGCTTCAAGACCTGGACCTGGTGCTTGTGGAGAACGTCGGGAACCTGATCTGCCCCGCCAACTTTCAGATCGGCACGCACTTGAACGTGTTGATCGCCTCCATTCCGGAGGGCGACGACAAACCGTATAAATATCCCGGCATGTACATGGGCATGCAGGCGCTCATCATCAACAAGATTGACCTCCTGCCGTACGTGCCGTTCAATATGGATTATTTCCAGCAGGGAGTGGAGATCCTCAACCCAGGCGTAACTGTATTCCCCGTCTCGTGCAAAACAGGCGAAGGGATGGATGCCTGGGCAGACTGGCTCGTCGAAAACGTGAATTCAAACCGAAGCAGTGGACAATGATGGCAACAATCCATGTTCGTGTGAGCGGGGTCGTACAGGGGGTTGGTTTCCGCCCGTTTGTGTACGGGCTGGCGAAACGACTGTGCCTGCACGGCTGGGTGCGCAATACATCGGGAGGGGTGGAAATTGTCGTCGAAGGTCAAAGGTCAAACGTCGAAAGTTTCATCCGTAGTCTTACAACCGAGCACCCCCCATTGGCAAGAATTGATTCCATCACAACAAGGATCGAAACGTCTGATATCGAATACTCAACGTTCGACATTCGACATTCGACGATGCTTGAAGGCGCGTATCAACCCATTTCCGTGGATACAGCCATTTGCCCGGACTGTGAGCGTGAATTGTTCGACCCGGCCGACAAGCGGTATTTGTATCCGTTCATCAACTGCACCAACTGCGGACCGCGCTTTACGATCATCAAAGATATTCCCTACGACCGCCCGAACACCACCATGGCGGACTTTCCCTTGTGCGAAAAGTGCCGCGTCGAATACGAAGATCCCATGGACCGGCGCTTCCACGCGCAACCCGTCGCCTGCCCGGAATGCGGTCCGTTCGTGGAACTGCGCTGTCTGGGCACCGGGTGCACGGAGAGCAACCTGCAAATCTCGAACATCGCGTTCCGCACCTCCGCCATCCTGAAAGCGCGCCGACTGCTTCGCAACGGGTATATTGTCGCCGTCAAGGGGCTGGGCGGCTTCCACCTTGCCTGCGATGCTTCGAATTCATTGACCGTTGAAGAATTGCGCCGCCGCAAGGGACGCGTCGGCAAACCTTTCGCGATCATGGCGGCGGACCTGGAAATCATCAAGTCAATTTGCGAAGCGAATGAGTTTGAAAGCCAATTGCTGACAGGGCTTGAAAAGCCGATCGTTCTCCTTGAGAAAAAGATCCTGAAGGATTCCGACGCTTTCAAAGTTTCTGATGCTGTTGCGCCCAAAATGGACACGCTCGGCGTAATGCTCCCATATACGCCGCTGCATCGCCTTCTTCTAAACCAATCCGATCCCATGTTGATGCAGGAACCCGCGCCCCCGATTCTGGTGATGACCAGCGGCAATTTCAGCGAGGAACCAATCGCCACACACAACCTGGATGCGCTCCAAAGACTCACCCCACTTGCAGACGCGTTCCTCCTGCATAACCGCGACATTCACGTCAGGTGCGATGATTCGGTGGTGCGGGTCGAAGGTCGAAAGTCAAACGTCAACCAACCTTCGACCTTGGACTTTCGACCTTCGACGGTCTTTCTCCGTCGCTCACGCGGTTATGCCCCCTACCCCGTTCAACTTCCCTTCCAGACGAAGCCCACGCTTGCGGTCGGCGGCGAACTCAAGAATACATTCTGTCTCGCGCGCGACCAATACGCATTTCTCAGTCATCACATCGGCGATATGGAAAACGCCGAAACGTACGAGTCCTTCGAGCAGGGCGTAAAACATCTCTCGCACATCTTCCGTGTCAACCCCGAACTCATCGCGCACGATCTGCACCCCAATTATTTCACCACGCAGCACGCAACAAAGTTGAACATTCCAAAAATTGGAACCCAGCATCATCACGCCCACATTGCCTCCTGCATGGCAGACAACGGGCTGGATGATAGACGCGTGATCGGCCTCTCCTTCGACGGCACGGGATACGGCACCGATGGCGCGATCTGGGGCGGGGAAATCCTGCTCGCTTCTTACGCGGACTTCGAGCGGTTTGCGCATCTCGAATATTTGCCTCTCCCCGGCGGCGACTCCGCCATCCGCCACCCCTGGCGCATCGCCGTCGGCTACGCCCATGCGCTTGGCATTGATATTGCCGATCTGCCCTTCCTGCAAAAAATTGACAGGCATGCTGTGAACATCGTCAAACAACAGGTGGACAAAAACATCAACACAGCCCCGACCTCCTCGATGGGGCGTCTCTTTGACGCAGTCGCCGGTCTCATCGGCATCCGTAGCAACGTTACCTACGAAGCGCAAGCCGCCATCGAAATGGAAGTATTGTCCAAACCGTTTGCAGGGATGGTCAAAACCTATCCTTATTCCATCGAGCCGATCAACGGCAAAATGGTTGTCGGTTTGAAGGAATTGCTGGAAGCGATTGTGAAGGGTCTTCGCTCGAACGAATCCGCAGAGATGATCGGCGCGCGCTTCCACAAAACGATTGCCCAAATTGCCGTTGACATCTGCAAGCAAGCCCGCGCAAAAACGCACCTGAACGAAGTTGCCCTCTCCGGCGGCGTATGGCAAAACCGGATATTGCTCGGTCTTGTCCGCGACGGACTCGAAAATGAAGATTTTATTGTATACTTCCACAAACAAGTCCCCGCCAACGACGGAGGTCTGGCGTTGGGACAGGCGGTAATTGCCAATGTCACTTCTGCACTTGCGCCAGGCTCAAGTGATGCGAGCCGCTGATTGCCTTGCCCTTGGCTCGATACGGGCGGGCAGATCGTCCGCCCTACTCGACCAACAGGTTCGCAATGACATGATGAAAGGAATTCTTATATGTGCCTCGCCATTCCCGGAAAACTTACCGAGATCTACCAAAAAGATTCCCTCCGTATGGCAAAGATTGACTTCGGCGGCATCGCCAAGGAAATCTGCCTCGAATACACCCCCGAAGCGAAGGTCGGAGATTATGCTCTGATCCACGTCGGCTTTGCGATCAGTTTGATGGATGAAGAGGAGGCACAGGAGACACTGAAGTTGATCAAGGAAGTTTCGGATTTTGCCGACGAGCTTGAGGGTGCGTCGCACCTGACCCGACAGGATGAGGTTCATATTCAGGATTCCACTGCTTAACGGGATTTATCCCCCGTGTGGTGCGACGCACGCTGGGCTGAGCCAACATGAAATACCTCGACGAATATCGCGACCCTCAAAAAGTGAAATCTCTCCTCCGTGAGATTCAGTCCATCGTGACCAAAAACTGGATCATCATGGAAATTTGCGGCGGGCAGACTCACGCCTTCCTGCACCACGGACTGGATGCCATGCTCCCGCCGCAGGTCGAACTGGTGCATGGACCGGGCTGCCCGGTGTGCGTCACGCCGCTGGAGCAGATTGACAAAGCCATTGCCATCGCTTCGCGTCCCGATGTGATCTTCACCTCGTATGGCGACATGTTGCGCGTGCCGGGTTCATCGAAGGACTTGTTCTCGGTCCGTGCAAAGGGTGGGGATGTGCGCGTGGTCTATTCGCCGCTGGAAGCCGTGCAACTTGCGGAAAACAATCCCGATAAGGAAGTCGTCTTCTTTGCGATCGGGTTTGAAACCACCGCCCCCGCCAATGCCATGTCCGTGCTGCAGGCGAAGAAAAAGAACCTCAAAAACTTTTCCATCATTACTTCGCATGTCCGCGTGCCGCCCGCGATGGAGGCGATACTCAAGTCCAAAACGAATCGCGTGCAGGCGTACCTCGCGGCGGGTCACGTCTGCGCGGTGATGGGCTTTCACGAGTATCCGCCGATTGCGAAGAAATATCATGTGCCAATCGTCGTCACGGGCTTCGAACCGATTGACCTGTTGAACGGCATGTTATCGGCAATTAAACAACTCGAAGCGGGTCGCGCGGAGGCGGAGAATCAATATCAGCGGGCGGTCAAATTCGGGGGCAACGAATCAGCCCAAGGGACGATCCGAAGCGTCTTCCAGTCCGTGGATCGAAAATGGCGCGGCATCGGCGTCATCCCGCAAAGCGGCTGGGGCTTGCGTTCCGAATTCGCCGAGTTCGATGCGGAGATCAAATTCAAGGTCGAGAACCTTTTCACGCAGGAGTCGCCGCTGTGCATCGC
>CAYQOF010000045.1:7034-16107 GCA_964419035.1 uncultured Anaerolinea sp. | reverse complement strand
GGCCAGCGGCGCTTCGGATTTCATGCGTTCCTGCAGGGCGTGGTCGAATAGGTCGGACACAAGGTGATTATAATGGGATTATGGGAGAGGAGGCAGAATGAAAAGCAAGGTTCTTCCAAATGCGAAGCAGTGGGGCAGGGAAATGGCAAAAGAGAGCGGGCGGGATGAGGCGGCAGGTTTCATCGCACGCGTCCAAGCCCGCTATGACGAATTGCTCCGTCAGGCTCGATATTACGAGAACCGGGCGTTGCGTCATCACTTCGAAAACAATATCCTGCCGGCGGTCGCGGTCTATTCGGTTTTGTTGATGGATGGGATGGATAAAGAATCAGCCGCACAAACGCTTGACAAATTGTTGGAGGCGGGCATCGAACCTGAAAGACGCAGGTATCGAATCCTGGCTCGATTCCCATTATTCTTCGACATGTTCAGGCTTGCGCTTAAGCCAATGATGAAGATGCAATATCCCGAAAAATGGGATGTGGAATGGATCGAACCTGATCGTAAGGCGGTCGGCATGAATTGCCGCTCGTGTTTTTATCTGGATGTTTTGACTGAGTATGGATTTGGCGAACTAACCCCTCGCTTTTGCAGATTGGACGACCTGCTTGCGGCGGAAGCCGCATCCGCCCTGTGCTTCGAACGAACCCAGACGCTTGCGCGCGGCGGAACGATGTGCGACTTCCGCTACATCCGCGTGGGGGGAATCAAAAAGGACGCGCGAACGCGTCCCTAACGGAAGCATTTACCGGCTCAGAACGAGGCGACGGCGGTCTTCATATCCGTGAATGTCTCGATGAACATGTCGAAGCCGCTCATTTGAAGCACCGTTTTAGTTTCATCTGACGGATTGAGGAGTTTAAGGTGGGGGGATTTGTACGTGCCGGCGCTGATGCCCTTCTTCACCTCGTCGTCGCTCAGGTTGGCGTCTGGGTTGAGGGAACGGAGTTGGTTGAAGATCCCTTGCAGGGCGCGCAAGCCCGCGCTGCTGACGAAAGGCGCGTGTGACAGATCCACGAGGATGTGACGCGCGCCGCCTTTGATCAGTTCATCCGCCTTTGACTGGAAGGCTTCATACGTGGACGAGTCGATGTTTCCATCCACGTGCATGACAGTGACGGGAACGCTCCCGTTTTCAGTGTGTACTTTGATCTCCATTTGGCGCTCCTCATAATCAAGATTGAGTTGGTCGTTATTATACTTTACTTACGATTTTGAGACCTGTGCGGGCTGAGGTCTAAAGTCAATCAATTTTCTCAAGGCGTCAAACCAGAATGGCGCGCCTTGTGCGGCGGCGGCTCCGCTCAGGAGAAACCCAAAGGACTTGACTGCCCAATCCCATGGGGTTTGGGGAATCGTCCCTGAATACCAGCCAATTGGGAAGATAAGGCTGTTGATGGTTTCCTGAAAACCTGCCGGCGGACTGCCCGCCTCGACCTGCGCCTGTGCCTGAGCAACGATGACCGCGCGTACGGTCGGCTCCTGCCAGAGTTCCCTTGCGATCTGAATACTGTCCACGTTCAGGGAAACGGAAATCACGAGCCCGATCAGAAAAGCCATTAACTGGGCAAATCTTTTGTATTCCGCCGATATCTGGTTCATCGTGTCGTTGTACCAGTTTTCGAACTCCCTGTGCCATTCAGCCAGTTTCTCGTCCAGTTTTGCGGCTTTATCGTCAATCCCCTTGAGGATGTATCCCAGTTTCTGCGCCAAGGACGGATTGCTTTTCTGAAAACCCTTCAGGTTCGTCTTGATCTTCGATATGGACCACGACCCCGCAGGCAGTTCATCGGGGGACTTGCCTGCGTTCACAAACACCTCCAGGATAACCCTGGAAAATCTTTCCGGGGGAATCCTGGCTGGCATTTTGTTGACGCCCGTTTTTCTGTATAATGCCCGGATGGCGGGATGATCAAAAAAGGCGTCGCTCATGCGCTCGTCTTCGAGCATGCCGCGCACAGCCTGCTCGAGAAATTTCGAGCGCCAGGCAAGGATGCTTTCGAGCCATTCCTGTATCTGCATCGTGCCGATGCTCAGAACGAGCCAGACGAAGATCATTCCAATTGCGACTTCGAGAATCGCGCCGAGTTGCATGAGATCCTCCAATTGTGAACGGGTTGTGTTGAGTATACAGTTGTGACGGTCGAATTACAAGCCTTTTGGATTTTCCATTGCGGCGATGCGCTGCTACGCGTTGGGAGTTTCCTGCAAACCCTTGTGATGGGACCGGTTGACAACGTAGATTCCGATCAGCGCGATCATGCCGCCGATTCCCTGCCAGACGCCCGGGATCTCGTGCAAAAGCGGGATGGCAAGCAGCGCGGTCACCACGGGCTGTAACACCATGGTCGGCGCGACGATGGAGGCGGGCAGATGCCCAAGTGCATACGCGAGCGCCATATACCCGATGAGTTGCGAGACGACCGCGGTCGCGATGAAGACGATCCACGTCCCTCGGTCGTAACCCAGGAACCGGTAACCCAGCAGGCTGTTGATGACGAACAGAGTCAGGCTTGCACCGATGCCCACGTACCAGATGTGGCTGACAGGATCGAATTTTACACGGCTCCTTTCAGTGAAAAGAAAATATCCTCCATAGAAGAAACCCGTGAAGATCGCCATCATGTCGCCGATGCCGAGGCGCGGGTGCAGGATGAAATCCGTTCCGACGATCAGCACCGCGCCGGTCAATGTTATGGCAAGTCCGCGCCAGAAGGCTGGGCTGAGTCGCTGTTTCAGGATGAGCCAGGCTCCCAGCGCGACCCAAAGCGGCGCGGTGTTGCCGAGCAAAGTCGCGTTGGCGGCGGTGGTGTAAGAGAGGGACGTTGTCCACAAGGCAAGGTCGAAGGCGGTGAACATGCCAGCCAGGAGCGGGAACGCGACCGAACGCGTCCTTGTTGCCGGGTTGGATCTTGCGCGCGGCACGAAAAATGGAAACAACAGAAAAATGGACAGGAAGAGTCTGTAGAACGCAGTCACGGGTCCCGGCGCGTCCGCCCAACGGACGAACATGGCGGAAAAACTCAAAGCCAGCACGCCAACGCCAAGCGCAAGGTAGGCAATAACGGATTTATCGTTTGTCATGGATGTTCGCGAAGGTCGTTTACTGCACCTGGAGTCGGTCGAGGAGGGCGGGAAGTTCAGATAACGCGGACAGGCTCGCGTCCGGCTGGATCCGTTCCTGGTCCTCCGTATTTGGCTCTGCGCGGCGGCTGATCCAGATCCCGTAAAGTCCGGCATCCTTTGCGCCGCGGATATCGGCATCCAGATTGTCGCCCACCATCACCGCTTCGTTCGGGGGACAATACCAGTTGGAAAGCGCCAGTTCGAAGATGCGCGGGTGCGGCTTGCGATAACTGCACGCGGCGGAGGTGAGAATGAAATCGAAATACGAGTGGATGTCGAATCGCCGCGCCAATTGCTGGACATCGGCATCGTCGCCCGCGTTCGAAATGATGCCGAGGCGGTAGCCGTCCTTTTCCAGCTTTTTCAGGGTGGGAATGGCGTCCTCCTCCAGGATCCAATTGCTTTGCGTGACGGCAAACAGGGCATCGAGCGCGTTACGGATGGTTCTATCGGGAACATACTCATATCCCTTTTCCCTGAGCAGTTCGCGCAGCACAAAGGAATACGTGGTCTCGAGCAGGTCCTGTTCGCGCTGTTTGAAATATGCGTCCAGCCGTTTTCGGAATTGGGAGGGGAATGTGTTGAGGTTCACTTCAATCCCCCGGGAACGCAGGTAGTTTGTGAGGGCTTCGTCTGCGCGCGCGATGAACGGTTCCCACTCGTGACGCCCATACATGAGCGTCCCGCCGAAATCGAAGATGACTGCGCGAAGAAAATTGCGGGGCATGGATTGGATATGGGATTGATGAAAATTCTGGAATTGAAGTTATGTCCCGAACGGCTCGGCGGTCAGCGGCTTTTGCGGAAGGGTTGTGACGAGCACCTTGTCCACGCGCCGTCCGTCCATGTCAATGACCTCGAAGTTCAAACCATGCCATTCGAAATGATCGGCGGTCTGCGGGACGCGCCCAAGCGACATCATCACGAATCCGCTCAGGGTCTCGTATTCATCCTCGTGCGGCAGGACCGGCAGTTTGAAGATCTCCTTGAACTCGTCCACTTCGAGCATTCCATCGAGAAGCCAGGAACCATCCTGACGCTGGGTGGCTTGCGGTTCGTCCATTTCCATCTCGCCGACGATCTCCTCGATGATGTCATTGATGGTCAACAATCCCTGCAAGCCGCCGAACTCGTCAATGACCAGCAGCATGTCGGTGCCTTTTTCCTTGAGGATTTCGAGCGCCTTGGAGGCGAACATCGTTTCCGGGACGAAGAAGGCGGGCTTGAGCATTTGCTTGAGATGGATTGGCTCGCCCTTAAGGCTTGGGACGAGCAAGTCCCTTGCCTTGACAATGCCCAGGATCACATCCAGGGTATCCTGGCGTACCGGGAATCGTGAAAAATCATTCTGCGCAATTTTTTCACGTATCTCCTCAAGGCTATCGTCAATATCCAGCCAGACGATGTCGGTGCGCGGCGTCATCAGGGAATACACGCGCTGGTCGGCGAGGCTGAACACGCCCTCCACCATGTCGTGCTCGGCCTCCTCGAAGACGCCCGCCTCCGTTCCCTGGTCAATCAACAGTTGGATCTCCTCCTCCGTGACCGGCGGCTCTTCGCTCACCTTCACTCCCAATAATCGCAACATCGATTCGGTGGAAAAACTGAGGAACCTGACGATTGGCGAGAACAACCGCGAAAAGAACATCATCGGCCGCGCCACTGCGGAGGAAACGCCTTCCGGATCGCGCAGAGCCAGTCGTTTGGGGACCAGTTCGCCAATCACAAGAGAAACATAGGTGACCGGCAGGATGCCGACGATCAGACCGATCACCGCGCTGTACGGGGCAAGAACAGGATAGTTGCTGAGTTGGAGGTTGATCCACAAGCCGAGCGTCGCCCCGGTCAATGCACCGACGAGCAAATCGGTGGCGGTGATGCCGATCTGAATGACCGAAAGGAACTGGTTCGGGTTTTCCGTCAATTTCAGGGCGATGCCTGCGCGCGCGTTGCCTTTGTTGCTTTCGTTTTGCAGCCGCGCCTTGCGCGCGGATAGAAGGGCTGCCTCAGCCATTGCCATGACTCCGTTGATGATGATCAGGGCGGCGATGGCGATCAGCCCGGAGGTGAAATTAATTTCTATGGGGATGTCTGACATGATCCGGTGAACTTCTCTACGTTACCTATATTGTACTATGAATAAAGCGCTTCTCAACCGACCCTGATGCCTGCTCCCGTTTCGACGCGCCCGATCACCCAGATCGGCTGACCCAGTTCCTTTGCGCGCGCGATGAACGCATCCAGTTTCGCCTGCGGAACTCCGAGCAGCAAGCCTCCGCTCGTCTGCGGATCGAATAACAGCATCCGGTTTTCTTCGTCAATCGAATCCGCAAACTCAACTTTCGACTCGAAGTATTTCTTGTTATCGAACGCGCCGCCCGCGAAACAGCCTTTCCCGGCATACTTGCGCGCGCCAGATATGAACGGAATGCTTGCAAATTCCAATCTCAAAGCGACGCCCGACGCGTCCGCCATCTCCATGCCGTGACCCAGTAAACTGTATCCCGTTATGTCCGTCCCGCCGCGCAGACCGAATTCCAGCGCGAGTTCGCTTGCGGTCTCGTTCAAGCGTTTCATCCAATTGACCGCTTCCGCCAAATCATCTTCTTCGACCTGTTCCCGCTTCAAGGCAGTGGTCGTGACCCCGAACCCGAGCGGCTTGGTCAACACCAGCGCGTCGCCGGGTTTGAGTCCACCTTTGCTCAACATCTTTTGCGGATGGACAAATCCGATGACTACGAGTCCGTATTTTGGCTCTTTATCTTTTACAGTATGTCCACCTGCAATAACTACTCCCGCCTCGCGCGCTTTCTCTGCGCCGCCGCGTATGATCTCGCTTGAGATCTCATCCGGCAGATCTTCCGGCAGCGCTGCGACGTTTAGGGCAAGGAAGGGTTGTCCGCCCATCGCGTACACATCCGAGAGGCTGTTCGCCGCGGCGATGGAGCCATAATCGTAGGCGTTGTCCACGACCGGGGTGAAAAAATCGGTTGTGACGACGATTGCCTTTTCGTCATCCAGCCGCCAGACAGCCGCGTCGTCAGGTTCCCGCAGACCCACCAAAAGGTCCGGGAAGGAAGCGGAGTCGAAGATATCCTTGACAGGACGCAGAACCTGCGCCAGCGCGTCCGCGCTTAGTTTGGATGCTCAACCCGCACAATTGGAAAGAGTGGTCAGCCGGATTTCGCGGCCGGTTCGAGGAGTGGGCATCTCTTTGAAAGGTGGAAAGTCGAAGGTGGAAAGTGGCGGGCGATTACTTTCCACTTTCTACTTGCCATGAAGGAACTACGGTATTGGCGGCGCTGTCTGGTTCGTTGTATCCGGCAGCGGAAGAATGAACTGGTTGTCGGTCGGCACGAAGATCGTTTGCACGCCCGGCGCAAGTTTCAGTACGTATTGGTATTCGATCAATTGCGGGTTGTCCCGGATCGCCGCCGCGATGAGTTCGAGCGCCTTCGCTTCGGCTTCGGCTTCGATGAGCCGCGCCTGTGCCGCGCCTCTCGACGCGATCACCGCCGCGTCCGCCTGACCCTGCGCGATCTGGCGGGCTTGTTCGGCTTCCTGCTTCTTCGATTCAACCACGAACGCGGCTTGCAGCGCCTGCTGTTCCGCGATCTGTTTCTGCTCGATGGACTGGGCGTATTCCTCGGTGAAGGTGATGTCGCGCAATACGAAATCCACCAGGATCAAGCCGTTCTGTTCCAGCACCGTTTCCAGTTCCTGCGTGATATGGTCGCTCATCTCGAAACGCTTCGTGCTGAGAACTTCATCCACGCGGTATTGCGAGACCTCATCGCGGATGATGCCGCGCGCCTGAGGCAGGATCAGATCGTCCTGATAACGGCGCTGCCATTCCTTGTGGATGGTGACGACCTCTACGGGATTGAGCTGATAAATCACGGATGAGTCAACGAAGATACGCTGTCCGTCGGAGGTACGCGCCTCCACCGTGATCAATCCCTGCGTTTCGCTCTCGCTGGCTGTACGCGCCATCGTAAACGTTTGAATGGCGATTGGATAGCGCTCCACCCGTTCCACGAACGGGAAGATCCAATGCAAGCCCGCTGGCAGCGGCTCCGGTCGTATGCCGCCCGTTCCGAAAATGGTCACGACCACGCCAGCCTCGGTCGGCTCGATGAAGACCAGACCCGCGCCCAACAATGTCAGCACGACCGCCAGCACCAACATGCCGATGGCAAGCGAACTCAATCCCTTGACGTTCTGATTACGGCTGGCGCGGATGACCGCCATCATGCCCAGCCCGACCACAGCCAGCCATGCAAACCCAGCCAGCGTCTTGATAAAGTCTGCGATATTCATGGTTCCTCCAGATTTAAGTTGAAATAATTATACCGCCATGATAGTATGGCGACATGCACACAGGCAAAGGACAGGTCGTCGAGTTGATTTTGGAGAACGGACTTCGCCTCGGGCGGATCGCCTGCCCGGCGAACCTGATCCCGGCTCCGGGACAATATCTGCTTGCAGGCGACGGTTCAGGCGCACCTTTGCCTGTTCCCCTTTTCTTTACGGATTCCGCGGCTGAAGGTTTTATTGCATCTGCGCCGGTGCCCGATTCGTGGAACCCGGGACATGAGATCTGTTTGCGCGGTCCGCTCGGGCATGGATTTGCATTGCCGCTCTCCGCGCGCAAGGTGGGACTGGTCGCGTTCGACGATTCGTCTGTGCGCCTGCGCGGCTTGATCCAGCCTGTCTTGAAACAGGGCGCGGCGCTTGTGCTGGTTTGCGGCTCGAGCGAGGAGAATCTTCCCGATGAAGTGGAGATCCAGCCATTATCCGCGTTGAATGAGATCGTCGAGTGGGCGGATTATCTGGCGTTCGACGCGGCGCGCGAGCATCTGCCGGGGTTGAGGGAACTGTTGGGGAGGACGAATCAATCATCGGCTTTGCCTGAAGCGCAAATCCTGGTGCATACGCCCGTCCCGTGCGGAGGGATCGCTGAATGCGGGGTCTGCGCGGTGATCCTGAAATCCAGCTGGAAACTGGCTTGCAGGGACGGGCCGGTGTTTGATTGGGGCGAAATCTAGAAACCCATTGTGCAGTGCGTCGCACCATCTGGGTGAAAATGCGACGCACCCTCTGTATAACAAAGTCAGAACCAAACGCGAAACGATGTTCGGGTTTCCCCCGTCAGACCCTGATACGTCACGTTGATCTCGATCGGCGCGAGTTCCCCCGCCTTCTGGTTTTGAAAATTGAACGAGAATTGCGCAACGCCCGAAGCGTTCGTGATGAAGGTGAATTCTTGATTTGCGCCATCCGGCAAACGGACGATGGCTCTGCCTGCCGCCCCCGGCACGGCTTGCGAAGTTTGACTCTGCACAATAATGAAAACGGTCTGAGTATCGCTCGACCGTGTGACGGCTTTCGATACGAAGGCGCGCGCCCTGAGCGAAAGGATCGGGTTGATGGCCGCATCCAGCGGTTGGACGGGTTTGAGATGGGCAGGGTCTTCGCCGAGTTTTTCGAAATAAAGACGACCGAGGTCCGAGATCGTCACCGGTTGGGCGCCGGGGGAATTCGGAGTCCATTCGAAGCGCGCTCCTTCGAAATATTGGACAATGCCGCCTTCCAGGGATTCAAAAGGCGAGATCGGGTTCCCGAATTGAGCGGGTCCGCCATTGGCTTTGTAGAAATCGAGGAAGGTGAAACAGACGCGATAGCCGCCTGGATACAACTCGCATCCGTTCGAATTGATCGGCAGGGGTCTTTCGGGACGGTACAGGATGCTGCCCAATGGCGTGAGTTGGACGGTTTGCGAGTTCGTCAACTCGAAGCGCGCCCGTTGAAAGTATTGAACCGTCTTTCCGTCTTTGGAGGTGAATTGTTCTGTGATGGGATAACCATAAACGCGGAGCGGTTCTTTCGCGGCTCGATAGAATTGCAGGAAAGCCCCTCTGATGTAATGCCCGGTTTCGGGGAAATA
>CAYQOF010000045.1:0-6934 GCA_964419035.1 uncultured Anaerolinea sp. | reverse complement strand
GTCTCTGGTCTAATAGTCTCTGGTCTTATCGTCTCTGGCCGCATAGTCATTGGACTATTAGATCCTGGACTATCAGACTCAACCCCAAGTTTCTCCAGTAATGCCGTAACCAGCTCTGGCACAGGCTGTTCTGAAACATATTTCAGCGCGTCGATGACCGGGTTGCCGGTGACGACGATCTGTTTTTCGTCCACGCCTTCGTGAAGCAGGTTTTTCCGCGACCACGCGGTCGGCGCGAAATGCAGGTCCGCGATGATGCCCGCCACGCGGCGATTGATCTCCTCGGGGAAGGGCTGCCATTTGTCGTGCGTCCGCAAGCCTGCTTCGACGTGTCCCACCTTGATGCGGCGGTAATAGGCGAGCAATGCGGCAATCGCAACCGTCGTGGTGTCGCCCTGAACCAATATCCAGTCGGGCTTAAATTCAATGAGAACGGGATCGAGATGGGTGAAGATGGAGGCGCTCAGTTCCGGTAGCGATTGATCGTCGCGCATCAGGTCGAGGTCGTAATCGGGCTCGATCTCGAACAGTTCCAGAACCTGGTCGAGCATCTGCCGATGCTGCGCGGTGACGCAGACGCGCGCTTCGATCCCCGCGGTCTGCTTCAACAGGCGGACGATGGGAGCCATCTTAACGGCTTCAGGGCGGGTGCCAAAGACGGAGAGGATTTTCAAGATGCAAATACCAAGGAAGTTAGAGACTGGAGATTGGAGATTTTTTGACGCCGAGGCGGTGGAGTTGAAAGCCTGCATCTTGCCAGGCGTTGGGGTGCCAGGCGTTGACGCAATCAATTACAAGGCGCGCTTTTGTTTTCGACGCGATTTCCTGCGGGTTGAGCCGGGTGAATTCAGTATGTTTGACGAGGAGCATGATCGCATCCGCGCCCTCGATGGCTGATTCCAAGCTGGGAGCCATGTCAATGCCTGTCAACTTTGCATCGGGTTTGAACGGTTCCCAAGCCGTGACTAGCGCGCCTTCTTTTTGAAGCAGATGGACGACCTCGACTGCGGGGCTTTCGCGCAAATCGTCCACGTCGGGTTTGTAGGCGAGACCGAGCGCGGCGATCTTTTTACCGGATAGCACATCATCCTTCGCGCCGAGCGGAGCGGGATGAAGCGGAAGTCGAAGCGCGGATTTCACTTTTTCCACCACAAAATGTGGCTGCGCGTCGTTGACCTGGCGGGCGTGGTAGATGAGAGGCGTCAGTTCCGGTGCGGTTTCCACGAAGAACCATGGATCCACGCTGATGCAGTGACCGCCAACCCCCGGTCCCGGGCTGAGGATGTTGATGCGCGGGTGCCTGTTCGCGAGGCTGATGGCTTCCCATACGTCCACGCCGAACTTCTCGGCGAGGCGCGAGAATTCGTTGGCGATGGCGATGTTCACGTCGCGCGTGGTGTTCTCCATCAGTTTGACCATCTCGGCGGTGGTGGCGTCCGTTTCGATGATCTCGCCCTTGACGAAGATCGCGTACAGGTCACGTCCCGCTCTTGCGGATTCGGAGGTCACGCCGCCGACGACGCGCGCGTTCTCGATCAGTTCGCGCAGGATCTGCCCGGGCAGGACGCGCTCCGGCGAATAGCACAGGAAGAAATCGGAACCCGCCTTGAGACCGGATCGCTCCAGAATGGGGGCAACCAGATCAATGGTCGTGCGAGGCGGGGAGGTGGATTCCAAAACCACCAAATTCCTCTTACGAAGATATGGCGTGATGGCTTCCGCCGCGGAGGTCACGGCGCGCATGTCCGCGAGGCGGTATTTTCTTCCGTCGTATTCACCATATTTATCTTCGTGGAAGGGGGTCGGCACTGCGATCAGGAACGCATCCGCTTCTTCGGGGCGGGAGGAAACGGTCAGGTTGCCCGATTTGAGCGCGGCTTCGACGATCGTCCGCAAGCCCGGCTCGTGGATGTGAACATCCCCGTTGCTCAAGGTCTCGACGACATGTGGGTTGACATCCACGCCCAGGACTTTGATCCCGTGCGCGGCGAAGGTGGAGGCGGTCGGCAGTCCGATGTAGCCAAGACCGAGGACACAGATCTTTTGAAAGTTCACTCGAACTCCTTGTTGGCTGGATGTTTCTTTGGCTGGCTTATTATACAGCCTGGAAGGTGTTCATCGGTAAAACCTTATGGGATGAATCTCGTAGATGGAATCGGAATCAGAAATACATTTCTTGTTGTATAATGAGTTGGAGGAGTTATGGACTTCCTGCTCGATCCCAACATTGCCTATCTTTTTCTGGTCGGGGGCGTCCTGCTGGCGACACTTTCGCTTTCCGCGCCCGGGACGGGGTTCTTCGAGGTGGGGGCGTTTTTCTCGATTGTGCTGGGCGTCTACGTGATCTATAGAATGGAAGTGACGCCGGTCTGGTGGGCGCTGATCCTTCTCGTATCGAGCGTCGTTCCCTTTGTGTATGCCATCCAAAAGCCGAAACGCGAGTTGTTCCTGGGTCTTTCCATCCTGCTGCTGGTGATCGGCTCGGCGTTCATATTCCCGCGCACGAATGGACAGCCCGGGGTCAATCCCATCGTGGCGATCGTCGCCTCCAGCCTGGTGGCGGGTTTCTTGTGGATCGCCGTCACAAAGTACATTCAGGTGGCACACTCCCGACCCTCTCATGACATTGACGGGCTGGTCGGTCAGATCGGCGAAGCGAAGACGAGAATCCACGATGAAGGGAGCGTGCAGGTTTCGGGAGAATTGTGGTCGGCGCGCAGTGAAAAGGCCATCCCGGCGGGAAGTTCGATCCGTGTCCTCCGGCGTGAAGGGTTTATTTTGATCGTCGAAAAGAATAGTTGATCCAAAATTCCAACCAATGAAAAGGAGGTTTGTATGCCTGAGCTAACTACCGCACTGTGTTTCGTAGGCGCGATCCTGGTGCTTGGCTTTATCTTTCTAGCCAATGCCATCCGCATCGTGCCGGAATATCAACGCCTGGTCGTGTTTCGCCTGGGACGCAGCATCGGCGCGCGCGGACCTGGTTTGATCATCCTGATCCCGGTCATTGACCGAGCCGTAAGAGTGGACTTGCGCGAACAGGTGCGCGAGATCCCGCACCAGACCGCGATCACCAAGGACAACGCCGGCATTTCGGTGGACTTCATCTGGTACTACAAGGTGCTCGACCCGGCTGAGTCCGTGCTTCAGGTTGGCAACTTCGAAGTCGCGGCGCAAGGCATGGCGACCACCACCTTGCGCGCGGTCATCGGCGGCATCCCGTTGGATGACGTGCTGTCCGAGCGTGAGCACATCAATACCATGCTCCGCACGCGTCTCGACGAAGTGACCGAACGCTGGGGCGTCAAAGTGACCAACGTGGAGATCCGCGAGATCATCCCGCCGCGCGATATTCAAGAGGCGATGAACCGCCAGATGTCCGCGGAACGCATCCGCCGCGCTGTCGTCACCGAATCGACCGGTACACGCGAAGCCGCCATCAACGTGGCACAGGGCGAAAAGCAGGCTGCGATCCTGCGGGCGGAAGGCTCGAAACAGGCCGCCATTCTCGAAGCGGAAGGCCAGCAACAGGCGCAGGAGTTGAAGGCGCAGGGCTTCGCGCGCGCGCTCGAACACATCTTCAACGTGGCGCAAACCGTGGATCAGAAGACCATGACCCTGCAATACTTCGAGACGCTCAAAGCCGTCGGCGCAAGCCCGTCCACGAAATACATCTTCCCGATGGAATTCACGAGCCTGCTCGATAACTTCCTCGGCAAGGATGGCGGGAAGAAGTAGGCAAGAAGGCAAGCGCACAGGTACACAAGTACACAGACACACAAGCGCAAACGTACACAGATAGAAAGTGGAAAGTTGAAAGTGATTGACTTTCCACTTTCTGCTCTTGTTGATAGAATTCCCCACCGTATGGAAATTCAAAATGCAGGGCTTCTCGATCTGAACGCATTGCGTAAACTGGAACGCGTCTGCTTCGAAAAGGACGCCTGGTCCATGCTCGATCTGGTCGCGGTGTTGGCGTGGACTGAAGTGATCCGCTTGAAGGCGGTGGAAAACGGCGAGATGATCGGATTCGTCGCCGGCGACCCGCGTCCTTCTCAAGGCGTAGTCTGGATCGCCACCATCGGGGTTGATCCACGCTGCCAGCGACGCGGCATCGGCACCGCGCTCCTGCGGGCTTGCGAAGAGAAGGCAAAGCTGCCGCGCATTAAACTGACCGTGCGTTTATCGAATCGCGCGGCTGTGCTGATGTATGAGAAAGAGGGCTATCGAACCGTGGACATCTGGAAGCGGTATTACAACGATGGGGAGGATGGTCTGGTGATGGAGAAGCTCCTCAAAGGTGACAGTCACTTCTAAAGTGACTGTCACCTTTGGTGTGGGATATAATCGCAACCGATGACCGAACAGATTCTTCACCCGCCCGTATGGGTGGATAAGCAGAACAATTTCAGGCAGATGGTCGAAGACCTGTCCGCGCAATCGCGCATTGCGGTGGATACGGAGTCCAACAGC
Organism: uncultured Anaerolinea sp.; assembly: GCA_964419035.1. Classification (GTDB taxonomy): domain Bacteria; phylum Chloroflexota; class Anaerolineae; order Anaerolineales; family Villigracilaceae; genus Defluviilinea. Next base: position 2,461 of record CAYQOF010000045.1, on the reverse strand, counting down.
CTGCACGCCTATCGTGAACAGGTCTGCCTGATCCAGTTCTCGACCCCGAAGAAAGATTATCTTGCTGACCCTCTTGCGCTCGATGATCTGGATCCGCTCGCTCCCATCTTTGCGGACCCGCAAATCGAAAAGATATTCCACGCGGCTGAATACGACCTGATCTGTTTACACCGCGATTTTGGGTTCGAATTTGCCAACCTGTTCGACACGATGCAAGCCGCGCGCATCCTGGGTTATCAGTTCGTGGGTTTGGACAGCATCCTCGCAGAGAAATTCAACGTCAGAGTGGATAAACGCCATCAAAAGGCGGACTGGGGCGCGCGCCCGCTGACCCACGCGCAACTCGATTACGCCCGCTATGATACGCATTACCTCTTTCAGTTGCGCGACCTGCTCGAAAACGAATTGCGGGAAAAGGAACGCTGGGAACTTGCAAAAGAGGACTTCGCGCTTGCCTGTACCGTGGACGAACCGAGGGAAAGGGTCAATGGCAGTTCGTGGAAGCGCTTCAGCGCGCGCAAGGATTTGTCGGCGCGTGAGTTGACCATCCTGAGCGAGTTGTGCGTCAGCCGCGACGAGATCGCCGAGAGAATGGATCGTCCGCCGTTCAAGGTGGTCTCGGACACCATGCTGCTGGAGATCGCGCGCAGCCTGCCGGAAAAGGATGTTGATCTTGCGGGCATTGGGCTGAGTCCGAGACAGATCCGCCTGTGGGGGAACAAGATCCTGGCGGCGACCCGGCGCGGGCTGGAGGCTCCGCTTGTGAAACGGGAGCAGGCGCAGCGTCCGAATGACGCGGTGCTGAGGCGTCTGGATAAACTCAAGGACTGGCGCAAGAAGGTCGCAGGGGAGATGAAGGTCGAGTCGGATATCGTCCTGCCAAAAACATTTTTGAACGCGCTGGCTGAAAACCCGCCGAAGACAATGACGGAGTTGGAGTCCATGCTGCGCGATACGCCGACGCGCTTCGGCATGTATGGAACGCAAATTTTTCGTGTGTTGCGAGGTTGAATGAAAATTAATTTTCATGGGGCGGCGCAGACGGTGACGGGGAGCCAGCATCTATTGGAGATCAACGGTCACCGCCTCCTTCTGGACTGCGGGCTGTATCAGGGACGACGCGCCGATACCTACGCCCGAAACCTGAACTTTGCCCACGATCCGCGCGCTGTGGACGCGGTGATCCTCTCTCACGCGCACATTGACCACGCGGGGAATTTGCCCAACCTCGTGAAGAATGGATACGAGGCTCCGATCTACGCCACGCGCGCCACCGTTGACCTTGCCACGATCATGCTGGCGGATTCGGGGCGCATCCAGGAATCGGACGCGGAATTCGTGAACCGAAAACGGGCATTGCGCGGCGAGGAACCGGTCGAGCCGCTCTACACCGAAGCGGACGCGCAGCGCGCCTCTGGTTTTCTTCGCAGCGTTGACTACGATCAACCCTTCGAGCCTGTTCCGGGTGTGATTGCGCGTTTCATCGAAGCGGGTCATATTCTCGGCTCCGCCGCGGTCTCATTGGAGGTCGAAGAGAAGGGACAAAAGATCCGCTTCTGGTTCTCCGGCGACATTGGCAGATACGATCTCCCGTTGTTACGCGACCCCGTTTTGCCCAACGAAACGGATTATTTGTTGATGGAATCGACTTATGGCGATAAGCGCCACAACGACCCGCGCCAGGCGTTCGAGGAATTTCGTGATGTGGTGCGGCGCACGCTGCAACGCGATGGAAAGGTCATCATTCCCGCTTTTGCCGTGGGACGCACGCAGGAACTGGTCTATCACCTGAACATGATGATGACGGATAACGAAGTGCCGCGCGCGCCGGTCTTTGTGGACAGCCCGCTGGCGGTCAACGCCTCGACCATTTTCAGGAACCATACCGAATGTTTCGACTCCGAATCGAAGCAGTTCGTCGAGGAAGCGCGTCATCCCGCGCTGGATTTCAAGATGTTGACTTACGTCCAATCCGTCGAAGAATCCAAGGCGTTGAACGGGCGCACCGACCCGATGATCATCATATCCGCCTCGGGCATGGCGGAGACGGGGCGGATCTTGCACCATCTTCGGAATAATATCGAGAACCCCAATAACACGGTTTGCATCGTCTCCTGGCAGGCTCCGCATACCCTGGGCCGCCGCCTCGCCGACCGCGAGAAGCGTGTCAAGATCTTCGGCGAGCCTTTCACTGTCCGCGCGGAGATCGCGACCATCGGAGGCTTGTCCGGCCACGCGGGACAGGATCTGCTGGTGGAATACGCGACCCGCGTGAAACAGTCGGTCAAAAAAGTGTTTCTCGTACATGGGGAGGAAAAATCTGCCTCCGCGTTGATCGGGAAACTGAAGGAAAAAAAGATGGGAGAGGTGTACTACCCCGAACTGCATTCGAGCGCGGAGTTATAACGTCATTGCGAGCGAAGCGAGGCAATCTCCCGCAACAAGTGAAGATTGCTTCGGG
>CAYQOF010000044.1:0-16178 GCA_964419035.1 uncultured Anaerolinea sp. | reverse complement strand
CCCGATGACGGTCGCTACGGCGAGAACCCGAATCGCTTTCAGGTGCATTACCAGTATCAGGTCATCCTCAAGCCTGATCCGGGGGATCCGCAGGAGTTGTATCTTGATTCGCTCAAGGCAATCGGCATTGACCCGCGCCGGCACGACATCCGCTTTGTGGAGGACAACTGGGAACAGCCCGCCATCTCTGCCTGGGGGTTGGGTTGGGAGGTCTGGCTCGACGGGCAGGAGATCACGCAGTTCACCTACTTCCAGCAGATGGGCGGCGTGACGCTCGATCCCGTATCGGTCGAACTCACCTACGGCCTCGAACGCATCCTCATCGCAATCAATAATGCTAAATCCATTTGGGATGAGCCGTGGGGCGGCGGTCGCGAAGCATCCCCGCAGGGGAGCGTGACCTACGGTGAGATTCGCCGCCGCGAAGAATTCGAACATTCCAAATATTATTACGAAATCGCCGACATCGAGCGTGCCCGCGCCATGTATGATCTCTTCTCCGCCGAAGCCGACGCCTGTCTCGAACAGGGTCTGCTCGTCCCCGCGCACGATTACGTGCTCAAGTCCTCGCACACCTTCAACATCCTTGATGCGCGCGGCGCGATCAGCGTTGCCGAACGTCAAGCGTTTTTTAGGAGAATGAGAGATTTAGCGCGACGCGTGGCGGAGGGATATGAAGAGCAGAGGAAGGAACTGGAGTATCCTCTTTTGAAAGAGAGTCAAACAGCCCGCCCTGAGCCTGTCGAAGGGTCTAACGTCACACGTCAAGTTGTTGAAGGACGTTCAACGTTCGACGTTCGACCTGCGACGTTCCTTTTTGAAATCGGCGTAGAGGAATTACCTGCCAGCGATGTGGACACCGCTTACGAACAACTGACTCAGCGGATACCAACCCTGCTTAAAGAGCTCTATCTGGACCACGGAAATATTCGGGTCTTTTCTACCCCTCGGCGGCTCGTCGTTTCGATTGACTCTCTCTCTCCGAATCAACCGGACCGCGAAGACCTCGTCAAAGGTCCGCCCGCCGATAAAGCCTTCGATAAAGATGGCATTGCTTTACCTGCTGGCATGGGTTTCGCAAAGAAAAATAATGTAGATACAAAAGACTTGCAAATCCGCGAGGAAGGCGGCGGCAAATATGTCTTCGCCGTCGTCAAGCAAAAGGGACGCCCGACTCCCGAAGTGTTGGCTGAGGCTTTGCCAAAACTCGTCGAGAGCATCAAGTTTGAAAAATCAATGAGATGGAATGACTCGGGCGTGGCGTTCTCGCGTCCGATCCGCTGGTTTGTAGCGTTGCTCGGGGACATGATCATCCCGTTTGAATACGCGGACGTCGTTTCTGGGGACACCTCACGCGGACTTCGCCCCTACGACTCACCCGAGATCAAAATCCCCTCCGCGGATAAATATTTCGACCTTATCCGCGAAGCAGGGATTGTGCTCGATAAAGAAGAACGCAAAGCCTCCATTGTGGAACAGGTCAATCAAGCCGCGTCGCTCGTTGGCGGCGAAGCCCTCATGGACGATGATCTGCTCAACGAAGTGACGAATCTCATCGAAATGCCTACGGCTGTAATGGGTGGATTCGACAAGGAGTATTTGTCATTACCGCGCGATGTGCTGGTCTCGGTGATGAAAAAACATCAGAGATATTTCCCTGTCGCGCCCTCACCCCGCCTTCGGCACCCCTCTCCCAGCGGTAATGAAAAAGCACCAACGCTACTTCCCAATTACCAATTACCAATCCTCCAATTCTCCAATTCCCGCTCTTCTTCCCTATTTCATCGCGATCAGAAACGGCGACGACCTCCACATTGACCTCGTCCGTCAGGGCAACGAACACGTCCTCGGCGCGCGCTTTGCGGATGCAAACTTCTTCGTGCGTGAAGACCTCAAACTCAAACTCGAAGAATACCGCCCCAAATTGGCGGGCTTGACCTTCCACACCAAACTTGGCTCCATGCTCGATAAATCGGAGCGCATGGGCAAATTAGTGAATGATTTGATTCCAATGTTGAAATTGGAGAACGACGAAGCCATCTTCGCCCGCCGCGCCGCGCACCTCGCGAAAGCCGATCTGGTCACGCAAATGGTCACCGAGATGACGTCCCTGCAAGGCATCATCGGGCGTGAATATGCCCTGCGCAGCGGCGAACAACAGGATGTCGCTGCTGCCATCGGCGAGCAATATCAAACCGTTCCGCAAACGAGGATTGGTCTCGCCATCGCATTGGCGGATAGGCTGGACTCTCTGGTTGGATTATTTGCCGCGGGATTGACTCCCAGCGGCGCAAAAGATCCGTTCGGTCTGCGCCGCGCCGCGATTGGCATCGTGCAGCCGCTCATCGAGCATGACGTGGACTTCGACCTCGCCGAAGCCGCGAAAAAATCCGCCGCGTTACAACCCATTGAAGCAATAGACGAAACGCAAAAGCAGATCCTTGATTTCATCGCGGGGCGTTTGTCGGTGGCGTTGAAGGATATGGGGTACAAGTACGATGTGGTGGACGCAGTCCTTGCGGAGCAGTCAAACAACCCGGCGGCTTCTGCCCGGGCGGTGAAGCAACTCCAGGCGTGGGTCGGACGCGGGGATTGGTCCACGATCCTGCCGGGGTACGCGCGCTGTGTCCGCATCATCCGTGCGGCGGGAGTGGTCAGTGAGCGGTTGTCAGTGATCAGTGACCAGTTACTGGAGGCGGAGGAGAAGCGACTGCACGAAGAAATTAAAAAGAATGTGAAGACACAGCCGGCCTCCGTTGATGAATTCCTGAATAGGATCGTCGCGCTCATCCCATTCATCAATGCCTTCTTCGACAAGGTGCTGGTGATGGCGGAGGACGAAAAGGTGCGGCAAAACCGCCTCGCGCTGGTGGGACAAATTGCCGGTTTGTCCAAAGGAATTGCGGATTTGGGCAAACTCGAGGGGTTCTAGCCCTTACAAGCCCAGCCCGCCAACGGTTGGGCTTTTTTGTTGGAACAACCGGCAGGGGAAAACCGTTAAGTGGGCAACAACGATGGAGTATCCCATGACTCGCCTGCAAAGATTTCTCATTGCCGTTCTTTTGTTCGCGCTGACCGCCTGCTCGCGCGGAGATCACCTTCCCGCGCACCTATTCGCTCGCCAATTTCATTGATCTGAACCAGGATGGAAAGATGGAAGTGGTGGTGGATTTTCGCAAATGGGAGGGCTTCGGCGCCTGTGTCTTCCAGGTCAATGGGCAGACCGTGATCCAGGCTTTGAAAGCGGAGAATTGACCTCCTCTTGTATTTTACGGACGGGCGAACCTGCCCGTCCTTTTTAATTTCCCGATTCGTCAAATACGTCTATAATACATTCACCCATGTCCACCATTGATGAGATCAAATCCCGCATCGATATCGTAGACCTCGTCTCCGAGGCTGGCGTCAAACTGCGCAAGACCGGGCGCAACCACACGGGCTTCTGTCCGTTCCACGACAACAAACGCACGCCCGCCTTCGTGGTCTGGCCCGAATCGGGGACGTGGCGCTGCTTTGGTCAATGTAACGAGGGCGGCGACATCTTCAAATTCGTGATGAAGCGCGAGAACATTGACTTCAAGGAGGCGCTGCAAAAACTTGCCGCGCGCGCAGGGGTGCAGATTCAAGAATACCAACGCGAGACCCCACAGCAAAAAGAGGCATACGACACGCTTCGCAGACTGCTCGAGGATGCGGTCATCTATTATCGCAGTCACCTTTTCAACAATAAGGAAATCCTCAACTATCTCCGAGAAAAACGCGGGCTGACCGACTCCACCATCGAGACCTTTGGGCTGGGATACGCGCCTGCGGGTTATGACAACCTCCTCAAGCATTTCACCGCCAAAGGCTACTCCGAACAGGATTTGATCGACACAGGATTGCTCTCCGAACGCCAGGACGAGTCTCAATTCTCCAATCTCCAATCTCGTATCTTCGACCGCTTCCGCAACCGCATCATGATCCCAATCCGCGATGAAAACGGAAGAATGGCGGGATTCGGCGCGCGCGTCGTGGACCCGGACGACCCTTCGACAGGCTCAGGGCAGGCATTCCCAAAGTTTTTGAATTCACCTGAAACCCCGGTCTTCTCCAAGGGACGCCTGCTCTACGGACTGGACCGGGCGCGCAAGCCCATACGGACCGCCGATCAAGCCGTCATCGTCGAAGGCTACCTCGATGTCATTGCATTGCATCAGGCGGGATACGAGAACGTCGTCTCGCCGATGGGCACGGCGTTGACCGAGGACCAACTGCGCCTGCTCAAACGATTCACGCGGCGCATCGTCCTTGCCCTCGATCCCGATACAGCGGGACAAAAAGCCGTCCTGCGCGGACTCGACGCGGCGCGCTCCGCCATGGACAAGGAAGGCGAACTCGGTTTCGATGCGAGGGGCTTGCTCCGCAACGAGTCGCGTTTGCAGGCGGATTTGCGCGTCGCGGCGATGCCCGACGATCTCGATCCCGACGAAATCGTTGCGCGGGATAAAGATGAATGGGCGCGTCTGATCGAGAACGCAAAACCCATCGTCACGCACGTGATGGAAACATTGGCGGTGGGACAAAACATCAACGATCCGAAGGTAAAAAATCATATCGCCGCGCAGGTTGTGCCGTTGATCGAGGACCTGCCAAATCCACTGGAACGCGACACGTATCGTCAGGCGCTGGCGCGCATGCTGCGGGTGGACGAACGCGCGTTGATCACCGCGCAGGCTCAGGTCTCGAGGGTGAGGCGGGGGAGAGGCGTACGGCAGAAAGAGGTCGTGGAGAAGCCCAGTGTCGTTGTGTCTGCGGCGTCGAGCAAAAAGGCGGAGGAGTACGTGATCGGCGTTTTGTTCCAAAAGCCCGAGTTGTTGTATCGGCTCGATCGTTTGTTGCAGGAATATGGTCTCCTCGCCTTGAACGCGCAGGATTTCGAATACACCGACAACCAGTTGTTGTTCAGCCTGATCCGCGAATCGGTGGAACAGGACAAGACCGAGCATCACGAGTTCGTGGTGGACGCGCTGCCCGAGTCGCTGCAGGTTCGTTCGCGGGAACTGGTCAAAGAGACCGAAAGACTCGAACGCATGGAGGAGAAACTGCTGGAGGAGTTGCTGCGCGGCGTCATCAAACTGCGCCGCGTGGCGGCAGGCGAAAACCTGAATCAACTCCGCTTTTTGCAGGAGGAGGCGCATCAGGGCGGCGATCTGCGCGCGGCTTCCTACCAGGATTTGGTGTTACAACATACGAAATTACTGCGTGATCTGGATCAGGCTTACCGGAAGATGTCATTGAAGCGGCTGGAATGAAACGAACGTAACCATTCATGAGAGACTGCGTCTGGTAGTAAAGGGACGATGGCTGAGAAGAAGAAACCCGAACCCGTGCAAGGACAGCGACCATCCGAAGCGGCTTCGCGCCCGCCGCGTGAAAGACGCGCGCAGTTCGAGGACGAGTCCGCCATGGATGTCGAAAATGGGACGCTTTCCGCCATGAATGGATTAACTGACATCGCACTGATGGACGATGAAATGGGCGACCCCGATGCGAGCGTTCTTGTTGGGCAGGAGGACGAACTATTCGAGGAAGATCTATTCGACATCGGGAATCCCGAAGTCGCCGCGCTGCTGGCGGAAGACCCCGTGCGTCTTTATTTGCGCGAGATCGGTCTGGTCAAACTGCTCGATGCAGACAAGGAGTTCCGCCTGGCGACCCTGGTCGAGGCGCAGCGTTTGGCGGCATCCTACCTTCGCCGCCCGCATCGCAAGGGGCTTACAACCGCCTGCTCGATCTATCATTCCATCGTGACCGACATACTCACCTCGTGGAAGCGTCTGATCGAAGACGCCGAACGCCTCGGCCACGAACCGCCCGACCTGGGGCTTCTTCTCACCGAGGCGCAAGCCCTGCGCGAAGGGTTGGAATCGGACGCGCCCTCCTACCTGCGTGCGTTCCTCGATAACGGCATGTGGGGGATTGACGAACTCTGGGACGACATCGCGCGCAAATCCTACTCGGTCTTTCTCAGCCTCAGCCTGCTCCCGTTGAAATATGCAGAGTGGCTTCTCGAGCATATCAACCGTCATCACCGCCTGCCCAACCAGCGCACCCTGTATCACAACCTGCCGGCGGACGAAATCCTGACAGAAGAAATGAACGTGGTGAAAATCCGCGCGGCGGAGGCGAACCAGTTGCTCATCCGCGCCAACCTGCGGCTGGTTGTGAGCGTGGCAAAGCGTTATCTTGGGCGCGGCATCTCGTTCCTTGACCTGATCCAGGAAGGAAACATGGGGTTGTTACGCGCGGTCAGCAAATTCGATCCGCGCCGCGGTTTCAAATTCAGCACCTACGCCACGTGGTGGATCCGTCAGTCCATCAACCGTTCGATTGCGGAACAGGCGCGCACGATCCGCATTCCCGTGCATTTGTTCGAAACCATCACGCGCATCCTGCGCGTGCAGAGACAATTGACCCAGAAACTCGGGCGCGAGCCATCCAACGAGGAACTCGCCATGGAGGTTGGTTATCTCCCCGCCTCCGATGTGCAAGCCATCCTGCGCGCTCACGCGGAGCGAAAACCGCTCGCGCCCGACCTGCAACACCGGCTGGAGACAGCCATCCAGAAAATTGACCGCGTGCTCCGCTCCGCCGAGGAACCCGTCTCGATTGACGGACCGGTGGGTGACGAGGAATCCAGTTCACTGGCTGATTTCATCGAAGACGCAGAAACGCCCTCTCCCATGGATGCCGCCGCGCGCCAGATGCTGCGCGAGCAGATCCGAAGCACGCTCTCCTCGCTCGCGGAGCGCGAACGCGAAGTGTTGGAATTGCGCTTTGGTCTGGTGGATGGAAAAGACCATACGCTCGAGGAAGTGAGCCGTTATTTCGATGTCACTCGTGAACGCATCCGCCAGATCGAAGCCAAGGCATTGAGGAAGTTGCGGCATCCGTCGCGGAGCCGTCAGTTGAGGGATTATCTCGGATGAGCAGGTCACGACACACTCGTGACCTGTTTTTTCACTTTTCCTCAATATGACCAAAATCACCAATTTTGTGAAAAGCGACACTTTCTCTACCTCCCAAAAGTCTCTTATGTTATACTACCCCGAACGTTGTGCAAGGAAGTACAAATCCACGTCCATCGAGGGCGTTTTGAGGTACTGGAATGCTCGAATACGTTGCCATTGCGCTCCTGATCGTCCTGTCAACGCTCGTGGCGTTGATCGCGATCGGTTTGGGGTACTTATTCGGACCGCGCAAACAATCTGAAGCAAAATCCATGCCCTATGAATCGGGCATGACCCCGTATGGCGAAGGGACGCGGCGCGTGCCGATCCGCTTTTACCTGATTGCGGTCTTGTTCATCCTGTTCGATATCGAGGTGATCTTCTTCCTGCCGTGGGCGGTGGTCTACCGGCAACTCGGCTTGTTCGGTCTGATCGAAATGTTCATCTTTATCGTCATCTTATTGTTTGGATACGTGTACGCGTGGAAAAAAGGAGCGTTGGAATGGGAGTAGAGCAGAAACTCGGTGACATGGGGATCATCACTACAAAACTGGAGGATCTGGTCAACTGGTCGCGCACCCGCGCCATGTGGCCCATGTTGTTCGGTCTGGCTTGCTGCGCCATCGAGATGATGTCGGCGCAGGCGGCGCATTATGACATGAGCCGCTTCGGCATGGAACTGATGCGCGCCAGCCCGCGCCAGTCGGACCTGATGATCGTGGCGGGACGCGTCTCGCGCAAGATGGCGCCCGTTCTCCGCCGCCTCTACGATCAGATGCCCGAACCGAAATGGGTGATTGCCATGGGCGATTGCGCCTCTTGCGGCGGCGTCTTCAATAACTATGCCCTCGTGCAGGGCGTGGACGAGATCGTCCCGGTGGATGTGTTTGTGGCGGGTTGTCCGCCGCGCCCCGAGGCGTTGATCCATGGGATCGTGACGCTGTACGAAAAAGTGAACGGCATGAAGTTCAAGGATTTGGTGAAGGAATAACCGCCCTGAGCGGAAGGTCGAGTAGCCCGAAGGCCCTTTGAGGGCGTATCGAGACTGTAGTCGAAGGGCGCTTCGTCCTACGCCCACGGCTCCGCTCAACGCGAGGTGGATTATGGACAACAAACTCGAAAAGATCGTTCAGGCTTTGCAAAAGGAATTTGGCGCGACATTCGAGGAATTCCGCAATGAAGTGCATGTCTTCATCGAGGCGGAACAGATCGTCGAAGCGTTGACCCTCCTGCGCGACCAACATGAATTCGAATTGCTCTCGGCGATGACCGCCTCCGATTACTGGCCCCGCATGACGCCGCGCTTTCACGTCATCTATCAACTCACCTCCATCGCGAAGAACCTGTCGGTGCAGTTGAGAGTCCCGGTCAGCGGCGACCAGCCCAAGGTCCCGACCGCGACGCGTGTGTACGAGGTGGCGAACTGGCGTGAGCGCGAACTCTTCGATATGTTCGGGATCGAGGCGGAAGGTCATCCTGATCCGCGAAGGATTCTGATGCCCGAAGGCATGGAGGGATATCCGCTCCGCAAAGACTTCCCGCTTGGTTACGAGGAACCGCAGTTCACGTTCAACTTCGAAGAGATTGATCTGCGCAAGCCGTACGCAAAGGAATAAGCATGGCTCAGCTTGAAGAAGTCAGCATCGAAAAATACAAGCATCTGGTTTCGGAGCGCGCGTTGATCGGCGAGACCATGCTGCTCAACATGGGTCCACAGCATCCGTCCACGCACGGCGTGTTGCGCCTGCTGCTCGAACTGGATGGCGAGACGATCGTGAGCGCCATCCCGGATATTGGTTTCCTCCATACGGGCATCGAGAAGAACATGGAAGCCAAGACGTACCTCAAAGCCGAGGTGATGGGCGACCGTCTCGATTACATGAATACCGTTGGAAACAACCTTGCCTATTGCATGGCGGTGGAAAAATTGGTGGACCTGGATGTGCCGCCGCGCGCCCAAGCCATTCGCGTGATCCTGACCGAACTGCAGCGCATCGCTTCGCACCTGGTCTGGGTTGGCACCTTTGGGCTGGACCTGGCGGCGATGTCCATGTTCCTGTACGCGTTCCGCGAACGGGAATACATCCTCGATATCCTCGAACTGTGTTCGGGTCAGCGCATGATGACGACTTACATCCGCCCCGGCGGTTTATGGCGCGACGTGCCTGTGGAATTCGAGACGGCGGTGCGCGACTTCATCAAGATGTTTCCAAAACGGATTGACGAATACGAAGCGCTACTGACGAAGAACCCGCTCTTCCTGGACCGGTTGCTGGGCATCGGCAAACTGGATGCCGCGACCGCCCTTCAGCATGGCGTGACGGGTCCCATGCTCCGTGCTTCGGGAGTCAATTGGGATCTGCGAAAGGCGCGCCCGTACATGGGGTATGAACAATATGACTTCGATGTGCCGGTCCGCACGGAGGGGGATACCTACGCGCGTTATCTCGTGCGCATCGAAGAATTCCGCCAATCCCTGAGGATCGTCGAACAGGCGTTGAACAAACTTCCAATGGGACCGGTGCAAAGCAGTAACCGCAAATTCGTCCCGCCGCCGCGCTCGGAGATCGGCGTCAGCATGGAGGCGCTCATCCATCACTTCAAGTTGTGGACGGAGGGTTTCCCCGCGCCGAAGGCTTCGGTGTACAGCGCGGTCGAATCCCCGCGCGGCGAACTGGGCGTTTACATCGAAGGCGACGGCGGACCCAAACCGCACCGCGTCCACTGGCGCACACCATCCTTTGACAACCTATCCGTCGTGCCAAAGATCGTGAAGGGACATTTGGTGGCGGATCTGGTGGCGATCCTCGCTTCCACTGACATCGTGCTCGGAGACATTGACCGATGAGCCTTGCGAAAAAATACCCGAAGGAAATAAAACAAATTCTGGCGAAATATCCGCCTGAGCGCAAACGCTCGGCGGTCATGCCGTTGTTGTATCTCGCCCAGCGTGAAGAAGGTTATCTGACCAAGTCGGCAATGCAGGATGTGGCGAAGATGCTCGATATCACCGAAACGGATGTGGCGGCGATCGTCGGCTTCTATACCTTGTATCACGACAAAAGGGAGGGCAAGTATCGCATGCAGGTCTGCACGGACCTGCCCTGTGCCCTGCGCGGCGCGGACGAATTCATGAAATCGTTGTGCAGTCACCTCGGCATCCGTGTCGGCGATACGACAAAGGATGGTTTTCTCACGCTCGAGGCGGTGATGTGTCTTGCCGCCTGCGACAAGGCGCCCATGTTCCAGACGCAGGGGCCGGACGGCATCAAGTATCACGAGAACATGACCGTGGATCGGACGATGGAACTGATCGAGGCGTTGAAGAAGAGTGTTGCGTAAAACGTAAAGCGAATAATGCGATGTTTGATGTCAAGAAGCAGGTGTCCTATTGGAAAGAGGTTGCCGCAGATGATTTGCGAGTAGCCGATAAATTGATTGCTAGTAGAGAGACGCTCCACGCATTGTTCTTTGCGCACCTCACGATTGAGAAGATTTTGAAAGCGCATGTTTGCAAGCAGACACAAGATTATGCGCCCATGATTCACAACCTGTTATCGTTGGCGCAACGCACTTCAATTGTGTTGTCTCCCGAGCGAGAAAAATTACTTGCGGAACTGAATACATATAACATTCGCGGGAGATATCCAGATATGCGCGGCAGTCATATCGAAAAACCGACGTTGCAATATGCCAGGTCGGTTCTTAGACAAACCAAGGAAATGTACGAATGGTTGAAGAATCAATTGTAAGGTCGATTCAGAATTATCTTCGAGCAGTGAGGCGGAAACGCGTTCCAGTTAAGTATGGCGTTTTGTTTGGCTCGTACGCCAGGGGCCAGCAGCATGAATGGAGCGATATTGATTTGCTTGTTGTATCTCCGCGTTATGATCGAAAATGGACGCATAAAGACTGGGCGGAGTTATGGAGAATTGCCGCCCGTACCGATGTTCGTATCGAACCAATCCCTGTCGGTGAGAGGCAATTCAGAGAGGATGATTCAAGCCTAATCATCGAAATCGCTCGCCGCGAAGGACAGATCATCCCTCTGGCAGAATAAAGCATTATGGCACACATCCTTCTTCGTCATCGGGATATTCCCGACATCCACAAACTCGATGTCTATAAACAGAACGGCGGCTTCGACGCGTTCAAGAACGCGGTCACAAAGATGAAGCCCAACGAAGTGACCGATGTGGTCAAGAACTCCGGCTTGCGCGGGCGCGGCGGCGCGGGCTTCCCCACCGGCTTGAAATGGTCGTTCATTGACAACAAGAACTGGCCCCATTACGTGGTCGCCAATGCGGACGAGTCCGAGCCGGGCACCTTCAAGGACCGCGAGATCATGGAAGGCAACCCGTTCCAGTTCCTGGAGGGCGTTGCGATTTGTTCCTACGCAGTCGGCGCGAACGCTGCCTATGTGTACCTGCGCGGCGAGTTCTGGGAACTGGCTTCCTTCCTCGATGAAAAGATCGCGGAGATGGAGGAAGAAGGCTTTCTCGGCGATAAACTTTTCGACACGGATTACTCGCTGCACATATACACCCACCTCGGCGCGGGCGCGTACATCTGCGGCGAAGAGACCGCCCTGCTCGAATCGCTCGAGGGCAAACGCGGACAGCCGCGCGTGCGTCCACCGTTCCCGCCCTCGTATGGTCTGTATGGCAAGCCGACCATCGTCAATAACGTCGAGACGCTGACCAACGTGCCGCCCATCCTCACCAGCGGCGCGGACTGGTACAAGTCCATGGGCACGGCAGACAGCGCCGGCGTGAAGGTCTTCTCACTTTGCGGTCGCGTGCAAAAACCCGGCAATTATGAACTGCCGTTCGGAGCCACTTTCCGCGATCTCATCTATGAATATGGCGGCGGCGTGCAGGATTCACGCAAGGTCAAGGCGATCATGGCGGCGGGTGCATCATCCTCCCTCATTCTTGCGGACGACGACCAGGTTCTCGATACACCGATGGATTACGCCTCCGTCCGTACGCTCGGCGCGGACCTTGGGTCTGCCTCCGTTATCGTCATTGACGACACCGTTCCGATGGACTGGCTCGTCAACAAGACCGTTCATTTCTTCCGGCATGAATCGTGCGGCAAATGCACTCCCTGCCGCGAAGGCACCTACTGGATGTCCCACCTTTCGGAACGCATCCACGGCGGTCATGGCTCTAAGGAGGATGTGGAACTGCTCCTCAACGTGGCAAAGCAAATGCAGGGCAAGTGCCTGTGCGCGTTGGGCGAGTTTTCCACGATGGCGGTGGTGACCGGCATCGAACGATTTGGAAATGATTTTGAAAAGGTTGTAACCACATAATTCATGCGTAGCGGACGTTCTCTTACGTCCGTTGCACTAGTACTCCAACAAGATTAAGTTGGATGGTGACACAAACGACACATCGAGCAATTTGCCCTCCAGTTTTAGATTGTCCGAGTACTAGAGAGTGCGAACTATGCACAGGAATGTTTATGTCAAAGCAGATCACATTAACGATTGACGGCAAACAGGTCACGGTCCCCGAGGGGATCATCGTGGCGGACGCCGCCAAAATGGCGGGCATTGACATCCCTGTCTTTTGCCACCATCCCAAACTCGAGCCGGTCGGCATGTGCCGCATGTGCCTCGTGGAGATCGGGCGTCCGATCCGCGACCGCGCCACCGGGCAGTTCGTGATGGAAAACGGCGCGCCGAAGATCCAGTTCATGCCCAAACTCGAAACCGCCTGCACGAACAAAGTGGAAGAGGGCATGGTCGTCCTCACGCAAACGGAAAAGGCAAAAGAGGGCCAAAAGGGAACGGTCGAATTCCTGCTCACATCGCATCCGCTCGATTGCCCGATCTGCGACAAGGGCGGCGAATGTCCGCTTCAAAACCTGACAATGGCGCACGGACCCGGTCAGAGCCGCTTCCTCTTTGATGAGAAGATGCGCCTCGACAAGATGGTGCCTCTCGGCGAACTGATCTGGCTCGACCGCGAACGCTGCATCCAATGCGGACGCTGTGTGCGCTTCCAGGATGAGATCGCAGGCGACGCGGTGCTCGGCTTCGACGAACGCGGACGTTCGATGCAGATCGTCTCTTTCTCGGACCCCGGGTTTGATTCCGTTTTCTCGGGCAACACCACCGACATCTGCCCGGTCGGCGCGTTGACCACCACGGACTTCCGCTTCGGCGCGCGCCCGTGGGAACTGGATGCGCAGGCTTCGATCTGTACGCAATGTCCCGTCGGGTGCAATACCACGTTGAACACGCGCCGCGAGGCAAAGGCGGGCGGAAGGATCGTCGTCAAACGCGTGATGCCGCGCCAGAACGAGGAAGTGAACGAGATCTGGATCTGCGACAAGGGACGCTTCGCCCATCATTACACCGAAAGCAAAAAACGGCTCACCCGCCCGCTCGTGCGCAAGGACAGGAAGTTGACGCGCGCCTCGTGGGATGCCGCCACCAAACTTGCCGCGGAGAATTTCCTCGAAGCCAAAAAGAACTTCGTGGTGCTGGCTTCCGGACGGCTCTCGAACGAGGATTTGTTCAACTTAAAATCGCTTGCCGATCACGCCGATGGCAAAGCCTACCTTTACTCTCACATGGCGGGCGGCGAATTGACCTCGCTGGTCGGCGTGAGCGCAGGCGCGAACTTCGCGGACATGGGCAAGGATACAGCCATTGTGGTCGTCGCATCCAATCTGTATGAGGAGGCGCCGATCTGGTATCTGCGCGTCAAACAGGCGGCGGAGCGCGGCGCGGCGTTGATCGTACTGAATCCGCGCGAAACCAAACTGGATAGATACGCCTCGTTCGTGGTGCGTTACGCGTACGGCGACGAGGTCAAATCGGTTCACGACCTCGGCAGGAAGAGCAAGATCGGCGACGCGTTCATGAAGGCGGAGAATGCCGTCATTCTTTATGGGAGCGAGGGACTCGGTGTGACAGGTTCAGCCGGACTTGCTTCCGCCTGTGCAAAATTATTGAACGATAACGGCTTTGTCGGCAGACCGAACAACGGGTTGATCGGCGTGTGGGGACGCGCGAACGACCAGGGCGCATGGGAAATTGGTTTCCGCGTGGAAGACGATCTCGCGAAGTCGCTGAAGGGCAAGTCAGTTTATATTGTGGGCGCCGACCCGGTGGCCGATGACCCGAAACTGGCAAAGGCGCTCGAGGGCGCGGCGTTCATCGCGGTGCAGGATGTGATGGAAACTGCCTCCTCCGAAATTGCGGACGTGGTCCTGCCGGCGCAGGCGTTCACCGAGCGCGAGGGGACGTTCACCTCCGGCGAGCGGCGCGTGCAGCGTTTTTATCCCGCCGTGCCGGTGACCGGCGATTCGAAACCGGATTTCTCCATCACCTCGCAGATCGCGCGGCACATGGGCGTCATCCTCGAGGGCACTTCGGTATCGGCGGTGTTCGAAATTCTGTCCGAGTCGGTGAAATCGTTCGAGGGGTTGAGTTATGCCAAACTCGCCGAGGTCAGACCGCAGTGGCCCATCGTCGGGCGCGGCGACCTGTATTACGGCGGCACCACGTATGAAAATACACAGGGCATGGGCGCGCATCTGTCAGCGGCGGCGGCGCGCGGGGAAAAGGTGAGCATCCCCCGGGTCCAGAGGGAAGCGGCGCCGCGTCCAAAGGAAAATGAACTGCTGGCTGTGCCAGTCACCAAACTTTACGATCGCGGCACGACCATCGCCCCGGCAGAATTGCTCGATCAACGCGTCGGCGAGACGAGCATCTCCCTGCATCCCGAAGCCGCGAAGATTTTGGGCGTCGAGGCGGGGCAGTGGGTGAATGTCAGTTTCAACGGCGTGAGCGGCGAAGCGGTCGTCAAACTGGATGAGATGATCCCGGTGGGTGTGGCGCTGGTGCCGCGCAGTATGGGGCTGGCGATCCGCGAACCCGTCCCTGCAAAGGTGAAACCATGATCTCGGATTGGACTCTCTGGCTCGAATGGTTTATCAAGTCGCTGGTATTGATCTTCGCGTTACTGACGGGGTTCGCCTACCTGACGTGGTACGAACGGCGCGCGCTGGCGCGCATCCAATCGCGCATCGGTCCGAATCGCGCGGGACCCCAGGGCCTGCTTCAGCCAATTGCCGACGCGGTGAAGTTGATCTTCAAGGAGGAACTGGTTCCCGCCAAGGCGGATAAGACCCTCTTCTTCTGGGCGCCGGTGATCACGATGGTGCCGTCCATCATCATCGCGGCGGTCATCCCGTGGGGCAAATCGTTCACGGCATTTGGGCGCGAGATCACACTGCATGTCGCGGACATCAACGTGGGCGTGTTGTACCTGATGTCCATCGCTTCGATCGCGGTGTACGGCATCGTGCTGGCGGGCTGGTCGTCCAATAATAAATACGCGATGCTCGGCGGGCTGCGCTCCACCGCGCAGATGATCTCGTATGAGTTGACCCTGGGCATTTCGTTCGCCACCGCCATCATCCTTGCCGACTCGATGCGCATGCTCGATATCGTGGAGGCGCAGAAGAATGTGTGGTTCTTCGTCGTCCAGCCGGTGGGCGCGTTGATCGTGTGGATCGCCACGCTGGCGGAGGTGAACCGCGCGCCGTTCGACATGCCCGAAGCCGAACAGGAGTTGACGGCTGGCTATCACAGCGAGTATTCGGGCATGAAGTTCGCGTTGTTCTTCATGGCGGAATACCAGAAGATGATCGCCATCTGCGCCATCGCGGCGACGTTGTACTTCGGCGGCTTCCGCGAGTTCTGGTTCCTGAAGGATACGATCTTCAGTGTGGATTACACGTGGACGCTCGGTTCCTGGACGATCACGAACTGGTTCCTGGGTCCGTTGTATCTGTTTTTGAAAGTGGTTGCATTGCTCTTTGGCATGATCTGGGTGCGCGCCACCTGGCCCCGTATCCGTTATGACCGCCTGATGGCGTTCGGCTGGAAGATCCTGCTTCCGTTATCCCTGGCGATCATCTTCATCACTGCGACGGGGATCGTGCTGGCGGACATGCTGAACAACCCCATGTATTACTGGGCGATCCCCTTCGTTTCGATTTTGGCTGGTTTGTTTACCGTTGCGATGGTGTATCGTGAATTGAGGAGAAAAGCCTATGGGAGTGTTTGACCCGGTCGTGGAACTTGTGCGTGGTCTTGGCACCACGCTCAGGATGATGTTCGATAAGCCCGTGACGTTTCAGTATCCCGAGGAGAAACGTCCG
>CAYQOF010000043.1:9272-16429 GCA_964419035.1 uncultured Anaerolinea sp. | reverse complement strand
TAATGATTGATGTTTCACCCGACCAGCTAAGCATTATCCTGCATATTTTGCGACGCCATGCACCTGACTATGAGGTGCGGGTATTTGGATCTCGATACAAGTGGACGGCAAAGGAATTTTCCGACCTTGATTTAGCGTTGGTTGGGAATGAACCTATGCATTGGAAAAAGATGGCGGAAATCAAAGGGGAGTTTGAAGAGTCAGGGCTCCCTTTTCGAGTGGATGTTCTAGATTGGCTTGCCATATCACCCGAGTTTCAAAAGGTTATTCTCGATGGCGGTTTTGAGATAATACAAGAAAAGGATGGAGAATTTCAACCGAAGGGTTGGCAATCCATTAAGCTAAAGGATTTGTGCTCAAAAATTGGTTCGGGGGCAACGCCACGCGGAGGAAAAGAAACCTATCTGGATGAGGGCACATATGCCTTGATTCGAAGCCAGAACGTTCTGGATTTTTTCTTCTCGCATGATGGTTTGGCATTCATAAATGAAGAACAGGCAAAACAGCTTAACAATGTGGAAGTACAGGAAAGAGATGTATTACTGAATATCACTGGCGACAGTGTGGCTCGTGTTTGCCAACCGCCAAAAGATATTCTTCCAGCCAGAGTCAACCAACACGTCGCCATTATTCGTGCAGATCAATCAAAATTATTGCCTGAATATCTAAAATACTATTTACTAAACCCAAGCTATAAAAACTACCTGCTTTCTCTTGCTTCAGTGGGCGCTACTCGCAACGCACTGACAAAAGGGATGATAGAAGAGCTTGATATTGATCTGCCTTCTCTAAATACCCAACGCCGCATCGCGGACATCCTCTCCACGCTGGATGAGAAAATCGAACTCAACCGTCAAACCAATGCCACACTGGAAGCCGTTGCACAGTCCATTTTTAGAGAGTGGTTTGTGGAGTTCAACTATCCAGACCCTAAAGGTCTCTTTGGCAATCAGGCGTCACGTCGGGCAAAGGAGTCTGGCAAGAATAGGTCAAGGCAGGCAGGGCAGACCTTTAGGGTCTCGGACATGGTGGAGAGTGAGTTGGGTCCCATTCCGCAGGGGTGGCGGGTCGGGAAGTTGGGAGAGATTGTAGAAGTTAAGGGTGGCACAACTCCAAGTACGAAAGAAGAAAGATTTTGGAATGGCGAGTATTATTTTGCAACACCAAAAGATTTGTCAAATTTGAATTCGCCAATACTGTTGGACACAGAAAGAAAAATTACTAAAGAAGGCGTTTCTCAAATCAGTTCTGGAATTCTTCCTGAAGGCACTTTGCTTTTATCTTCAAGAGCGCCTATTGGCTATCTTGCAATCTCGAATATTCCTGTCTCGATAAATCAAGGCTTCATTGCAATCAATGCGAAAGAAACATCAAATCTCTTTATTCTTCACTGGCTCAAAGAGAATATGGGAACCGTAATAAGCCGCGCAAATGGTTCGACATTCCTTGAAATAACCAAAACGAACTTCAAAGACATTGAATTGATTATTCCTGACATACAAACTGCAAACCTTTTTGAAGAAATCGTCAGTCCAATTTTTGAACAAATAAAAAATAACGAACAACAATCCGCCACGCTGGCGTCCCTGCGCGACGCGCTCCTGCCGAAGTTGATGAGCGGGGAGATAGCCGTCCACGAATAAAACCACGAATACTCGAATGTGCATTCGTGAATTCGTGGCACATTCGTGGATGGTTCTTTGACGCGGATGGTTTTTTGACGTGGATGGTTCTTGGTGACGAAAGGAGACCTTATGCCTCTTGCAATAGATGCCACTGGAAACGACCTGACCTATAAACTCATAGGACTTGCGATGGAAGTCCATAATGAGATCGGGCATGGCTTCAAAGAAGAGGTGTATGAGAAAGCGCTGGAAGTCAAACTCAATCATGCAGGCATCGAACCGAACCGCCAATACGAAGTCTTTGTCGATTTTGAAGGTGAGCGGGTCGCAACGTTTTATCTGGATTTGTTCCCGAACCAGCAGGTGATTATGGAAGTCAAGGCGTTCAGTCATCAACTCACCAATGACGAACTGGCACAAGCCATTAATTATTTAAAAGCCACTGGCGCGCCTGTAGCCTTGCTGTTCAATTTCGGACGCAGAAAACTAGAATATCGGCGCGTGTTCCCAGGAAAGGACATGAAACCCATCCAAAGAACTGGAAGGGATAATGCGATAAAGAAGTAAGGAGACCGTCCACGAATACCCTTCGGGCACGGTGTAAAACCACGAATTCCCGAACGGACGGCGCATATTCGTGCATTCGTGAAAAATTCGTGGACGGTTTGGTTACAATGTAAGCTACCATAGCCATCTTTGCGCTGTAATGCTAAAGACGAAAATATACAATGACCAAACTCTACGAATCCGAGATCGAAGAAATTGCCCTCGACCTTCTCCATGATGAGAACGGCTATGATGTCCGCTTTGGACCCGACCTCGCTGAAGGCGCAGGCAAGGAACGCGACTATAACGAAGTCGTCCTGTCTGCGCGTTTGCGTTCGGCGATTGACCGTATCAATCCCAATATCCCTGCTGGCGCACGGGATGACGCTTTCAAGAAGGTCATGCGCTCGACGGCGTTGACCGTCATTGATAACAACGAAGCCTTTCACCGCCTGCTGGTGGATGGTGTGGATGTTCGATTTCGTTCCCCTCTCCCTGAGGGAGAGGGCAGGGTGAGGGCGGACAAAGTTTGGCTGGTTGATTTCGCAAATCCAGACGACCCAAGTCGCAACGAATTTCTGGCAGTCAATCAATTTACAGTTATTGAGAACAACAACAATAAGCGTCCTGATATTGTGATCTTCGTCAACGGCTTGCCTTTGGTGGTCATCGAATTGAAGAACGCCACCGATGACGCGAAGCGTGCCGATGTCAGCGCGGCATTCCGCCAATTGCAGACCTATCAACACGTCATCCCTTCCCTGTTTACCTATAACGCCTTCCTCGTCATCAGCGATGGCTGGTTTGCCAAGGTCGGCACCATCTCCAGCGATTATCCGCGCTTCATGGAGTGGAAAACGTCAGATGGGAAAATGATTGTCGATTCCAAGACCCAGCCCGAAATGGAAGTGCTGATGCGGGGCTTATTCCAGAAAAAGACCCTGCTGGATGTCATCCGTCATTTCATTGTGTTTGAAAAGACCCGCAGCGCTTCGTCTCCGCTCAGCGTCGTCAAGAAGATCGCCGCCTATCACCAGTATTACGCGGTCAACAAGGCGATACTCTCTACCCTGCGTGCATCGGGTAAGTCGGATTGGCAATCCGACCTACGCGTTGGCGAAGACCCTGCCGAATATGGTTTGCCCAGCGTCGAAGAACAACCCATCGGCGATAAACGCGCGGGCGTCATCTGGCACACGCAAGGCAGCGGCAAGAGCCTTTCGATGGTCTTTTACACGGGCAAACTGGTGCTGACCGAAGCGATGAACAATCCCACCATCGTGATGCTCACCGACCGCAACGACCTCGACCAGCAACTCTTCGAGACCTTCAGCAATTGCCAGAGCTTGCTCCGTCAAACGCCTGTCCAAGCTGGGGACCGTGACGAGTTAAAGGAACTGCTGGCGGTGGCATCGGGCGGCATCGTCTTTACCACCATTCAAAAATTCCTGCCCGATGAAAAGGGCGCCGCCTATCCCCTGCTCACCGACCGCCGCAACGTGGTGGTGATTGCGGATGAAGCCCATCGCAGTCAATATGACTTCATCGACGGCTTCGCCAAGAACATGCGCGACGCCCTGCCGAACGCTTCTTTCATCGGGTTTACGGGTACGCCCATCGAAATGGCGGACCGCGACACTCAGGCAGTCTTTGGCAATCACATCGACGTTTACGATATTCAGCAAGCCGTGGAAGATGGAGCAACGGTTCGCATCTACTACGAAAGCCGTCTCGCCAAAATTGAGCTTTCCCCCGCCGATCAGCAGATACTCGACGAGCGCGTGGAAGAAGTCACCGAAGACGACGAACTCACCGAACGCCAACGCCGCTTCGCAAAGTGGACGAGTGTCGAGTCAGTCGTTGGAAGTGAACCGCGCATCAAACAAGTGGCAGCCGATCTGGTCACACACTTTGAACAACGTCTCTCCGCTTCCGAAGGCAAAGGCATGATCGTCTGCATGTCCCGCCGCATCTGTGTGGAGATGTACAAAGAAATCATCAAACTCCGCCCCGATTGGCACAACTCCGACGACGACAAAGGCAGGATCAAGGTCATTATGACAGGCTCCGCCAGCGACCCGCTCGACTGGCAGGAACACATCCGCACCAAGAGCCGCCGCAAATCCATCGGCGATCGGTTGAAAGACCCCAAAGACCCGCTCAAACTGATTATCGTCCGCGATATGTTCCTCACGGGTTTCGATGTCCCGCCATTGCACACCATGTACATTGACAAGCCCATGCAAGGTCATACCCTCATGCAAGCGATTGCCCGCGTCAACCGCGTCTTTGGCGATAAAGAAGGCGGCTTGATCGTTGATTACATCGGCATTGCACAGGATTTGAAGAACGCGTTGGCTGTCTACGCCGCCCGCAAAGGTCGCGGCGACATCAAGCATGACCAGGAAGAAGCCGTTGCTAAGATGCTTGAGATTTATGAAGTCACCGCCAATATGTTTGGCACGTTTGACTATCATAAATACTTCTCGCTGGAACCGAGAGAAAAACTCAGCTTCATTTTGGATGCGGCAAACTACATCGCAGAAAAAGACCCTTCCAGCAAAGACCCTAAAGGTCTTCCCGACGAACAGGGTACTAGCAAGAGCGAAGAGACCTTTAGGGTCTCATCAAGGGTCTCTACAGGCAAAGAACGCTTCAAAGAGAATGTCATCCGCCTGCAAAAAGCCTTCGCCTTGTCTGTGCCAAATCCCAAAGCCTTTGAAATCCGCGATGACCTTGCCTTCTTCCAAGCCATCAAAGCCCGTTTCAACAAGTTTGACGACCAGACCAAGACCCGCACCAACGAAGAGATCGAAACCGCCATTCGGCAGATCATCAACGACGCCATCATTTCCAGTGAAGTGATCGATGTCTTCGACGCGGCAGGAATAAAGAAACCTGATATTTCCATCCTTTCGGATGAATTCCTCGATGAAATCCTGCACATGGAACGCAAGAACCTCGCGCTGGAATTGCTCAAGCGCCTGCTCAATGACGAGATCAAAACCCGCAGTCAATTCAACCTGGTACAAGGCAGAAAATTCTCTGACATGCTCGCCGATGCAGTCAAGCGTTATCAGAATGGCTTGATTACTTCCGCACAGATTATCGAAGAACTTATTCAGATTGCCCAGACGATCCGCGAAGCCGACAAACGCGGCGAACAAATGAACCTCCGCGTGGACGAACTCGCCTTCTACGACGCCCTTGCAGATAACCCTACTGCTGAAGCTGTTTTGGGTGATGTTACGCTCAAACAAATCGCTCATGAATTGGTCGATAGTGTACGAAAGAATACATCTATTGATTGGCAGTTGAAAGAAAGCGTTCAAGCGAAATTGAGGGTGATGGTAAAGAGGATCTTGCGGAAATATAAGTATCCACCAGATGATCCTGCTACTGGTGAATATGCTGTGTCAGTTACAAAAGTTTTAGATCAAGCTGAGCTATTGGCTGATTTTTGGTCAAAGGAATAAGCAATGCCCTGCAATCGCTGTGAAATGGGAATGACCTCACCCACTTCGACAGGCTCAGTGCGGCGCCTAACCCCTCTCCTGAAAGGAGAGGGGGACTCGTCTGCATAGTTACAACTTGTCTGACTCTGCTGGCTCCACGTCAGGGGCTTTGTTCAAGATTTCAAGGAATTTTTCACGACTGCCACGCTTGGATTTTCCCCGTGCTCTCGCAATTGCTGAGTTGATATCTTTCGGTTTGAGAAGCGCATCTCTGGCTTGCTTGCGAGCCTGTTCAATGATGGCGTCAAATTGGATTTTGATTTCATCATGCAGTGCGCCAAAGTTATATTTTTTCTTCATTTCGCCAACTTCATGAATTCGTCGCGCTCAATTTCGCAGTCTCGCAAAATTTTGGACATCAATCCTGGACCGATGATTTCACCGCCATGCACAGGGACAACTGTCCGCCTGCCGTCGGTGTGCCTCAGAAAATGATGGCTTCCTTTTACACGCAAGACCTCAAATCCCGCCTCGACTCCGCTCAGCGCGGTGCCTAACCCTCTCCCACAAGGAGAGGGGAATCGTTTTATGAAGCGACAGTTTCAAACGCAACCCGAACCGAATCGGTTAGTTGAGCGGTGAAGTTCAGTTTCTCGAATCCAATCACTTTGCCGTTACGGTCTTTCATCAACACAATCTCTTCCAGTCATTTACTGGATTTTCCACGGTATCTGTATGCTATAATTTCCGATGGAGGTAGAGATGAAACTAACTGCTATCTTTGAACAGGTTGGCGATTGGTGGCTTGGTTATGTGGAAGAGTTGCCAGGAGCAAATACACAGGGAGAAACACTGGATGAAGCCCGCGAAAATCTGCGCGAGGCGGTTCAACTAATCATCGAAGCCAATCGCGAATTATTGCTGGAACAAATCGAAGGGCACAAGGTCATCCGTGAGCCGTTGACGGTATAACATTATGAAAAGGAGGGAGTTTATTCGTTATCTTGAAGAGAACGGCTGTCGCTTGTTACGAGAGGGGAGGCGTCATACGGTCTATTTCAATCCAGAAGCCAATAAAACATCCACTGTCCCGCGTCATACCGAGGTGGTTGATCAACTGGCAAAGAAAATTTGCAAAGACTTGGGAATCCCACCGATAAGAAAGTAAAATTCAGATTACACGCGGGACTTCAATGCGGCGATAACATGACCTCCAACCCTGTGAGCCGCGCCATTTTTGCCATCATACCTGAACAGCAATCCTTTGTACCCCGATAAATTCATTTGAGACAATATCCTCATCCATTTCAAGACATAACTCGATTGCCTCACGGATTCGTTCCATCAGTTCATCCAGCGATCTGGCTTGTGTATGGCATCCCTGCAACTCAGGGACGCTGGCAACGTAATAACCTTCCTCGTCGCGTTCGATAATGACGTTAAATTCTTTTGTCATGGTTTTGCTCCTGGCTTAGCCATTCTTTTTATGCTTCTATAAATTCCGCAACAGCAATGCTTCGTTTCTTTGCCA
>CAYQOF010000043.1:6611-9172 GCA_964419035.1 uncultured Anaerolinea sp. | reverse complement strand
CTTTGCCATAACTGCGCGTCACATGGCGGACTTCCGCGCCTTCTTTGCCGCAAATATCGCAAATCATAGGTTCTCCTGGTTTAATCACGATAGATGGCGATAAAAATCAACTTGTCGGTTGGTCCAATTTTGGTTACGGCGACAACACTTTCGCCAGACAACGATTCGCCTTTGACGAGATACTTCCATTCGCCTGTACTTTGGTCTTTCTGACGCTCGATTATCTTACCTGACAGAATTGCACTTTCCACATCGAAAATCGTAAGTTCGTCTTCGTCCATTTCCTCATCGGCGTGAAGCGTCATCACATTGCCGTGTGCGGACTTTTTCTCTCAGTTGATTAAGGATTCGCTCGTACACAGGCAACTCCAATGTCTATATTTTACCCTAACCATCAATCTGGCGGATTGTCATATAATCGCAAAGGAGAGAGAGGCTTTATGCCCTGCAATTGCTGTGAAATGGAAAACAATACCTTCGGCGAAGACGAAGCCAAGGCAAATCTCAAAGATTATCGCAAGCGCGGACCAGCGAACCAGACCAAGTTGATTCTCGAAGCAGTGCGGTCGCTGGGCTTGAAGAATGCGTCCCTGCTGGATGTGGGCGGGGGGATTGGAACGATTCACCATGAGTTGCTGAAAGATGTAGCAAAAGAAGCCACGCATGTGGATGCATCGTCAGCGTATTTAAAGGTTGCCACGGAGGAAGCAAAACGATTGGGGCATGAGGCGCAGGTGAAATTCATCCACGCCGATTTTACAGATGTAGCGGATGAACTTCCGCAAGCGGATGTGGTTACACTCGACCGAGTCGTTTGTTGTTATCCAAATTTTCGTGCCTTGTTGAAGGCGGCTTCGTCGAAGAGTCGCACGGCGGTTGCGTTGACCTATCCACGGGAGACGTGGTGGTTGAAAATGGGTATGGCTGTTGCCAACTTTTTTCAGAAATTGAGAAACGACCCATTTCGAGTATTTGTCCATCCCATCCATGAAATGGATGCGGTGTTGAATGGGGAGGGGATGAAGAGGATATCCACGCGTAAGTTGTTTGTGTGGGAAATGGCGTTGTATCGGAGAGTCGGATGATTTTGGAATGGAGCAGCTTGCTATTCCAAAATGCAGAAGCAAGATTCTGCATTCCAGATTAAATCATGGGTAATCTCTTATGCCACCCGGCTGCCTGCTCGAATGCGTAGCCTGCGTTCAACACCTTTGCATCGCCCCAGGCGCGCGAGACGATCTGCAAGCCGATGGGCAGTCCCTCTTTGGTGAATCCGCATGGAACGGAAAGCGCGGGCAAGCCCGCCAGATTGAACGGCGCGGTGAAGCGGGTGAGACGTCCCGCCTGCTCGACGGCATCGTGACCTTCGATGGTGGGAGCGGCGATGGGCGCGGCTGGGAGAATCAAATGGTCATGGGACTCGAAAAACAACTCGCATCTCTTCCTGACCTCAGCCTGTGTGCGCCTTGCGAGAGCGTATTCTGTCGAGGTGGTTTTCGCGCCATCCTCCAATCGCCGACGGATGTCCTCGCCGAACATTTCGGGATGTTCCCTCAAACGGTCGCGATGGACGGCGGCGCCATCGGCTTGTGTCATCGTTTTGTTGGCAAGAGCGGCTTCGCGCAGCCAATCCACGTTCACTTCCTGTACTTTGCATCCCATTGATTCGAAGACTTTCGCGGCATCATGGATTGCCTGCAACACTTCGGAGTCCGCGGCTTCGATGTATTCCCCAACGCCCAACGCGATCTTCCCGCCTTCCATATCGTCCACGAGGTGACCGAGATAATCGCCCGCAAGCATTTTGATGGAGGCTGGGTCAATTGGGTCGTAAACGGAGATGACCTGTAATATCAACGCGGCGTCTTTTACGCATTTGGCGAGCGGTCCCGCGTGATCGAGATTCCACGAGAGGGGAAATACACCGCGCAGGCTCACGCGTCCATATGTGGGCTTGAATCCGACAACTCCGCACAACGAGGCTGGGATGCGGATCGAGCCGCCGGTATCCGTGCCGAGCGCGCCGAGCGCCATGCCGGTTGCCACCGCGATCGCCGATCCGCTCGATGAGCCGCCGGGAATGCGTTCTGTGTTCCAGGGATTGCGCGCAGTCCCGTAATGGGGGTTGTTCCCGGTCACGCCCAGTGCGATCTCGTGCGTGTTGGTCTTGCCATTGATGAGCGCGCCCGCCTGTTTGAGTTTTTCCACGACGAACGCGTCCTGTTCGGGGATGCGGTCTGTAAAGAATTTCGATCCGATGGTCGTTCGAATCCCGGCGGTGTCGAACAGATCCTTCACGGCAATGGGAATTCCGCGCAGGGCTTTGGTCAGCGCGCCGGTGCCGGCGGGATATTGCCCTCTGAGCGAGTCTTCCGGCGGGACGACGGTGATGCAGGCGTTGAGCGCCGGGTTGAGTCGCTCGATTTGACGGAAGCAGATTTCGGCTAAGTCCTGAGGCGTGACGTCCCCGCGATGGATGGATTCGAGCGCGTCGGCAATCGTCAATGTCCGTGTATCCATGAATGGGATTATAAGTCGCGTTGGGGATTATGCAAAATTAA
>CAYQOF010000043.1:3492-6511 GCA_964419035.1 uncultured Anaerolinea sp. | reverse complement strand
GAAACATCCCGAAGGCCGAGACCCTTCACTTCGTTCAGGGCAAGCCTTCGGGATGTTTCAGCAATTGTGGTTAGAACAAGCCGACGACCTTGCCGGTCTTGAGGTCGAGGTCCACGTCGTAGAAGACGGGACGGGTGGGCAGGCCGGGCATGGTGCGCATGGTTCCGAGCAGCGGATAGAGGAACCCTGCACCCGCGCTGGCGCGGATGTCGCTGATGGCGATACGGAAGCCGCGCGGCGCGCCTTTGACGGCGGCGTTATCGGTGAACGAAAGGTGGGTCTTTGCCATGCAGAGCGGGAGATCTGCGAAACCGAGCCTGGTGAATTGTTCGATCTTTGCTTCGGCTTCGGGACTGTAGTCCACACCTTCGGCGCGATAGATTTCGCGGCAGATGATCTCGATTTTTTCCTTGATGGAAAGATTCAAATCGTAGAGGAAGCGGAAATTGCTGGGCTGTTCGCACGCCTTGACGACCGCTTCAGCAAGTGCGATGGCGCCCTTGCCGCCCTCCATCCAGTGACGGGAGACGACGGCGTCCATGGCGCCCGCTTCGAGCGCGGCTTTGCGGACGAGTTCCACCTCGGCAGGGGTATCGGCGGCAAAGGAGTTGACCGCCACGACCACGTTGACGCCGAACTTGAGCGCGTTCTCGATGTGCTGGATCATGTTGGGCAGACCCTTTTCGAGCAGTTCGAGGTTCTCGTCGGTGTATTCGAGCGCGAGCGGTTTGCCAGCCACGACCTTCGGTCCGCCGCCGTGCATCTTGAGCGCGCGGACGGTGGCGACCAGCACCACAACCTGCGGGATCAGGCCGGAGTAACGGCATTTGATGTTGAAGAATTTCTCCATGCCGATGTCCGCGCCGAAGCCGGATTCTGTGATGACGTAATCGCCGAGTTTGAGGGCGATCCTGTCCGCAATGATGGAGGACTGTCCGTGTGCGATGTTGGCGAACGGTCCTGCGTGGACGAAGGCGGGAGTCCCTTCGAGGGTTTGCATCAGGTTTGGTTTGATGGCGTCCTTCATCAGAACGGTGAGCGCGCCGGCGACGCCGAGGTCTTCCGCGGTGATGGCTTCGCCCTTGCGGTTGACCGCGACCACCATGCGTCCGAGTCGTTCGCGCATGTCTTCGAGCGAGGTGGTCAATGCGAGGATTGCCATGATCTCGGATGCGACGGTGATATCGTAGCCGGAACGGTGCTCGAAGCCTGCCTCATCCTTGCCCATGCCGACTTGAATCTCGCGCAACATGCGGTCATTGATGTCAATCACGCGCCGCCATTGCACGCCGTTGTAATCCATGTCGAGGCGCGCGAAGCGGCTGCGCTCTTCCGGCGTCAGGTCGTTTGGATTCTTTTTGTTGATGCCGAGTTTTTTCAGGCGGCGGAGCATGGATGGCGAGAACCTGCGATTGCCCTGTTTATCGGGCGGGCAGAGCGCGTTGAAGAGTTTCTCGTCGTCTGGCGTATTTGTTTCGTGCATGATGCGGGTGTCGAGCGCGGCGGCGCACAGGTTGTGCGCGGCGGTGATGGCGTGGATGTCGCCGGTCAGGTGCAGGTTGAAATCCTCCATCGGGATGATCTGCGAGTACCCGCCGCCTGCCGCGCCGCCTTTGATGCCGAAGGTCGGTCCCTGCGAGGGCTGGCGGATGACGGTGATGACGCGTTTGCCCAGGTGCGCGCCGAGAGCCTGGGAGACGCCGACCGTAGTCGTGGTCTTGCCTTCTCCGAGCGGGGTGGGGGTGATGGCGGTTACGTCAATGTATTTGCCGTTCGGGCGTTTGGCGAGACGGTCGAGGATCTCCAGTTTGACCTTGGCTTTATACGGACCGAAGAGTTCGAGTTCGCTTTCCTTGATCCCCAATTCCTGCGCGATCTGCAGAATGGGTTTGAGTTTGCCTGCCTGGGCAATTTCGATATCCGAGGGGACGGGCTTCAACAGTTTGATTTTGGTCGGGGCGAATGGGAATTTCTTGGTGACGGGCTTCCTGACCGCAACCTTCCTTTTTGCCTGCGCGGTCTTTCTTGCTTTTGTTTTGATAGCCATGGGATCTCCTTTGTTCAAGTGAAAATGGATGGAGTTTGAAAGCGGTTTTACGCCCTCCCATTATAGAAAATTTTCACAAGTTTTCCAATGGAAGTACGTCACGTCTTTTGTCATGTCCCAGACCGTGAGGTCTCAAGCCGTGATCAACGTTCCGAACGCCTCTCCTGCCAGCGCTTTGGCGATGTTGCCCGGTTCCTCGCCTGAAAAGATCTGGATCGTCACGCCCGAGACTTCCTGCGCCAGTTCCAGCATCTGCTTTACCTTCGATTCCATCCCGCCGGTCACGTCGGCGGCGGCGGATTTGCCCACGCCTTCCCCGATTTCCTGGAAGGATTGCGGTGTGATTCTGTCAATCTTTTTGGTGCGCGCGGGAAAGTCCCCCCAGACCGCGGTTTCGATTCCCGCAAGCAGGATGCGCTCGGGGTGCAGGGCGCGCGTCAGGTGCATGAACAGGTCTTCGGTCGAGAGGATCGTCCCGCCGCGAATTTCGTCGAAGACCACGTCGCCAAAGATGACCGGGACGATGCCCGCCGCCAATGACATGCGGATCGGCGTCGTCTCCCAGATCAGGACCTGACCATCGCTGGCGATCACGCTGGAAGAAGGGGGAAGGGAGATGGCGCATACCATCGCCTTGTGCAATGCGTTCATCACGTGCCGGTTCAGCGACGAAGCCTGATACCAGACCTCGGCATATCCCTTCCAATAATTCTCCTCGGTATCGTCGCGTTCGCGGTGTGTGAGCGGAGTGGGGCGCGGCGGAAGACCGTCGCGCGTGCGATATTCGCTCGCGGGGACGTGGCCAAAGGAGCCGGCCCCATGTCCGATAACGAGGCGCAGGTTTGGGTGAGTCTGAAGCGCCATGTTGATCTGGAACGCGATATCGTCCATCACATCCAGGCGCGGTGTGTAGGGTTGGGTCTTGTCTGTGATCAATGACCCGCCGAGTTTGAGGAAGACGAGTTCTTTCAT
>CAYQOF010000043.1:0-3392 GCA_964419035.1 uncultured Anaerolinea sp. | reverse complement strand
ATAAAGGGAAGTATAATCTCGAAGTTTATGAGCATCAGTACGGGCGTCATCCTTGTCGTTGTTCTCTTTGCGCTGGGGGCGCTGCTTGCGGCGCGTGCAGGGATTCGTTCGATCCAATCGGCGCGCACGGTTATCTTTTACCGCACGCGCCGCGCGCGCATGCTGGCAGGGTGGCAATGGCTGGTCGCGGCTTTCCTTTTGTTCTCGTTCACGATCGCATCCGCCATGTTTGGCGAACGCGTTGCGAATCAACTTCTTGCGCCGCCGCCTGTTCCCTCCGCGCTGCCAACGCAGACGGCGCTCCCCACAGCGATCATTGTAACGCCGCCTCCGCAGCCAGCCGATACCGATGCGCCCATTGCAACGCAGACTCCCGAAGCGACAACGACTCCCGTCGAATCATTGACACCGAGTCAGACGCCAACCGCATCTTCGACTCCGACTCAAACTGTCACCGTTACCCCGTCCTCGACCTCCACCCAAACCGCGACCCCGAGCCGCACGCCCTCTCCAACCC
This sequence comes from uncultured Anaerolinea sp., assembly GCA_964419035.1. GTDB lineage: Bacteria > Chloroflexota > Anaerolineae > Anaerolineales > Villigracilaceae > Defluviilinea. Next base: position 2,875 of record CAYQOF010000043.1, on the reverse strand, counting down.
AAACCTTCAACGCGACCTTTACCTCCATTGCGCGCACCGCTCAGGCGCAACTCGCAATCGCCGCGTTATCGTTTACGCCGGCGCCCACGAACACATTGACGCCAACTGCCACGTTGACTCCTTCCCCAACCGCGACGAACACTCCCTCGTTCACACCGACCAATACCTCGACTTCGACCCCGTCACGAACGCCAACTCCGACGCGGACACCCATTCCCACCTCGACGGTTCGTCCATCCAATACGCCGCGCCCAACGGCAACGCGTCAACCCACGAATACATCCACCGCCACTCCGACAACAACGTATACGCCAACCCCAACGCTCACACCGACTTTGACCATCACCCCAAGTTCAACGTCAACATCCACGCCAACACGGACCCCGCTTCCCACCTCGACAGTTCGTCCATCGAATACGCCGCGCCCGACGGCAACGCGTCAACCCACAAACACTTCCACCGCCACTCCGACGATCACGTTCACCCCGACCCCAACCTCGACATCAAGTCCAACGTTCACGCCCACGCAGACATTGACGCCAACATTGACATTTACCCCAAGCCCGACATCCACTTCAACTTCGACGCGTACGCCAATTCCAACCGCCACTCCTTCGTCCACCCGCACACCGCGCCCGTCAGCTACGCTTACATTCACCCCAACCCACACATTGACGCAAACTCCGAGTCGCACACCGACGATCACGGTCACGCCTTCACAAACCTTCACTCCCTCCGTGACGCCAGCGTTCACGCCCACCCGTACACCCTCCCCAACGCGGACACCTCGATCCACGCCGACAAATACATCCACCTCCACGCCCTCACTCACACCGACGAACACCTCCACTGCAACGTTGACGCCAACGCAGACTTCATCGTCCACCCCGACAATTACATCAACAGCGACTTCGACTCCCTCCGCCACGCCGACGTTCACTCCGACATCGTCCTCCACTCCCACTCAAACGCCGACCAATACGGCAACCGTGACCGCCGCTCCCTCGCGTACCCCGACGTTCACCTTGACGCCAACTCAAACTTCCACAATCACATTCACTCCGACCAGCACACCAACTTCCCCGCCTTCCCCAACTGCAACGGTCACTTCATCGAACACGCCTTCACACACTCCCACCGCGACGTTTACACCGACACGCACGCCTTCGTTGACCCCAACAGCGTCACCGACATCATCCTCAACATCCACGAACACCCCCACAGCCACGCCTTCCCCCACGCGGACGATGTCGCGAACGCCCACGCCGACACATACCCCCACGAATACATCCACTTCAACCTCCACTCCCTCCCCTACGGTAACGATGTCACGCACGCCAACGGCTTCAGCGACATCCTCGTTAACGCCCACCTTTACCCTAACTCCATCGCTGACGCCCACCGCGACGTTCACGCGCACCATGACGCCCTCCATTACCCCGTCACGTACGCCCACCGCGACCCTCACTTCCACGTTTACCGCGACCGCGACCTCCACGAATACCTTTACACCCACCGTCACGCGCACCCCCTCCCCTACGGGGACGATGACGCGAACGCCAACGGTCACGCCCACCTTCACGCCAAGCCGTACTCCCACTGCAACCCGCACCCCCTCTCCCACGCGCACGCCTTTGTACGTGAAAGTGGACGTCTACTTCACGGACAACAACCGCCTCATCAGCGGAACGCTTCCCTACGAGATCGCGGTGACGCGCTTCGTACCCTCATCGCAAAACCTCGTCGGCGCGGTGCTGGATGAATTCTTCAAAGGTCCCGGCGACGTGGAACGCAATCAGGGGCTTGCTCTCGTGCTGAATGGTTTCACAGGCTACAGCAGGCTCGCCTTCGCGGATGGTGTCGCCCATGTCTACCTCGCGGGCAATTGTCAGTCGAACGGCACGCTCTATACCATTGCCCGTCCGCTCATGGCGAACCTCAAGCAATTCCCGGACATCCAATTCGTCAAGATCTACGATCAATACGGGGATACGCGCGAACCGTTGAGCCGCAGCGACTCGACTCCCGTATGTCTCGACCCGACCTTCACGCCCAGCGCGACCCCCTCCCTCACACCGACAAACACCCCGACATTTACACCGACGTCAACCTTTACGCCCACGTTCACTGCGACCTCGACGCCGACGAATACTCCCACCCCGACGTTCACCCCGAGTCGGACTCCGACCGCTACGGCTACGCCTTCGCGGACTGCCACCGCCACCCAGACCCCCAGCCTCACCCCGACTTTGACTCCGTCAAACACGGCGACCAATACATCCACCGCGACCTTTACTCCATCATCAACGCCTACTTCGACATTTACGCCAACCGACACACCGACGCAGATACCATCCCCAACGGGGACTCCCTCGTCCACGCCCACCTTGACGTTCACACCCACGCGCACGCCCTCGAACACACCGACGAAGACCTTCACTCCAACTCTGACTCCCAGCAACACGCCCACGTTGACGTTTACTCCAACCGACACGCCAACACAAATACCATCCCCAACGGGGACTCCCTCGTCCACTCCCACCGCGACATTCACTCCCACGCGCACGCCTTCCAACACGCCGACGAAGACCTTCACGCCAAGTGTGACTCCGAGTAACACGCCAACATTGACGTTCACTCCAACCGATACCCCGACGCATACTCCCTCGTCCACGCCGACCGCGACGTTCACTCCAACGCGCACGCCATCCAACACACCAACTAATACCTTCACACCGAGTGTGACTCCCAGCAACACGCCAACATTGACGTTTACCCCAACGAATACAGCAACTCAAACGCCGTCGTCCACGCCGACCGCGACATTCACTCCAACGCGCACGCCATCCAACACGCCGACGAAGACCTTCACGCC
>CAYQOF010000042.1:2838-16445 GCA_964419035.1 uncultured Anaerolinea sp. | reverse complement strand
CAGGTCAACGGGGAGGGATATACCTATTCAGGCTGGGTGCACCCGGTGGAGACGATTTACCAGAAACCGCTCTTCGATGTTCCCAAAAGCGGACGGATCGGTGAGATCACGGTCCCGTTCAGCGATACGCGCGTCTCGCCGTTCGTCCACGCCAAACGCGGCTACCGCATCTATTATGGAAGCACGCACTGGGTGAAGAGATTCGTCGTCACGCGCGAGGAAAAAAGCATCTGGTACGAGATCTACGATTTCCATCTGAGGAAATCCTACTACGTCCCGTCGCATGACATGCGCCTCGTCCCGTACGACGAGTTATCCCCCATTTCACCTCACGTGTCCGGCGAGGAAAAAAGCATCGTCGTGGATCTGGATGCCCAGATGGTGACCGCCTTCGAAGGCGAGCAGATGGTCTTTTCGGAACGCTGCTCCAGCGGCGCGCGCGGCACCGAAACCCCGAAAGGAAATTTCCGTACGTATCACAAGGGTCCGTCCGTGCACATGACCAACCAGGGCGATGCCGTTGAAAACATTTATAATCTGCCCGGCGTGCCGTGGTGTTCGTTCTTCACGGGACTGGGTCATGCGTTCCACGGAACCTACTGGCACAATGATTACGGCCGTCCGCGCAGCCACGGGTGCGTGAACCTGCCGTCGGACGCCGCGAAGTTTCTGTATCGCTGGAGCATGCCCGAGGTCCCGCCCGATGCGGATTACATCCATTTGCCGGGTCAGGGCACGCAGATCAAAATTTTCTAATTGCAGCACTGGAGATCTATGAACCCCATCTTTCAACACTCGAATTACCTGCTCAAACGCCAGGTGTTTGCGCTTGCGGGCAAATTCCGTTTTTATGACCCAATGGGCAACCTCGTCATGTTCAGCGAGCAGAAGATGTTCCGCCTGCGCGAGGACATCCGCGTGTACGGCGACGAGAACAAAACGCAGGAGGTCTTGAGCATCAAGGCGCGGCAGATCATTGATTTCTCCGCCGCGTACGATGTGGTGGACACGGCATACAACCAGAAGGTGGGCGCGCTGCGCCGCAAGGGCTGGAGTTCGATGCTGCGCGACGAATGGGAGGTACTGGACGCGGGCGATAACGTCATCGGAAAACTGTTCGAGGACAGCATGGGACTGGCGCTCCTGCGCCGCTTCCTCCTCGGCTCGTGGCTGCCTCAGAACTATGACATTACCCTCGGCGAGACGCGGATCGCCGATCTAAAGCAGAACTTCAACCTCTTCCGCTACGAACTGAACCTCGACTTCAGCATGGACCCCTCGCAGCGACTCGACCGCCGCCTCGGTATTGCCGCCGGCATCCTGCTCGCGGCAGTGGAAGGGAAACAAAGCAGTTGATGCCGCGCCAGCCTCTTTTTGCCGGTCTCGTCCTGGATGAATTTGGCAATGCGGCTGAATCCGCTCTTGTTGGGGACGAACCCTGTTACGTTGTGAACGACGCGGGGTTCCGCCGTCACATCCCCGCCGAACAGGTGGACCGTCAGGTGCTGGGTCAGATGGCGGAGATGATGAAGGGCAGTGAAGGCTTTATCTCCGAGCAGACCGCAAAGATGATCGGTCAGGAGGACGTTTTCACCAAAGCCGCCATCGAACAGCAGTTGAAGAACATTGACAAACAGTTCGACCAGTTGATGCAGGCGGGCATCCCTGAGGATGCGCGGGCATATCTTGGGATGATGGGATTCAAGATCGTCATCAACCTTCACGGGGAGGTGATCCGTGTGGATCAGGCGGGTATTTCGTCCGATGAAGGCGATGAGTAACCGATGTCTGGTACCGGCCCGAAGGTTGATTCTGAAAACAGTCTTGATCTGTGGAGACCCTTGGGACGTTCTGTGCAAGGCGAGTGAATAAAAAATCAGCAGGCAGGAGATAACAGAATAACAATGGAATATTTTATAGATATTGTGATCATCCTGGCATCCATTGGCGGGATGTGGTGGGGGGCGGCGTGGGTGGTGGACTCCGCAGGGCGCATCGCCAAACGGCTCGGCGTCAGCGAATTGATTATTGGTTTGACTGTGGTTGCCATAGGCACCTCGGCGCCGGAATTTGCGGTCACGATCAGGGCGGCGTTGAACGGGCAGGGCGATATTTCCGTCGGGAACGTGGTCGGTTCCAACATCTTCAATCTCGGTTTTATTCTTGGAGGGGTGGCAATGGTTCGCGCCATCACCACTTCACGCCCGCTGGTTTATCGCGATGGATCGGTGTTGATCGGCATTACATTCCTTCTGCTGTTTTTCCTTTGGGACCTGGTCATAACACGCTGGGAGGGGGCGATTCTGGTCGTGCTGCTGGTCGCGTATATCGGTTTTCTGATCTACAAACATGAACCTCTCGAGGCGGATATACCCGAAGGCGACTTCCATTGGTATGACATCCTGCGGTTGGCGATCGGGCTTGGATTGGTGGTGGCTGGAGGTCACTATCTGGTCGAATCCGCCTCCAGTCTGGCGAGAGCCGCCGGTGTCTCCGAATGGGTGATCGGGGTGACGATCGTCGCCGCCGGCACATCTGCCCCCGAACTGGTTACGTCGCTGCTGGCGGTCCTGCGTGGACACTACGGTATATCTGCCGGAAACCTGATCGGAAGCGATATTTTCAACCTGCTCGGAGTGCTGGGCATAGCCGCCTTTATCAAGCACCTGGCTGTGGATTCAGAAGCCATATCCAGCATGTACCTGCTCTCGGGTATGGTTGTCCTCGTGGTAATCATGATGCGCACTGGCTGGAGGTTGTCGCGCTGGGAGGGCGGGCTCCTGGTTCTCATCAACATCGCCCGCTGGATCATGGATTTTCACCGCTGACGGGTTTGGGCAGGCGATGTAGGTTGACTCTATACGGGGTCACTCCCCCAAGTCAAAGAGATACAGGAACACCGATGTGCCAGATTCGTGGAATCCGCCCTCCTGTTTTCCCACCTGCGAGAAGTGATCGAGCAGGAATTCCCTCTCGTTGAAGTTTCCTTTTTCATAAACGTGGGACATCAGCACCCACACCCGCCGATTGCCCTGCAATGGAGTGAGGCGTTCCAGCATGGCATCGGGGTTTCCATAATCCTCCCGCCTGCCGGGGATGTAAGAACCCACGTCAAGTCTGTACATGGGGGCATAATACTCAAAAGCGGCGACTGCGCCGTAGGTGAGATGGAGCTGATCGCCCTCACGCCATGCCCATTTCAGGTAATCCATGGTTGGGCGGATATTTTCAAAGTATCGGGACGATGTGTACAGTTCCTCCGTGCGCGTGACGGGTCCATACAGCAGGCAGCCGCCAAGCGCGAACAGGACCAGCACAGAGGCGAGCGGATATCCACGCAATCTTTGAGTCACAGCCTCGAGGGCTTTGCCGATCAATAACAACCCCACAGGGAGGAGGAAAAGGACCATCCGTTCGAGGGATGGATATAATTCAAGAAAGGATGCAAACAGCGCGAGGAGAAAAACGCCGCCAATGGCAATTCCTGAATAACGAGTTTGTCGCAATAGGATGATCCAGCCTGCCAGCATCACAACAAGAAGGAGCCAGGGCGCGGCTGTGACGGCGAAATGCGTATCCGCATTCTGGTTGAAACTGCTTATGAACCAGTTCCAGTCAACCCAGGGCGGCATGGGGGCAAACGCCGCCTGCCAGTATTCACGCATGTAGGAATTGCCGCGCAGTTCGCGCAGGGTAAGTGAATACAACAACCCCACGTTGACAAGCCATGATATTCCCATGCCTGCCGTGAGTCCCAGGTTTGCATAATCACGTTTCTGGAAATACATAAGAAGAAGAGCCAAGCCGATGCCGCCCAGGACGAACACGGCGGGGTGCGAAAGCCATAATGCCAGCAAACCTGACGCGGCGAGAAGCCCGAGCCGCATCCGGGAGGGACGTTCGAACAGCCGGACGGCGATCAGCAGGAGTGTTACCGTCACAGCCACATCCACGATGTATTGTTTCACCTCGGAGGAGTAATAGATGAGACGCGGGTTGACAGCGAAGAGCGCAAAGGCGATCAGCAGGCTCGTCCCGCTCGTGAAACGCCTGAGCAAAAGATAAAAGATCCATAGCGAGAAAAGCCCCGCAAGCAGGGGAAAGAGACGCAGGGAATATTCGTTCCTGCCGAACAGCAGATTGAACACCTTTTCGATGAGCAAAAAACCAGCCGGCGCACCTTGGTCGTAATCGAGAGGCTCGAGCAATCCGCCAAAGTCACGGTTGACGATGTTCAACGCCAGCATGGCTTCGTCCACCCACAGGGAGCGGCCCGAAAGATATTGCCTGAGGCGCAAGCCGATTCCCAGGATGAACAAGAGCACGATGGAAATGGTCTCCAGCCGCGCGGATGATCCTGCTCGAGGCAGTGACGAGTCGTCCTTCATAGGCGCGGTAATTATAGGGTAAATGTGTGTTAAACGGTATCCTGCGCAGGCTTGACGCGAGGCGAAACGCATCCATAACACAATTGCCATCTTATACCGTTGTGGAATTCATCCATCGGGCGTAAAATACGCAAGCCGCCATCAACGGCAAGGACGAATGATGCACACGGACGAGAGCGATTTAGGAAATACAGAGAGCCAGCCGCCCGGTAGAAACTGCCGGGCGCGGGACGCATTGCGAATCAAAGTCTACGATATCACAAAGGAGGTGGGCGCGCCTCCCGCGTGACGAAGTCCCGCACGCTTCAATATGCACTTCAAGAGGCGTGCGGGGAGATTTCACGTGCAGGAGGCAGTCATGCTCACCATCTACAAGACCACCGAGCAGGGGATCGAGCAACTCGATTCGATGACCAACGGCGTGTGGGTCAAAGCCATTGACCCGTCGCCGGATGAAATTCGCCGACTTATGAATTGGGAGGTGGATCATGAATATATCAATTACTCATTGGATCTCGACGAAATGCCGCGCATGGAACGGGATGAGGATTACACCTTCATCCTGATCCGCATTCCGCATCGCCAGCCCGAAAGCGATATTCCCTACATCACCATCCCGCTCGGCATCCTCATCAAGGGGAACATGATCGTCACCATCTGCAAGCACGACAAGGAAATGTTCAAGGTGCTGGCGGAGGGCAAATACCGCCTGCTCAAGACCGGCAAACGCTACCGCTTCGCGTTGTACATCTTCCTCGAAACTGCAACACGTTACCTTGCCCACCTGCGCGAGATCAACCGCACCACGGAACTCATCGAAGACCAGTTGCAAAAGTCCACGCGCAACCGCGAAGTGCTGGAATTGCTCAAATACCAAAAGAGCCTCACATACTTCGCCACCGCCCTGCGCGCCAACGAGGTGATGATGGAACGCGTCCAGCGCACGCAGATCTTCAACTATTACGAGGAGGACCAGGACCTGCTCGAGGACGTCCTCACCGAAAACCAGCAAGCCATCCAGATGGCCAGCATTACCACCGAACTTCTGGCGGCAATGATGGACGCCTTCGCCTCGATCATCTCCAACAACCTGAACGCCGTGATGAAGATCCTCGCCGCCATCACGATCATCATCAGCCTCCCGACCATCGTCGCCTCGTTCTACGGCATGAACGTGGACCTGCCCTTCCAGGATATCCCGTTTGCATTCTGGCTCACAGTCGGCATTTCCATCACCTTCATCAGCATCGCCGCCATGATCTTCTACAAACGCGACTGGTTCTAAAAAATCTGGGTCAGGGTCATTAGTCTGCCAACGCTTGAGTTCGCAGGGTAAAATCAGGGGGAGGAAATTCCCATGTCCAAACGCATCGAATACATAGACGTCGCAAGAGGCATCGGCATTTCGCTGGTGGTGCTGGGACACAATGACTTTGCGCTGGTTTCGGAGTTCGCGCACAAGGTCATCTATTCGTTCCATATGCCGCTGTTCTTTTTTCTTTCGGGGTATTTCCTCAAACCGTCCGTCCCGTTCGTCGTTTTCCTGAAAAAGAGATTCAACTCGCTTTTGAAACCGTATCTGTTCACGATCTTCATGATCTACTTCATGTCGGTCTCGTTCGGGCAGATGAGTTTTGATATTGCACTCCGCCGTATCGTCAAGTCGTTATATGGAACGGGATATTACCTTGACTGGGTCCAATTGTGGTTCCTGCCGAATTTGTTCATCGCGAGTTTATACGCCTTTCTATTCTATTTGCTTGTGCGACGGCTGAATAATCGAACCCTGAGATGGCTGTTCCTCCTCGTCACATTGGGGATCGCGAGTTTGTTCCTTAAGAGTTTTTATCCGTTTTCCATGCAAATATTTGGAAGGGAATTCGAACTCTTTGGGCTTCCCTTCAGCCTCGACCTGGTTCTGCTAAGCGGATTCTTCTTCATCCTGGGAGGCGAGGTGCGCCAGGTCTCATCGGAGAGGACGTTCGATAACATTTTCATCATGATCGGCACCGGCGTCGGCTTGATCCTGTTGAATATATTTTTCGCCGCGCGCATTGATTTCAATACGCGGACGTACGAATCGTTCGTCATCAATACTTTGGAGGCAGTCGTCGGGATCGTATTCATCCTCGCGCTCTCGCGCCAGATCGAACTGCGGACGCAGCGTCCCGCGTCCCTGTTCAAATACCTCGGGCGGGCTTCGCTTCTCATCCTGATCCTGCACGTCCCCATACAGGATTTCTGGGGGCAGAAAATTCACGGCGTTACGGGGAACATCCAGTTCTCGATCTCGGTCGCGTTCTTCATGGGCGTGGCTGGATCGGTCCTGCTTCACGAATTGTTCGTCAGGCGGAATCCCATCGCTTCGTTCTGGCTCGGACGGCAGGCGGAATTGCCCAAAGAGCAGGAAACCTCTGGATCTGCTCCCGGATGAATTCCATGGCAGATCATCCAATAAAAAAATCACCCGCATTGTGCAGGGTGATTTTCATTTTCACCAGGCGTTACTTGTCCACCGGCTGGGAGACAGCCGCCCGACGGGATTGCTCGTCCCTCACCATGCGAATTCCATTGACCACCTGATTGGAAATCCGTTCCAGTTCAGCCTGGAGTTGTTCGAGACTGCTGACGACATAATCATCCGCGTCCGCGCGGATGCCTTCGGCATTGGTGCGCGCCTGCGCCAGGATCTGTTCGGCGCGGCGCTGCGCCTCCTGCACGATCATATCCTTCATCACCAATTGATCCGCCTTCTGACGCGCGATCTCAATCGTACGGTTCGCCTCTTCCTGCGCCTGGGCAAGCACACGGTCACGTTGACCGAGCAGTTGCTGCGCCTTCTTCACCTCTTCCGGGATGGCGATCCGCATCTGGTCAATGATGTCCAGCATGCGGTCTTCATCCACCATCACGTTCTTTGTGAAGGGAACGTTCTTGCTCTCGTTGAAGAGTTCTTCCAGACGATCTATCAGTTGCAGGATGTCCATGGGTTCCTCCTCCGCTCTGGAGGTCAGAATGATTGCAATTCTAGCACAAATTAATCGCGCAACGCATTGGGCGGGGAATGTCCATCCTCCATGGCGTTGAGCTTCAACTTAAGGGCATTTTCGACATGAGACGGCACCATGCTGGAAACGTCGCCGTTCAGCATGGCGATCTCGCGCACGGTCGTCGCGGAAAGGAAGGTATGCTCCTCGGCGGTGATCAGGGCTACGATCTCGATGTCGGGCGCGAGCCGATGATTCGCCAGCGCCATGCGGAACTCGAACTCGAAATCCGAAAAGACCCGCAGACCGCGCACGATCACCTGCGCGCCGATGGCGCGGGCATATTCGACGGTCAGACCGCTGTAACCAGCCACCTTGATCTTCGGGGTATCCCTGAACGCCTCGCTGACCAATGCCATGCGCTCCTCGGGCAAAAACATCAACGATTTCAGCGGCTTGTCGTACACTGCCATCACCACTTCATCGAAAAGCCGCGACGCCCGCTCGGCAATATCAATGTGACCATAATGGATGGGATCGAACGTTCCGGGAAACAGGGCTTTGACCATGAAATCTCCAATGCTCCATTGCGTGTCAATCGGTAAACAACGGCAGATGTCCTAATGCAACGATATGCATCCACTGGGCGCGGTCGCCTTCGGTGAAGATCGCCGCCTCCGCCACGACCGACGAACCTGCCTTGTCGAGAACCATCCTCATCCCCTGCAGCGTGGATCCCGTGCTGATGACATCGTCCAGGATCACGACTTTTTTGCCCTTCATCATTTCGACATCCTTCTCGTCAAGGATCAAAACCTGCGACTGACCGGTGGTGATCGAAAGGGTTTCCGCACGAAGCGCCTCGCCCATGTACGGTTTGTACACCTTGCGCAGAACCACGTATGGCTTCTTCGTTTCAACCGATAACGCGTGTGCCAGCGGAATGGATTTGGCTTCCGCGGTCACCAGCAGGTCAAATTCCACACTTCTGAGTTTTTCAGCCAGTTCCTTCGCGCACGCCTGCACGAATTCAGTATCTCCCAGGATGTTTAGAATGGCGATCTTCAAACCCGGCTTGATCTCGAACAGGCGCAGGTCACGTTTCAGTCCCGCAACTTCGACGGCGTAGGTTTCGCGCTTCGGCATGACGAATCTCCTCGATTGAAAATGCTCGTGCGTAGTTTATCACAATTCAATTTATAATCACACCGCGCTCAATTTTCCAATCCTCCAGTTCTCATCCTTCATTGTCCATGCTCCCCGACCTCCGCCTCAACGACCACCTGCGACTCCGCAAACCGCATCCGTGCGGTTCCTACGAATGGACGGTCACGCGTCTCGGCGCGGACATCGGGCTGGAATGCCGGGGATGCGGACGGCGCGTCATGCTCACCCGCCGCGAACTTGCCAGGCGGCTCAAAGCCAACCTCACCGAACACAAGGAGGAGGATGAACAATAAAACCCCTGGAAAACCTCACATTGTCTTCTATTTCTCCGATACCGGCGGCGGTCATCGTTCCGCGGCAGAAGCCATCATCGAAGCCGTCAACATCGAATACAGGAACAAGGTCACAACCGAGATGGTGGATTTCTTCAAGGACTACGCGCCGCCTCCGTTCAACCGCGCTGCCGATATGTACCCCTACATGGTCAAGGCGCCGCGCTTGTGGAGCGCCAGTTTCTACGCCACCGATGGACTCGCCCGGGCGCGCGCCCTCACAACCGCCATCTGGCCCCTGGCGCGCCAGGCGGCAAAGGCACTCGTTCGCAGTCATCCCGCCGACCTGATCGTAACCGTCCACGCCTTTGCGAACACATTTGCCCTGCGCGCACTCGGCAAGGACCGTCCGCCGTTCATCAACGTTGTCACCGACATGGTGACGACCCACGCCCTCTGGTTCGATAACCGCGCCGACCTCATCCTCGTCCCCACAGAAACCGCGCGTCAGCGCGCCATCAAATACAACATGCCGCCCGAAAAAGTCCGCGTGGTCGGGCTTCCCGTTGCCGACCGATATTGCAAGCCGATGAAGAGGAAGAGCGCCCTGCGGAAAAAACTTGGCTGGGTCGTGGACAAGCCGGTTGTCCTGCTGGCGGGAGGCGGTGAGGGGATGGGCCCGCTCGAGAGGACCGCGCGTGAAATAGACGCCTCGGGTCTGGACGTGGGGCTGGTCATCGTGTGCGGGCGGAATCAAAAACTGAAAGCGACTCTCGAAGCGCAGAAATGGGAAAACCCAACATACATCCACGGCTTCACGCGCGACATGCCGGACTTCATGCGCGCCGCCGATTTCATCGTGACGAAAGCCGGTCCCGGCACGATCGCGGAGGCGCTCAACGCGGAACTGCCGATCATCCTCTATGCCAAACTCCCCGGTCAGGAGGATGGAAATGTCACCTTCGTTCAGGAGGAGGGCGCGGGCGTCTGGGCGCCGACGCCGCAGGAGGTCGTGCGCGCGCTGACGCGCTGGATCTCGCGTCCTGATGAACGGAAAAAAGTCATCGAGAATTGCCGCCGCGCGGGAAAGCCTGAAGCCGCGCGCACGATTGCCCGCATCATTGGCGGGACGCTGGGACTGAAATGATTACTCCCCTGCGCTGCCTGGTTCCTTTTGCAAATTGAGGTGCGGGGTTCGCGGGGCGAGGGGAATGTTGATCCCCTTTTCGTCGAACGCATTCTTGATCAGCGAAAAGGCGGAATCCTTCGCGGCGGTCGTATTGGTCAACTTCACATCTATCCAGAAATTTGAATTCAATTCCATCGCCGCCTCCCCAAAATTGGAAAAGCCGACCGAAGGCGCGGGTTCCTTCACGAACCCCGGCACATTCTTGAGCGCCTCCAGAACCAGCCTGCGGACGAGTTCGGTATCCGAGTCGTACGCCACGCCCACTGTCAGGTCCACGCGGCGGCGGTCGGCGCGCGTGTAGTTGATGATGGGATTCGAGAGCACATCCGCGTTGGGCATGGATACGAGTCTTCCGTCCAGCGCCTCCATTTCGGTCGTGCGCAGGTTGATCTCCAACACTGTCCCGTCGAAGCCGTTCACGCCGATCACCTCGCCGACGCTGAACGGTTTTTGCACCAGTAAAATGATCCCCGCCGCAAAGTTCTTCATCACATCCTGTAACGCAAAACCGACGGTGAAGCCGATGATTCCCAGACCGGCGAGGAACGCGGTCACATCGAAGAAGCGCTGCAAGGCGGTGATCGTTCCCGCGAGGATGATCGTCCAGCGCGCGAGTTGCACCAGCAAATTCGTGATGTTCAAGGGCGGGTTGCCGCGGCTGAGCGCGCGGCGCAAGATCCCGCTCACGAGGCGCGCCAGGTAAAGGCTTGCAATAAAAATGATCAGCGCGGTCAGGATGTTGGGAAGGCCTGCGACGATCCCGTCAATCAATTGGTCGAAGAAAATCATCATTCTCAACTCCTCGATGGTATGGTGAACGCTCTTCGCGAAGCAATGCCCTTGCTGCGCTGGCCAGGAGATTGCTTCGTCGGGATTTCGACGCTATCGCGTCTCAACCCCTCCTCGCAATGACGGGCATTAAGTGAAGAATTTGCGCAATCTTAACTCAAAGCCGGGCGAGAGTCCAATCGTTTGGGGTAGAATTCGCCTCGCCTGATATAATCCCACCGATGCCCATCCTGGATTCACACTCAATGGATTTTTTCAGCCGCAGTCCCGAACAGACGCGCCGCATCGGCATGCGTCTGGGCGGAGCGTTGCAGCCCGGCGACGTGATCTGCCTGCAGGGCGACCTCGGCGCGGGCAAGACGACTCTCGTGCAGGGCATCGCCAAGGGATGGGGTTCCCTGGACGCGGTCTCCAGCCCGACGTTCATTCTCGTGAACATGTACCGACGCGCCGATCAAAGCCGGCTTTTTCACATGGACGCCTATCGCATCGATTCCACGCTCGAGGCTGAAGAACTGGACCTCGACTCGATGCTCGCCCAGGGACCCCTGCTCATCGAATGGCCCGAACGGATTGACGGACTCGTCCCCGACGAAAACCTGTGGATCCATCTCGAACACGTTGACGAGGAAGAGCGCGAGATGAAATTCAAAGCCAGCGGCAAACGTTATGATGAATTGCTCGAAACGATCCGTCATGCCGTGATTGGAGGCGACTGATGCTGCTGGCAGTGGATACCTCCACCGCCCAGGTTGGGCTTGCGCTGTACGACGGAGCGCAGGTGATTGCGGAGTTCACATGGCGGAGCAGTCAGCGTCACACGGTGGAACTGGCTCCCGCGGTTTCAGAACTTTTGAAGCGCTGCGGCTTCACGATGGACGACGTCCGCGCGCTGGGCGCGGCATTGGGACCGGGTTCATTTACGAGTTTACGCGTCGGGCTGGCGCTGGTGAAGGGACTGGCTTTATCGAAACACATCCCGTTGATCGGCATACCTACATTGGACATTCTGGCAAACGCGCAGCACGCCTCCAGACTTCCCTTAGCGGTCGCGATTCAGGCGGGACGCGGGAGGTTCGCCGTCGGCTGGTATAAAAGTTCGAGGAACGGGTGGCAGGCTCAGGGCGCCGCGCGAGTCGTCAACATCCAAACGCTGATGGATGAGATCGAGAGTCCGTCCCTCGTCTGCGGCGAGTTCACGTCCGAAGATCGTCGAACATTGAGAGAGGGGAACGCGAACATCCGCCTCGTATCGCCCGCGCAATCGGTGAGGCGTCCGGCTGTCCTCGCGGAACTTGCCTGGGCGCGCTGGCAGGCTGGCGAGGTGGACGATGAAGCGTCGCTCGCGCCGATCTATCTGCACGCTGCCAAACCCGCGCACACATGAACCTCCTCATCCGCCGTATGACGCTTGATGACATCGAGCAGGTCATTGCCATTGATCGGGCGTCGTTCAGCCTGCCGTGGCCCGAGCGTTCGTTCCGTTATGAGTTGACCGATAATCCTGCGTCGCGCGCGTGGGTCGCGGAGGCGGACGGGCGCATCGTCGGCATGATCGTCGCCTGGCTGTTGGTGGACGAGGCGCACATTGCCACGCTTGCCGCGCATCCCGAGTACCGCAGGCAGGGCATTGCGAGGAGACTGCTGATCCACACCCTGCGTCATTTGATGGACGAGGGCGCGGTCAGTTCGTTTTTGGAGGTGCGCGAAAGCAACCTCGCCGCGCAGGAGATGTATCGCAAATTCGGTTTCGAGGTATCGGGACGAAGACCGCGCTATTACAAGGACAACGACGAGGATGCGGTCTTGATGAGCGCGATGCTGAAGAAAGTCGAAAGTCAGACGTCTGACGTTTGACAAGGCAAAACGGTGGTTGAGCAGCGACGAGTGAACTGAGGAGCGTATCGAAACCACCAACAGTCAACTAAAGTCATCCAGGAACATTTTTGCTGTTAATTGGTTTCGATACGAGCGAGAAAACCGCCCGCTCTACTCAACCAACATAGCGTATACGATGGAGTAGCCATGAATCCTGAAGAGTCCCTCGCCCAGATCGCCAAGGAAGTGTCGGTTTGTACGAACTGCGCGCTCCATCATTCCCGAAAGAAGGCAGTGCCGGGCGAGGGACCCGCAAATGCCGAGATCATGTTCATCGGCGAGGGACCCGGCTTCCACGAGAACGAGCAGGGACGTCCGTTCGTGGGCGCGGCAGGGAAGTTCCTGGATCAATTGCTGGAGCAGGCGGGCGTGACGCGCGCGGACGTGTGGATCGGCAACGTGGTGAAATGCCGTCCGCCCGGAAACCGGGATCCGCTGCCGGAGGAACTTGCCGTGTGCGACGCGTATCTCGAAAGGCAGATCGAGGCGATCAACCCGAGTATCATTGTGACGCTGGGCCGCTACTCGATGGGCAAGTTCATGCCGGGCGCCAAGATCAGCACGGTGCATGGGCAGATGCGCAAGGCTGGCAACCGCTACGTGATCGCGATGTTCCATCCCGCCGCGGCTCTGCACCAGGCTTCCATCAAGCCCTTGATCCTGGCAGACTTTGCGAAACTGCCCGAATTGTTGAAGCAGGCGCGCGCCGCGCTGGGCAGGGAAAAGGTCGAGGTGAAGAGGCAGGAAGAGGCGCAGGAAGACCCGAAGCAGTTGAGTTTGTTCTAATTCGTCATTGCGAGTCCCTGTAAGGGTCGAAGCAATCCCCACCACGACGAAGGGATTGCTTCGGGCAGAAGAGCGCTGCCCTCGCAATGACATGCAAAAGGAAAAAATGACAATCAAAGAAGAACTGATCCAAAAACTAAGAAGCAAGGAA
>CAYQOF010000042.1:0-2738 GCA_964419035.1 uncultured Anaerolinea sp. | reverse complement strand
AAAGGAAAAAATGACAATCAAAGAAGAACTGATCCAAAAACTAAGAAGCAAGGAAGTCCGCGTGGCAGTGTTGGGATTGGGTTACGTTGGACTGCCCCTCGCCGTTGTCTTTGGCGAGGCGGGATTCCGCGTGACGGGGATCGATCCGGACTCACGAAAGGTGGATTCCCTTAACAAGGGCGTCTCCTACATCCCGGACGTGAAGACCGAGGCGGTCGGGAAACTCGTCAAGTCCGGGCATCTGACCGCGACGACCGATTTCTCTGTGCTGCGGGAAATGGACGCGGTCAGCATTTGTGTGCCGACCCCGCTGCGTCAGACCGGCGACCCGGACATGTCGTTCATCATCTCCGCCACGGATGAACTGGCGAAATACATGCACAAGGGCATGGTGGTCGTGCTCCAGTCCACCACGTACCCCGGCACGACGCGCGAGGTCCTTTTGCCGAAACTCGGCGCGGAGCGCGGACTCATGGTCGGCGAGGAATGGTTCCTCGCCTTCTCGCCTGAGCGCGTGGACCCGGGCCGCGAGGACTGGACGACGTACAACACGCCGAAAGTGATGGGCGGGATCACGCGAGCCTGCGGCGAAGTGGCGACCGCGTGGTACGAAGGCGCGCTGGAGACGGTGGTTCCCGTCAGTTCGGCGGAAGCCGCGGAGATGGCGAAACTGCTCGAGAACACCTTCCGCATGATCAACATCGGTCTCGTCAATGAACTGGCGATCATGTGCGAACGCCTCGGCGTGGACGTGTGGGAGGTGATAGACGCCGCGGCGACCAAACCGTTCGGCTTCATGAAGTTCACGCCGGGACCCGGTCTCGGCGGTCACTGTATTCCGATTGATCCGCTGTATCTTTCGTGGAAGATGAAATCGTTCCACTACAACGCGCGTTTCATCGAACTCGCCTCTGAGATCAACACCAACATGCCGCGCTACGTGGTGAGCCGCGTGATGGAGGCGTTGAACGACCGCGGCAAAGCCTTGAAGGGATCGAAGATCCTCGTGCTCGGTGCGGCGTACAAACCGGATATTGACGACATGCGCGAGTCCCCCGCGCTGGATGTGATCGGCCTCTTGAAGCAAAAGGGCGCGTTGATGGAATATCACGACCCGTACATTCCCCACATCCATCACGAAACGGACGGCTGGCAGATGGACAGCGTCACGGATGTGATGGCATCCGTGAAGGAGGCGGACGCGGTGGTGATCATCACGAATCACAAGGCGTACGATTATCAAGCCATTGTGGATGTTGCAAAGTTCGTCTTCGACAGCCGCAATGCCACGCGCAAGGTCGCGGCGGATGGCGGAAAGGTTGTGAGGTTGTAATGTCATTGCGAGGGTTGAGATGCGGCAGCATCGAAATCCCGAAGCAATCTCCAACCACAATCGGGGAGATTGCTTCGTCGGATTTCGACTGCGCTTTGCTCCGCTCAATCCTCCTCGCAATGACATAATAAGGATATTCATGGCACATTATCTGGTCACCGGCGCGGCGGGATTCATTGCCTCGCGCACCTGCGAATTCCTCCTGAATGACGGTCATACCGTCGTCGGTGTGGATAATATCAACGACGCGTATGATCCGCGCATCAAGGAATACCGCCTGAAAAAGTTGCAGGCGCTGCCCGGTTTCACGTTCCATAAACTGGACGTTTCGGAAAAGTCCATCATCCATCGATTCAAAAACGAAAAATTCGATGCAGTGATCAATCTCGCCGCGCGCGCGGGCGTGCGTTACAGCGTGGAGAATCCCTGGGTGTTCGTCGAGACGAACACGATCGGCACGTTGAACATGCTCGAGTTGTGCAGGGAGGCAAGGATCAAAAAATTCATCGTTGCCTCCACCTCCTCCATCTACGGGGCGAATCCTCCCTACCCGACGCCGGAAACCGCGTCGAGCAGTGAACCGCTCCAGCCGTACGCGGCAAGCAAAAAGGGGGCGGAGGCGATGTGTCACGCGTATCATCACCTGTACGGCATTGACGTCAGCGTCCTCCGTTATTTCACGGTCTACGGTCCGGCGGGCAGACCGGATCTGGCTCTGTTTCGCTTCGTGCAGTGGATCAGCGAGGGGCGTCCCGTGCGCGTCAACGGGGATGGGGAACAATCGCGGGGCTTCACCTACATTGACGACATCGCGCGCGGCACGATCCTGGCGCTGATACCCGTCGGGTATGAGATCATCAACCTGGGCGGGCACGAGGTCATCACGATCAACAATCTCGTCAAATTGATCGAGGAAGTGGTCGGTAAAAAAGCGGACGTGCGATACGGTCCGCCCAACCTTGCCGACATGTACACCAACCAGGCGGACGTAAGCAAGGCGGGTGAACTGCTTGGCTGGGAACCGCAATTCAACATGCGCGCCGGCGTCGAGAAACTCGTCGAATGGTATAACGCCGAACGCGAGTGGGCGAAGGATGTGCTGACACCGTAGAATGAACACGCTCCACGCAACACGTTACATGTACAACTGTTGCGTGGAGCGTGTTCCGTTGCTCGTAATTCAATGGCATTTTTCCGCAGAATCACAACCTCCCTGCGCGACGACCCGTTGATGCGCCGCGTCCTGCGCAACAGCGGATATCTGTTCAGCAGTAACGCGGTCTCCGCTGCGCTCAATTTTGCGCAGGGCATCTTCGTCGTGCGCCTGCTCGGGGATTCGGGCTATGGCGTGCTGGCGACCATCATGGTCTTCGCCTCGAACGTGAACCGCCTGCTTTCGTTCCGC
>CAYQOF010000041.1:2580-16903 GCA_964419035.1 uncultured Anaerolinea sp. | reverse complement strand
TCCGCCTGCTTGATCGCGGCGAGCGCCATGCGCACCGTGCGCTTGCGGACCTCGTCGCCGCTCTTCATGGCGTCCTTCATCGAGTCGTTGAGTTGGGTCTTGAGATTCATGGGGTGATTATACTAGAGATAAGATTCGTTTTTACTTTCTGGTCCCCGTTAGTGCAGTCGTGATTCCCAAACCGAGGTAGATCAGCCCCGCGAAATATCGCCCTCCTCTTTGAAATTGCTGGTTCCTGTTTAGTTTCCCTGCAATGGAACTTGCCAGCAGCGCATACAGGCTGTCTGTGACGACCGCCATGCCGACAAAGATTGCGCCAAGCAATAAATTCTGCGCGATGACGTTTCCCCGGGCGGGGTTCACAAACTGGGGCAGAAACGCGAAGAAGAACAGCGCGGTCTTCGGGTTGAGGATGTTGACCGCGAATCCCTGCCAGTAGATGCGCGCCAGGCTTTCCCGCCTGATGGCTTCATCTTCCAAGCCATCCTCCGAAGATGTCAACTTGCGAACCCCAAGATAGATCAGGTATGCCGCGCCGAGGTATTTCACCACATCGAACGCCAGCGCGGACGATAGCAGAATTGCGGAAAGCCCCAGCGCCGCGGCAGCCGCCTGCAGGAAGTTTGCCGTTTCGATGGCAAGCACCGAGACGAGTCCCGCCATGCGTCCCTGGGTTGCGCTCCGCGCGGTGATGTATAAAACCGCAGGTCCCGGGGTCAAAAGCAACACGAGCGCGGCGCCCATGAAAAGATGGAGTTTGGATGCTTCGATCATGAATTTCAGCCCGGGTAAATCCCCCGCCGGGGACGGCGGTGGGAGCAGGTTCAGGCATTACCCCCCGATATGAGACATTTCCACTTTGGGCAGGTCAATCGTGTTTTCCGATCGGATTTCCGAATAGCGGTCAGTGCGCCTGCCCCAGATGTGCGCGATCTTCTGCGAGATTTCCTCGTCCGTTGCGCCGCCGCGCATGAAATCGCGGAAATCATATCCCTTGACCGCGAACAGGCAGGTGTACAGTTTGCCCTCCGCCGAGAGTCGGGCGCGGTTGCAGGTGCGGCAAAATGCCTGCGTCACGGAGGCGATCACGCCGATCTCGCCGCTCCCATCTTTATATCTCCATCGTTCGGCGACCTCGCCGTGATAGTTCGGGTTGAGCGGCTCGAGCGGCATTTCGGCGTGGATCGTTTGGATGATTTCCTTTGCTGAGACCACATCGTCCATGCGCCAGCCGTTAGTCGAACCGACATCCATATATTCGATGAAGCGCAGGATGCAGCCTTTTTCCCGGAAGTAACGCGCCATCGGCAGGATGCTGGATTCGTTGACCCCGCGTTTGACCACCATGTTCACCTTGATCGGTCCGAGCCCGACGCGGGCGGCTTCGTCCATCCCTTCGATCACCTTCTCCACCGGGAAATCCGCGTCGTTCATCGCCTTGAACACCTTGTTATCGAGCGAATCGAGGCTCACGCTGACGCGTTTCAAGCCGGCATCCTTCAGCGCCTGCGCCTGTTTTGCCAGCAGGGCACCGTTTGTGGTCAATGTCAGGTCGAGGTCCGAGATTTCGGCGAGCATCCCGACGAGCAGGGGCAGGTCGCGGCGCACGAGCGGCTCGCCGCCGGTCAACCTGATCTTGCGGACTTCGTGCGAGACGAAGATGCGCGCCAGCCGCGCAATCTCCTCGAAGGTCAGGATCTGGCTGCGGTCGAGGAATTGATAATCAGGACCGAAAACCTCGCGCGGCATGCAGTAGACACAGCGGAAGTTGCAGCGGTCGGTGACGGAGATGCGCAGGTCACGCAGGGGGCGGTTGAAGGTGTCGGTGAAGGTCATGGCAGTTTGGTCTGGATCAAGCCGAGGCTGGGAGTGAGGCGCCAAGTCCCAGTGAAGCGGCGATCATCTGTAGGTCCGGCTATTATAACAAGATTAAATGAGGCTCAGTTTGGCAATTGACTAGGCTTTTCAGGCGTGCTATCATGCAGTCATTATTCTGCACCTTACAAGGAGTTATTCATGAAGAATAGTATTACTTTTCGTATTGTTGAATTCATTTTCCGCATCATCGGCTTGGTCGTTTTCATGTTCGCGGGGGTTGCATTTGGGGACTGGCTGGCGGGGATTTTCGAGGCGCCCGACTCAAGTGAGGTGTATTTATATAGATGGCTCTTCCTCCTGCTCGGAGGTCTATCCGGTTTTATCCTGACGCCCTACTTCACTACGCGTCCCGCCCGCGCCATCCGCAGGAAACTCGGCGTCCTTTCAGCAGAGACTCTCTTCGCGGGGTTGACCGGTTTGATCGTCGGTCTTCTCACCGCCGCCCTGTTGTCCTTTCCCCTTTCGCAACTTCCCGGTATCTTCGGGCAGATCCTTCCGTTCGTGGCGGTGATCGCTTTCTCCTATTTCGGCGTGGCGTTGTTCGTCATGCGGCAGGGGGACATCATGGGGTTGTTCAGCGCATTGAGCGGACGGAGCGAGGGCGGCTCTTCCTCCTCATGGACAAACCTCAACCGCACCATCCTGCTGGATACGAGCGTCATCATTGACGGACGCGTCGCCGACATCGCCAAGACGGGATTCCTGCCCGGCACGCTTCTCATCCCCCGCTTCGTGCTGAACGAACTCCAATATATCGCCGACTCGCCCGACGGCTTGCGCCGCCAGCGCGGACGCCGCGGCATGGAAGTGCTTTCGGAACTGCAGAAACTGCCCAACATCCTCGTCCGCATCAGCGACATCAACGCCGAGGGCGTGCGCGAGGTGGATGACAAACTTGTGGTTCTGGCAAAGCAGTTGAAGTGCCCGATCCTGACGAACGATTACAACCTGAACCGCGTCGCGGAACTTCAGGGCGTGACCATTTTGAACATCAACGAACTGGCGAACGCGGTCAAGTCGGTCATCCTGCCAAGCGAACGCATGACCATCAACATCTTCCAGGAGGGCAAGGAATACGGGCAGGGCGTGGGCTACATGGACGATGGCACGATGGTCGTTGTCGAGAACGGCAAGGATTACATCGGCGAGTACAAGGAAGTGGTCGTCACCAAGGTTTTGCAGACCGCGGCGGGACGCATGATCTTCGCCCGCGTGGACGAGGAGAACGGGAAGAAGAAGAGATAGTCTAATAGTCTAATGGTCGCATAGTCGGATAGTCTTCATGTTCGCTCGAGCATGGTGACAGGACAACCACGAGACTACGCGACTATGAGACTACGCGACTATGAGACTACGCGACTAACCATGATCCGCCTCTACAACACCCTCACCCGCAAAAAGGAAGAATTCCAGACCCTCGAGCCGGGCGTCGTCAAAATGTATGTCTGCGGCGTGACGGTCTACAACGACGCGCACGTCGGTCACGCCATGTCCGCGCTCGTGTTCGACATCATCCGCCGTTACCTCGAATACCGCGGCTACACCGTGAGACACGTGATGAACTACACCGACGTGGACGACAAGATCATCGCCCGCGCCAAACAACTCGGCGAGGACCCGCTCGAACTTTCGCAAAAGTATATCGAGGAGTACGCAAAGGAACTTGCCGCCCTGAACGTTCTGCCCGCCACGTCCTATCCACAAGTTAGCAAGACCATGCCGCTCATCATCGAATTCATCCAGGGACTCATCCAAAAGGAAGCCGCGTACGCCGCGCCCAACGGCGACGTGTATTTCAGCGTCATCAGTGACGAGGATTATGGCAAACTCTCCGGTCGCAAACTCGACGACATGCAGGCGGGCGCGCGCATCGAAGTCGGCGAAGCCAAGGAACACCCGATGGACTTCGCCCTCTGGAAAGCCGCCAAACCCGGCGAAATCTCGTGGGACAGCCCATGGGGCAGGGGCCGCCCCGGCTGGCACATCGAATGCTCCGCCATGAACCTCGCCGAACTCGGCGAACAGATTGACATTCACGGCGGCGGCAACGACCTCATCTTCCCGCATCACGAGAATGAGATCGCGCAGAGCGAATCCTACACGGGAAAACCCTTCGCGCGTTACTGGATACACAACGGGATGCTGCAACTCGGCGGCGAGAAGATGTCCAAGTCGCTGGGCAACATCGTCAGCATCAAGGATTTCCTCGCAAAGCGCGATGCGGATGTGATGCGGATGCTGGTCTTGAGCGGGAATTATCGGGCGCCGCTCATCTTCAACGAGGAGACACAGGATACCGCGGAGAAGAACCTCGAACGCTTCAAAGCCGCCCTGAGGCCTGCTTCACCATCTTCAGCCGGACTCCCCGCCGAAGCCGCCTCCGCGCTCGTCTCCCAGGCAGAGTCCACGAAACAAGCCTTCATCGAAGCGATGGACGACGACTTCAACACGCCGCTCGCCCTCGCCGCGCTCTACGAACTGGTCAAAGCCATCAACACCGCCCGCGACAACGGCGCGACCGATGAACAGTTGAAGCCTGCCCAGTCCATGCTCCGGGAATTGACCGGCGTACTCGGACTGCGCTTGCACGAGAAGCAAGGTTCCAGCGAGGACGAAGCGAAAGTCATTGCATTGATCGAGGAACGGAATGAAGCCCGCAAGCAAAAAAATTGGGCGCGCTCCGATGAGATCCGAGACCAACTCAAAGAGATGGGCGTGATCATCGAAGACAGCAAGGACGGCACGAAGTGGAGATGGGGGTAGGTTGTTAGTTTGATAGTTGGATAGTGAAAACTTCCGAGACTTTTACGAAGCGCTCGAAAGTTTTTTGTTTAATACCCTATCAATGAAATTCTTGTTTTTTGCCTGCAATGCCGTTCGCTGCGCGAAGACGCAGAGCCGCAGGCACACGTGTGCAGGAATTTTTCACCACGAAGGCTTGCATTGAGCAATGTTGAAACGACACAAAGGGCACGAAGGTTTAAAGATTTTCCTTTGTGTTCCTCACCTGCACTTGCGCCAGGCGCAAGTGTCGTGACCTTCGTGGTTGAGTCCTTTTTGGTTTTGGCAGGCTCAACCCAGGGGTTTTGACTCGTCCGAATTAGGGGTCTATGAAATGAATTGCCCGCCACTCACCAATGGCGGGCAATGTCTCCTTCAGGAGACGGGACCAAGGAGGAGAAGGCTCAATCACTGCGGAACAGGGTCAATTTTCCAGATGGTTCGAGCAGTGTCGTTTCATAAGGCGGTTCATCCCAGCGCCAGGTGTTCAGGTCGGTGAGGGCGCGGTAGGCGGTGAGGTCGAGCTGAAGCGGCGTGACCGAGATGAATCCCTCCGCCAGCGCGCCGACATCCGTTCCGCGTTCGGGGATACCGGTGGGCGCGTCGCCGCCGATCCAATAGTAGGTTTTGCCGCGCGGGTCGACGCGTTCGTCGAGGCGGCTGTGATAGACGCGTAGTCCCTGGCGTGTCAGGACGATACCACGCATCTTTTCGTCAGGGAGAAAAGGCACGTTCACGTTGAGCAGGACCTCGTGAGAAAGACCGTTCTGGATCACCTGGCGGACGATTCTCGACGCGGCGCGTGCCGCAGGTCCATAATCAATCTCGCCGATGTGATTGTCCATCATTTCGAGCGATATGGCAATTCCGGGGACTCCTGCGATCACGGCTTCCATTGCGGCGGTCACCGTTCCCGAATAGGTGACATCGTGCCCGAGGTTTGCGCCGGCGTTGACGCCGGAAACAACGAGGTCAACCGGCTCTTTGAAAAAACCAAGCGTGCCAAGCGCCACGCAATCGGATGGGGCGCCATCGCTGGCAAACGCCCGAGTGCCGTCAGCGAGACGGAACTCCTTGACGCGCAACGCGCGGTCCAACGTTTTGACATGCCCGCCTCCAGACCAATTTCGGTCCGGCGCGAGCACCGAGACCTTTCCCAGCCGGCGCATTTCGCGCGCAAGAGCGAGCAGGCCGGGAGCAAGCACGCCGTCATCATTTGTTATGAGGATGTGCTTCGACATTCCTATTTGCCTTCGTTCAGGTATTTGCGGCGCTTCTGATGTGTGTCCACAGTAAAGACAGTCAGCAGACCAGGCACGATGATTGCGAGAAGGATCATTTCCATATTCATGTTTATCCCCTGAAATCACACCGGGTTGGCAAGCCGGGTGAACGCGCTTCCAATGTAATGGGTTGCCCAACTCGCAAGGATTTGGACGGAATTCCATTCCTTTTGTTTGCGGTGCTGGATGTTTCCGTTATGCAAAGCGGAAGTCAGGCTTTTCGCCGTACGACCCTCGAACTCGATGGCGCCCAGACCAATCGCCTCGACGACATGCGCGTCACTGCTGGCGGTCGGCGTGACGTTCAAACGCTCCGCAAGAATGCGGGCGTAACGATTGCTCATTCTGTCCAGGGTGGTGGCGTTGTAAGTCTCGATGCCGATCAAAATGCGGGCCGCATCCGGGTTGCGAAGCGCACGCAGGATCGAATAAGCGCTCAGGCTCTTCATTCCAATTCCGCCTGCCATGGGATGGGGCGCAATGCAGAAACCTCCCAATTCACCGGCACTGAGGATCGTTTCGATCAGCGACCGGTCTCGTTGGATCTTTTGCGTGACATTCAACGCAAGCAAATCACCTTCGGCGGTCGTTACTTCCATCCCGGGGATTACTTCAAGGCCGTACTTCGACGCGAGTTCCAGCGCCTTGAGCGAGCCTTTGATCTCATCGTGATCGGTGATGGCAATCACGTCCAAACCAATTTTTCTGGCGCGCGCTAAAACAGCCTGGACGGATGCCGTCCCGTCGTAACTGTAAATGGTATGGATGTGCAAATCAGCAAGTCCCATATATTCTCCTTTTCATACGCTGATAGTGTAGCAGCGAGCAGTTAAAGAGAGATCAAGGACGGTTTAAGATCTGGTTAACAGTTATCCTTAACGGCATAAGAGCCTGGGAGGAGACCAGGCTCTTATGCGACGGAGGGGAGGAGAGAAATGAAACGTTACGACGGTCAGCGATGCCGCTTGGCTGGCTCTTCCTGCTGGCACAGGAAGGCTTGACGCTTCTGCTTTGTATCCACAATGATCACCACAAGCATTGCTGTCACTGATGCGATCAGGAACATTTCCATGCCCGTAGGATAGCACAGAGTCAACAATCCATGCTTTACAGCGGCTTTGCCAATGCAAAACAATTATGAAAACCCGTGAAAATGTCACTGCGAGGAACGAAGCAGTCTCCTCGCTGAAATCGGGGGACTGCTTCCCGATGGCCGCAATGACATCAGAGAATCGCCGGAACTCGATTGACGGGTCCTCCACTCGGTTGTATGATGCTGTCCAGGCTGATTGTTCACGATTTCGGATTGACCGAATTTCCATGATCACACCCAGAACAGAGCTATTGACCCCCAGCGGACTTCTCCTCGAAGCGTTGGACAAACGCTGGAAAACTTACCGCGCCGAACTCAAGCGTTGCCGCGCCGAGTTTTCCAATGAAGCCGTCCACGACATCCGTATTGCCACGCGCCGCCTGCTCTCGCTCATCAAACTTATGAACTCCTTTTCACCGCGCCCGCGTTTGCAGAAATTGAGCCGTGCCTTCAAGAATCAACTCGATGAATTCGACGACCTGCGCGATACACAGGTCATGCTTGCCGAGTTCTCCAAGACCGCGCAGGAACTTCCTCAACTTCAATCAATTCAGGAACATCTGCAAACCGTCGAGGCGGACCTGTTGAAGAGTCTTCGCAAGAAGATCAAGAAGTTCGACCTCGATGAAATCTCCAACCGCATGAAAAAAACGCGGGCATCCACCGAATCCAACAATCAGGATGATATCCTCCCGCAAATTCTGCAAGCCGTGGACGATGCCTATCTGCTCACCAGACAACGTTTTGCACGAATTGACACCGCCCAGCCTCCCACCATTCACCGCGTGCGCATCGCCTTCAAGTCGTTCCGATACATGGTCGAGATCGTTCACCCTCTGCTGGATGGTTTCCCCACCGGGAACCTCAAACGGATGAACGATTATCAATCGCTGATGGGGGAGATACAGGATGCGGAGATCATCATACAGACTCTCGCGGATTTCTCATCGGACGCTTCCTTCGACCCCGAGCCTGTCCGCCGTTATTATGAAAGACGCCACGCTGAAACCGTTTCCGCCTACACCGCGAAAATGGATCAACTCGCTGCATTCTGGCGGCACTCGCCAGACCAACCTTTCCCCTGGGAGAACTGACATGAACCTCTACATCATCCGCCATGCCATAGCCGCAGACGAAGGCGCCTACGAACAGGACAGCGACCGCCCCCTCACCGACAAGGGACGCAGGAAAATGCGTCAGATCGCGAAAGGATTGCGCGCCTTGGGCGTCGAATTCGACCTGATCCTTTCCAGTCCCTACGTCCGCGCACATGAGACCGCCGAAATCCTTTCAGATGTTTTCAAGATGAAGAAAGAGATTGCATTCAGCGAAAACCTCACGCCGATGGCTGATCCCGATGCGCTGATCTCCGAGATCAACGAAAACCATTCCGTGGATAGCCTCGCGCTGGTCGGGCACGAACCTCATTTGAGCAATCTTGCAGGCTTGCTGACCTCGGAGAACGGCAGACTTGACATCACCATCAAAAAGGGCGGGGTGATCCGTCTTTCCGCCGGCGATCTTCGCCAGTCACGCCGCGCCGCATTGGATTGGCTCCTCACACCGGGTATACTTGTGGAACTCGGCAATAAGTAGATCATGTTTATCGCGCTGGTCGAGTAGCCCCGCACGCGCTGAGCGGACATTGAGCGAGCGAAGCAAGACGAAGTGGAAGTCGAAGCGTCGCGGGGCGTATCGAGATCAGTAGTTGGCATAAGATGTCATGCCCGAATCCGTTTCCCTTTCCTCCCCCTCTCTTTTTATCAACCGCGAACTGAGCCTGCTCGAATTTCAGCGACGCGTTCTCGAGGAGGCGCAGGATGAGAACAACCCGCTCCTCGAACGCGTGAAGTTCCTCGCCATCTTCGGCTCCAACACCGACGAGTTCTTCATGGTGCGCGTTTCAGGACTCCGCAAGCAGGTTGATGCGGGAATCGTGGACGTTTCTCCCAACGGCATGACCCCGCGCGAACAACTCGCCGCCATCCGCAAACTCTACATCCAACTGGATAACGACGCGCATCAATGCCTCCAGCGCAAACTCCTGCCCAAACTGGACAAGGCGGGAATTCACATCCTCGATTACGAAAAGCTGAGCAAAACCCAAAAAGAGAGAGCCAACGCCTACTTCCACGAAATGGTCTATCCGGTCCTGACGCCGCTCGCGCTCGATCTCGCGCATCCCTTTCCGCACATCTCGAACCTGAGCCTGAACCTCGCCATTGTCATCCGCGATCCCAAAGGCAGGGAAAAGTTCGCCCGCCTCAAAGTGCCTGGCACGCTGCCGCGCCTGATTCCCATCAAGCGTTCGTCGGGCAGCACTCGCAAAGACGGGACGATCCCATTTCACCATTACTTCGTCTGGCTCGAACAGGTGATCGCCGCGAACATCGGTCTGCTCTTTCCGGGCATGGAGATCGTCTCCGTGCATCCATTCCGCATCGTCCGCGATGCGGACGTGGAGATCCAGGAACTCGAAGCCGACGACCTGCTCGAATCCATGGAAGAGGGTATTCGCAAACGCAAGTTCGGTTCGGTGGCGCAGGTCAGCGTATACGAATCCATGCCGTCCGACATCCGCGACCTGCTCATCGAAAACCTGGAAATAAAACCCAGCGACGTGTTCGTGCAGCGCAAACCGCTGGGGCTGATCAACCTCTGGCAGATTTACAACAGCGTGGAACGCCACGATCTGAAATATCCCGCTTATAAGCCGCACATCCCCAAGGTGTTCAGGAAAATAGAAAGCCCCGATAATCTTTTCGAAGCCATCAAGCAAGGGAACATCCTGATCCATCATCCCTACGACTCATTCACCCCGGTCATTGACTTCCTCAACGCCTCGGCGCGGGACCCAAACGTGCTCGCCATCAAACAGACCCTCTACCGCGTCGGAAGCGACTCGCCGGTCGTGGACGCACTGCTCGAAGCGCGCGAGCGCGGCAAACAGGTGGCGGTGCTCCTCGAACTCAAAGCCCGTTTCGACGAGGAAAGCAACATCGGCTGGGCGCGCAAACTGGAGGAGGCGGGCGTCCATGTGGTGTATGGATTGATGGGCTTGAAAACGCACTGCAAGATCGGCATGGTTGTGCGGCAGGAGGGCGAGGGCATCAAACGCTACGTCCACCTCGCCACAGGCAACTACAATCACATCACCTCCACCACGTACGAGGACATTGGCATCTTCACCTGCGACGAATCCATCGGCGCGGACGCCACCGACCTCTTCAACTTCCTGACGGGGTATTCCGCGCAGCGCGAGTATCGCAAACTGCTCGTCGCGCCGGTCAACTTTCGGCAGAAGATCGAAGCGCTTGTCCAGCGTGAGATCGAACACGCCAAGAAAGGCGAAAAGGCGCGCCTGATCTTCAAAGCCAATTCCGTCGTGGACCCGCACATGATCCAGTTGCTCTACAAGGCATCGCAGGCGGGCGTCAAAATAGATTTGTTGGTACGCGGCATGTGTTCGCTTCGTCCGGGCGTCAAGGGCGTCAGCGAGAACATCCGCGTCGTGAGCATCGTCGGACGTTATCTCGAACACAGCCGCATTTACTATTTCCAGAATGGCGGTGCGGGGGAGATCTATCTTGGCTCTGCCGATCTGATGGAACGCAACCTCGATCATCGCGTCGAGGTGGTCTTCCCCATCGAAAGCCCCGATCACATTCAGCATCTGCGCGAGAACGTGCTCGCCGCTTACCTGCGCGATAACGTCCGCGCGCGCCTCATGCACTCCGATGGAACCTACAGCCGCCTGAAGCCAAAAGATAATGAAGACAGGATGGATATTCAGGAATGGCTGATGGCGCGTTCCAACAAAAAAGCCTGATCAGCCGTTTGCAGCGGGGAGCGTAAAGTAAAACGTGCTGCCCCTCCCCTCCACGCTTTCCGCCCAGATCTTTCCCCCGTGCGCCTCGACGATGTGCCTGGCGATGGATAAGCCCAAGCCTGTCCCGCTTCCCGCGCGGGATTTGTCGACGCGGTAAAAGCGCTCGAAAATGCGTGAGACATCTTCCAGAGGGATTCCGATTCCCGTATCCCGCACACCGAATCGGATGAAGCCGTAACCTGGTTCCGCCAAAAGGACCACATCGCCGCCCGGGCGCGTGAACTTGACCGCGTTGTGGATGAGGTTGACCAGCACCTGTTCCATCCTTTGCAGATCAATTTTTACATTTGGCAGATTCTCCGCGCACTCCACGCGCAGGGACAAGCCCGCGCGCTCGGCTTGCACGCGCATCCGTTTGGAGGCAGAGTGAAGCAGTTCGCAAGCCGCGACAGGCTTGAGGTCGAGGGAGAGGCGTCCTGATTCGATGCGCGAGAGTTCGAGAAGTTCGGTCGCCATTTGGGTCAGCGCGTCCACCTCCACTTGAATCTGTTCAATGAAATGACGCGCGGCGGGAGGGTCGTCCAGCGCCCCGTCATGGAGGGTCTCGGTGAGGGCTTTGAGCGAGGCGAGCGGCGTGCGGAGTTCGTGCGAGAGGTTGCTGATGAAATCGCGGCGCACGGTCTCGAGGCGGCGGATGTGGGTGAGGTCCTGCACGAGCAGGAGACTCCCGTTGGCGTGCTCGTCGGGGATGACGACGAGTTGCAGGTATTGGTGACGCGTCGGCACCTCGACGGATTCGCTTTGCATCTTGCGCGTTTGCTGGCAGCGGCGCCAGGCTTCGACGAGTTGATGGTTGCGCACGACTTCGGCAACGCTTCGATTGATGGGGTTGGAGGTTTGGAACAATTTGCCCGCGGCGGGATTCGCAAATTGGACAATGCCCTGTTCATCGGCAATAAGCACGCCGTCGGTCATCTGCTCGAGGACGGCGGCGAGGCGGGCGCGTTCGGATTCGAGGGTCGAATGTCGAAGGTCGAAGGTCGAGAGTAGAGAAGCCATCGCGCTGGAGAGATTTTCGAGTTCCTTGATTTCAGCGTTGAAATTCTCCCCGCGAATTTGATTTGCATATTCATCCACATCACGGCGCAGTTTGTAATACCGCCACGCAAACCACGCGGCGAAAAGCGCCAAAGAGAGGAGAAGAATTAACGTGACCGAACTCATGCGACGAAAGTCATTCTGCTCGAAATAGAAATGCGTTATGTTATACTTATTCTGCAACGAGGCACATCGTGCGTTACGATTTCGATTGGGACCCGAACAAGGAACGCTCCAACATTAATAAACACGGCATTTCATTTCGTCGTGCAGCAGGCGTTTTTCGGGATGTCAATCATCTTTCCATATACGATGAAGAACACAGCACAAGAGAAGACCGCTGGATTACGCTGGGCATTGACGAAACCGGAGTTCTGAGAGTTGTTGTTCATACTTTCGAGCAGATTGAAGAGGACCTATGGCGAGTAAGAATTATCTCCGCGCGAAAAGCAACCCGCGCCGAAGAAAATCAATACAACCAGACGAATCAATGAAGCCTGAATATGATTTCTCCAAAGCGGAACGGGGCAAGTTTTACCGCGCCAATGTCGAATTCCGCTTTCCTGTATATCTTGAACCAGACGTGGATGAGTTCATAAACATGTTGGCTGAGAAACGCAAAATGGATGTACAGGAACTGGTGAACAGTTTGTTGCGGGCGGACAGGGAAATCATCCGGGATGCGTAGGGAAAATCGGGACAGACAGACGTCCCGATTTTTTATCCCTCAAACCGGTAGCCTCCACCTCGCACAGTCACAATACGCGTTGGTTTGCTTGCTTCCGCTTCTATCTTCTGTCTGAGCCAGCGCACATGCACGTCCACCGTGCGGCTATCGCCGATGAAGTCCCAGCCCCAGACGCGTTCGAGGATGAATTGGCGTGAGAGCATCTGTCCCTTGTGCGAGGCGAAGAATTCGAGCAGTTCGTATTCCTTGGGTTTGAGTTGGATCGGCTTGCCATCGAGAGTCGCTTCGCGGCGTGTCAGGTTGATGACGAGGTTATCGAATGTGAGTGTTGCGTGCTGCGTGGTTTCGCCTGTCTTCGAGAATCCCTCGCGCATCAAGCGCGCCCGCCGCAACTGTGCCTTGACGCGGGCAATGAGTTCGCGCATGGAGAAGGGCTTGGTCAGGTAATCGTCCGCGCCCACCTCGAGACCGACGACGCGGTCAATCTCGTCGTCGCGGGCGGTGAGCATGAGGATGGGAGTGGTCATCTCCCTGCGCAGGATGCGCGCCACTTCGAAGCCGTCCAATTCGGGGAGCATAATGTCCAGCACGAGCAGGTCTGGCTTGTTCCTGCGCGCGGACTCGAGGGCGGCGCGCCCGTCACCAACCGCCTTGACCGTGTATCCCTCCTTTTTCAGGTTATAGGCGAGCGTATCGCGTAACGCAGGTTCGTCTTCGACGATAAGGATGGTTTCGGACATGGTTGTTGACACACTATACCATAAGACAATTTTCGTCCGAGGTTAAGGTCTTGTTAATGGCGGAGGATGCAGGGGCTCGACGATCCGTGTGCGATGTGGACGTTGACGGTTTGGGGACTGGAAGGTAGACAAAACCTGCTAACGCTTCTTGATTTGCACTACCTCGCTATTGATCATGGGGGATTTCAACTCTTCCGACTCGAGCGCCATCACCCTGCTGTTCGCAAAAAAGCCGAAATCGAAATTCGTCTCATCGCCCGCCTTCTTGCCGGGGATGGGCATGAGGCGCGCGGTGAGAGGTTTATCCAGCCGTAAAGCCAGCGCGCAAAGATCGAGCAGCAATGGCGCGAGTTGTTTCGCGGTTATATCGCCCGGCAGCGGAACGGTATCCAATCCTGTCCCGCATACGGCAGAGTAAAGCAACGCATCCTTGATCGTCAATGTCCCTTCAGCGGCGCGTTTTGCGAGGACGGAATCTTCGAGTACGGGTTGCATGAATCCGCTGAAGCCGGTGTGAGGGAAATCGGCGCGGTCAATGGCTTCGGTCAGAATGGCGGCGGCGGCGAGCGATCCATGCAATCCGATCTTCGGAATTCCCATCTTTTCAACCGCATTGCCAAGCGAATGCGCGTCGCCGGGGAAGGGCGCGAGGGAAAAATCCATGCCGATGAATTTTGGAGAAATTGGGATTAGAGAATTGGAGATTTTGGCAAGGTTCTTTCCGTGCCTTTCGATCTCAGCAACCAGATTATTTCTTCCCTCCTCGATGTTCCTCGCATTCTCGAACGCCCGCACCGCAAGATCTGCGGATTCTGTTGCAATCGCAAAAGCAGGCTTGCCCTTATCGTGATAGGCGGCGGGGAAGAACGGCGCGCCGGCATCCACGTTTGCCAGCGCGGCGAATTGCAGGTTGGCGAATCCGTTCGGCTCGAG
>CAYQOF010000041.1:0-2480 GCA_964419035.1 uncultured Anaerolinea sp. | reverse complement strand
GCAAAAATATGTAATCGAACGAATCTTCATAATGCGCTCCGTTCCCGCTTTCCACTTCCCGCCCATCAACACGCCTAAATCAACCCCACCTGCCTGCCCACGCGTTCATAGATTTCCAGCGCGCGATTCAATTGCTCGTCCGTGTGCGTTGCCATGTAACTCGTGCGCAACAACTGACGTCCTTCGGGGACCGCCGGGGCAAGGATCGGGTTGACGAACACGCCGGCTTCGAAGAGGGCTTTCCAGGCAAGGAGCGTGCGCATGTCGTCGCCGATGATGATCGGGACGATGGGCGTCTCTGACGCGCCGATGTCGAATCCCAGGCGGCGGAGTTCCTTCCGCACATACGCCGCATTGGCATTGACGCGCTGGATGCGCTCCGGTTCCTCGCGCATCACCTGGAGCGCCGCCAGCACGGCCGCGGCGTTTGAAGCAGGGATGCTCGCGCTGAAGATCAGCGCGCGCGCATGGTGTTTGATGTAGTGGACGATGGGTTCATCTCCGGCGATGAACCCGCCCAGCGAGGCAAAAGACTTGCTGAACGTGGACATGATCAGGTCCGTATCCTGCGTGACTCCGAAATGAGCCGCAGTGCCGCGACCGCCGCCCAGCACACCCATCGCGTGGGCGTCGTCCACCATCAGGCGCGCTCCATATTTTTTGCAGAGCGTAATAATCTCGGGCAAAGGAGCAATATCCCCTTCCATGCTGTAGAGACCGTCCACCACAACCAATATTCCCTTATTGGCAGGTATCTGGAACAACACGCGCTCCAGATCAACCATGTCGTTGTGTCGGAAACGCCTGGTTTCGCCCCAGGCAAGTTTCGCGCCGTCCACGATGCTGGCATGGTCCTGTTTATCCAAAATCACCACGTCTTCACGAGTCACCATTGCGCTGATGACGCCCAGGTTGGTCTGCATGCCGGTCGAGAAGACCAGCGCGGCTTCCTTGCCGCTCCAGTCAGCCAGTTCACGCTCCAGTTGCTCGTGCAGTTCGAGGGTCCCGTTTAGGAAGCGGGAGCCGGTGCAACTCGTTCCAAAACGGGATATGGCGTCCATGGCCGCCTGCCGCACTTTTGGGTGAGTTGTCAAACCAAGGTAATTGTTCGAGCCGCACATGATCAGGCGATGACCCTGAAAGACCGCCTCGCTCCCTTCGCTTTCCGTCAAAGGGATGAAATAGGGATAATAGCCGCCTGCCATGGCCTCTTTGGCAATCGTGTAGTTGCGGCATTTTTCGAAGATATCCATGATGTTCCTCCTTTCGTCTTTTACCAATGTAGCGTCAGGGTGGACTCATCTTCCAACGATTTCGCGGTTTATTTGCGGGACCGGGATGCCAGCCAGTCCATCACGGCAAAGACCAGACTCTTCGGCAGTTTCGTAATGAGAATATAGAACAGGCGCGCATCCCAGCCGGGCAATATCAGAAAATCCTTCCTCTCAGCCTGCCGGAGAATTGCCCGCGCAACCGTTTCCGCAGAGAGCGCCCGCGCCGTTCCAGATAACGCCTTTGTTTCAGGCGGCTTGTATTGATTCTCGTAAGTCAGTTGCGGCGTGTCGGTATCCGGCGGAAAGACCAGCGAGACATGAATGCCATGCGGCTTCATCTCCGCCCGCAGGGATTCCGAAAAACCCGCCACCGCAAACTTGGACGCGCCGTAAGCGGTGTAACCGAACACGCCCGTAAAACCAGCCATCGAGGAAATGTTGATGATGTGCCCGGAGCGCCGTTCGATCATCCCCGGCAGAACGGCTTTGGCGACATAAACGGCTGCAAAGTAGTTCGTCTCCATCATCCAGCGGAAGATGTCGAGCGAAAGGTCTTGAACATAACCGGGATGGGCGGCGCCTGCCGAGTTGATGACCACATCGGGAAGACCCGCTGACTCCATGACCTTCGAGACCGCCTCCGATGCCTCGGACGCGACCGACAAATCTGCGGATACGAACCCGCATCGCTGCCCACTGGAATAACGGGCTGATTCCACCTCTCCTAGCGCTGACTCCAACCTGACGCGGTCGCGCGCCGCCAGCCAGACCTGCGCGCCGCTTCCCGCCAACAGACACGCCAGAGCCAATCCGATTCCGCTCGAACCTCCAGTTACAAGGACAACTTTGTCTTTCCAATAAATATTGGGTTGCATCGCGAATCCCTTCGTGTGGCTGATTTGCGCGAGTTTACTACAATAATCCCTTTGCGAGGATTCCGTAAGCGCGATTGTTCTTTTCCTGCACCGCTTCGAGCGTCGGAACCAACCCCGCTGTTCCTGTATCCCGCGGTTCGACATTTGATGGCGTCTGTCCCGAACTTGCCGGCGGCGCCGGTTTTCAAGCCTCTTCGCTCTCACTTGATCTGCCGCAACCGCCGGCCTCGCGCTACTTTCTCTTCTTCAGCCATTTCAGCAACTTGTCCGTTGACCAGCAGTTGATCACGTCGTTCTTCGTCAGCCAGGCGCGGCGGGCGATGGCGACGCC
>CAYQOF010000040.1:6243-16935 GCA_964419035.1 uncultured Anaerolinea sp. | reverse complement strand
ACGTGATGCGCGGAAGCAACTCCTGGACATCGCGAACGGATATGACGGACCTCGCAACCTGCGCCAATGATTCGAATTGTTCGGCGCGGCGCCTGATCTGTTTATTTGCAACTTCTAATTCCGTTCCGCGCTGCATGAGGTCCGCCGTGCGCTTCTCCAATTCGGCTTGCGCGGCATGAAGGTTGAGGTTGGATGCCTCAAGTTCCTTCAGACTGGTTTTTGACCGTTTGATTTCGTTCTCCAAGCCGTTGATCAGCAGGTAGATGAGAACGATGTTCAAGCCAAAGATGAAGATCATATCCTGGGCAAAGGCTGAGGGCGGGTACGACGCGCTGGTGATGATCCCGTTCTCCTCGGCGTAAGCCAGCCCAAAACCTGAAAGGATGCTTGCCGCTGTGACAACCAGGGAAGCCCGCCATCCGAGCAGCAATCCCGCCATGACTGCAATCGAAAAATTGGTGACGTAAGCCGTATCCCGGATGCCAAAACCGATTGCCGCAATGCCGTTTGCCGCGATCCAGATCAAGACCACAAGAAGGATGGAAGTGGCCTTTAAGTGCCCTCTCTTGAGCAATACCCATCCTGTCAGGTTGGCAATCGCGAACCCGGTCAGAATGAGATCCGAAATATCGAAACCGGAATAATCCCTGAGGGCGCGTGTGCCAATCTCGTACCCAAGCACGATGACAATGAACGTCAATGCGATCGCGTTGGCATACCGGGCTTTGCGGGTCTTTTCCTCGTCTTCCGGGAAGACGGGAGGCGCCAGCAGGCGTCGTAATGAATCAAGTCTGCTCATAAGTCCTTTGGTCATCCGGAGCCGTTATCCTTGTCGCTTTGGAATTGAATCACAACCTCCGAGCCGGGCAAAGCGCGCCCCAATTCCTCCACAGCGGTCTGCAACACGTTACGCAAGTTGATGGATGCCCCGATCCTGGCGGTCACTTCGCCGATCTTGGCTTCCTTTGCGGCGCGGCGATGCGATTCGTTCAGGAGGCGCGCGTTTTCCATGGCGAGCGCGGCGCGTTCGATGATCGCGTTGATGATGTCAAGTTCATCCTGATCCCATTGACGATTATCCGGTGAGCGGACATTCACCGACCCGATGACTTCACCGCGCAATTTCACCGGGAGCGAGAGCGCTGCGCCTCCTCCCCTCGCCTTGAGTTGTCCGGTTGCCGAACGGTTCTCATCCCCGCCTTTGCCGTTTTTCGCATACAGCAATGAGGCTCTTGCTCCGCTGTGGCGAATGCCAGCCAGTTTCTGGCTCCTGATGAATTGCCGCCACCCCGTCTGGACGAACGTCCGCGCCAGGGAATCGGACTCAGCAAGCGCTTTACGCGTCTCTTCGTATTGGCGCGCATTCTGGATCGCGATGCTCACCTGGTCCGCAAGCGTCGAGAGGATATTAACGTCCTCCTGTGAGAAGGCATTGGGTTCCGTGCTTTGCACGTCGAGCGCGCCGATGATCTCTTCGCCCGCGCGCAGGGGCAGGGCGATCTCCGAGCGCGTGTTCGGGAGGTCGGGGTTGTCGAAGTATACGGAATCCATCCCCACGTCGAGGGCGACGCGAGGTTGTCCGGTGGCGGTCACGTGACCGACGATGCCCACCTCGCCGATTTTGAGACGATGTCCGCGTGCCAGCATCACCTGCCCGCCTTCGCTGTTCGCCGCGCTGAGGACCGCATATTCCCTGGCGCGGTCCACAAGGAAGATGCCGACGTGATAGAATCTGAATGCGTGGTTGATGGCAGTTGTGATCTGCGGGAGCAAACTATCCAGATCGCGCGTGGAACTGATCGTGCGCGCTACATGAGCGATGGATTCGAATTGCTTTGCGCGGCGCTCGTTCCGTTCATTGGCTTTCACCAATTCCGCTGTGCGGTCTGCCACTTTTTGTTCCAGACCCTCAAGTGTTTCCCGCAGGCGGGCTGTCATCGTATTGAACGCATCTGCCAATGTGCCGATCTCGTCCGTTGTTGTAGAGTCTGCCCTCACCGTGAGGTCTCCGTCTGCGATGCGGCTTGCCGTTTCGGTCAGGCGGCGCACAGGAGCGGCGATCACCTGCCCGAGGGCAAGGCTGACAGTCACAGCGCCGATGAACAGGAAAACAAGGATCAGCACGACCGTCTGAAACGCGGAGCGCGTTTGTGCCTGGGTTTCGTCGCGGGCGGCGATGATCGCGGTCTGCATTTCTGATACGGGGACCGCCAGGGCGAGGCTGTAGCCGCTCGCAGTGACAGGCTCATAGGAAATATATGTATCAATGCCGTTCACGCGAACAATGCTCAAGCCGCGTCCACCTGCCGCCATGCGGTTTGTGGTTGATCTAATATCTTCGGAACCTTTGCCAAGCACTGTCTGTTTGAAGAATTCGTCGGCTGGCAGTTCGTCGGGATCCATCCCGTACATCTCGTAGCCGGCCGGGGGCATGGAGATGACGCGCCCGGCGTCGTCAACCATGAATGCGTAACCGGTTTGCCCTACCTTGATGGAGGCGATCCGCTCTGTAATGACCGATAGTTGCACATCTGCCGCGACCACGCCGTTGAATTCATCGCCATAATAAACCGGCGCGGCAACCGTTACAACCAGCCCCCCGCCGGTCGCATCCAGGTAGGGGATCGTCCAGCGTGTGAGTCGCTGCGGGTTGTACAGCGGCGAGGTGATTTCATAATACGGGCGCGAGGTCGCGTCGAAATCCGGAGGCAGGACGGATGCCAGTTCGATGTTTGGATAATAGCGCACGACCCCCCTCGAATCGATATAGTATACGGCAAGGATCGCGGGGTTTTCGTTCAGCAATTGGGGGATGGAAAAGTCAAGATATGCAGATGTATTCAACTCCGTCAGCACCGATTCGTCGAGCGTGATATTTGCCGGGACGAACACTGACGAAATGTCCTGCGCTGAATTTCCGTATTGTCCACCTTCCAATTGGACGAGATTCCCGGCGGCATTCCAATACATGCCCTGGCTGAGGATCTCCCGCCGGTTTTGCAGGGCGAGGCGATATCCAGCCAGGCGATTCACTTCCTTCATTAATTCATCAAAGAACCGGTTTGCGCGACCAGCCTCCAGGCGGGCTGTATTGAGGAGTTGTTCCTCTGCCAGCAGGCGCACGTTGGTCTCAAGCCGCTCGGAAAGCGAGTTGGTGATCCTGCCTGCCCGATCAACTGCAAAGAAGGAAAGCACGCCAAGCGCGATCCCGCCGGTGGCAAGAATTCCCAGGATGATCTTTGCGCGCAGGTCCAGCGCTGCGAATCCGCGCAGTAAAAAATAGAGGAACACGAAGAACGCGGCGGCTGAAAATAACAGGACGATGTTTTGGGGGTTGCCGCTGGCGATCTGACCCGTCCACAGGATGATGGTGGAGGTCAACGCGCCAACCATCATTGCCCGCTCGGCGTGCCGGCCCGTCAGGGTTCCAAAGGCAACAAGCCCGGTAACTGCAAGTACAGCGATGGCGATGTAAATATCATACCCGCCCTGAAAAAACGGAATCAGAATTCCGGTCAATGAAAACGCGGAAATGATGAGCCAGCCTCCCAGAACGTGCCTGCCTCCCAGAGCAAGCCGGGTGGAGATCGCGCTGATTGTCAACACCAGGATTGCAAGAGGCAATATGCGGGTATCCTCACGGGCAAACAGGACGATCACCGCGATCAACGTCAGAACGGAGAGAGCCAGGCTGATATTGAACGCATTGCGTCTCTGGCGCGCGATTTCAGGTGAAGAGGCTTGACGCAGATCGAGATTCACGCTGCCTCCCGGCTCTCGAATTGAATCAGCACTTCGGACCCGCCCAGCACGCGTTCCAATTCCTCCACTGTGGCATGCAGGATGTTCTCCAGGTTTAGCGAACTGCTGATCCGAGACGTGGCTTCGGAAATCAATTTTTCCTTTGCCGCGCGTCGGCGGGCATCCTGAAGCAGGCGCGCGTTTTCCATTGCAAATGCGGCTCGCTCGGCAACCGCCTGGACCAGGCTTATCTCATCGTCGCGCCACCCTCTGGAATGATCGTTTGCCTCGATGTGAAGCACGCCGATCACCTCGCCGCGCACTCTTACAGGGACCGCCACCGATGCGTGTGTCTCCTGAAGCCCATCGGTTTGATCCTTCACGATCTCGCCGTTCTGCACCGCCGAGAGGATGTGCGGTTCCAGGGATGGGTTTTCCAGAATTTCGATGCGCCCCGATCTGTACCGGAAGCCGGGTTGTTCTGTCTTTGTTATCGCGCGGCTCCATTCCGAGCGCGTGAATTCGTTATACACTTCCTGTGCCTGTTTGAGCGCGGCGCGGGTCTCGGTCAACAGGCGCACACTTTCAATCGCAATGGATACCTGGTTTGCCAGCGTCGTCAACACCCCCAGGTCTTCATCGGAAAATGCGCCTGCCTGGGTGCTTTGGACATCCAGTATGCCGACGGTTTCGCCTTTGGATTTCATGGGAAGCGCGGCTTCGGAGCGGGTCTCCGGGAGGTCGGGGTTGTTGAAGAAAACAGCATCAGCCCCAACATCCAGCGCGATGCGGGGTTGCCCGGTTTGCGCGGCATGGCCCACAACGCCGGTTCCCAGTCGCAGCCGATGGCCTCTTTCCAGCATCCTCCTCCCGCCTTCGCTGTTCGCGGCATGGAGGACCGCGAATTCCCTGTCCCTGTCAATCAAAAAGATGCCCACGTGGTAAAGGCCGAAACGTTCACTGATCAACCTTGCGGCGGCGGGGAAGATGGCGTTGATATCCTGCAATTGGGCGATTGACTCGGAAAGTTCAGTGATCGCCTGTAGTTGCGCAACGCGGCGGGCGGTCAGTTTGTTTGCTGTTTCGAGTTCGGCGGCGCGCTCACTGACGCGCTGTTCGAGCGTCTCGTTCATGGCTTCGAGCCGGCTGACAGCCTCGCCGGTCTTCTTGATCTGGTTGTGGAGCGGCAGGATGGCAAACCGATAAACAATTGGGGAGGCAAGCAGGATTAACAAGGTCGCGCCGACCACGGACTCCGCAATCTGAGGGAGCGGAGGCAGGATCGTAAAGGCGATCGTGATCCCCAATTGCACGAGAAAGATTGACAGGATCAGGACGATCAGGATTCGATTTGGCGAAATGTTTCCCTTGTTTTCCATCTTGGTTTTATTTTGTCCATTTTCGGGAGCGGGTTTGGGGTTCATCATTGCTACCTACTCCGATCC
This sequence comes from uncultured Anaerolinea sp., assembly GCA_964419035.1. Taxonomy (GTDB): domain Bacteria; phylum Chloroflexota; class Anaerolineae; order Anaerolineales; family Villigracilaceae; genus Defluviilinea. The sequence continues at coordinate 11,749 of CAYQOF010000040.1, read as the reverse complement.
CGTTTTGCTTGCAATATTCTCATTCGACCTTGACGCGCCTCCAGTAAGGGTAGCGGATGGATTTACCAGTTGGAACGAAACCGTCGAATTCTTCAGGGTCTGTCCCAGTTCCTGCACGGTATCGCGCAGGATGGAATCCAACTGGAAGGAAGCGCCGAGTTTTGCCGACATGTCAGAAAGAAAGGCTTCGCGTGATGCGCGTTTTTGCGCGTCGTCGAGCAGGCGTGCGCCTTCGAGAGCGAGGGCGGCGCGTTCGGCGGTTGCTTCGATGATGGCGAGTTCGTCTTCCGTCCATCGGCGTCCGGCATCGGATGGCCTCAATTTCAAACGCCCGATGACTTCACCGCGCAGTCGGATGGGGATGGATAGGGCGCCGTCTTCCCCGCCGGACACGGACGCTTCCTTCAACGCCTGCGATCTGACACCGTCATAGCGGTAGCCTCTTGCCCGCATCATCTCCACATACCCCTTCCATGTCTGCGCGGACGCCTGACGCGAAGCGATCTCTGCCTCCTTTAGCGCCCTTTGGGTTTGTTCGTTCAGGATGGCATTCTGGATCGCGATGGCAGTCTGGTCTGCAAGGATGGACAACGTACTGACGTCCTCATCGGTAAAGGCATTTGCCTCCGTGGATTGAATATCCAGCACGCCGATGACCTGCTCGCCGGATTTGAGGGGTAACGCCATTTCCGATTTAGTATCGGGAAGATCGGGGTTATCGAAATATACCGCGTCTGCACCGACGTCGAGGGCGATGCGGGGCTGCTTGTTGCGGGCGACGAACCCGACGATGCCCTGTTCACCTATGCGGAGTTTGTGGCTTCGCTGTAACATGCGCCCTCCGCCCTCGCTGTTGGAAGCGCGCAGGATGGCGTATTGCCTGGCTTCATCTATCAGGAAGATGCCGACATGATAAAACCCCAAACGATTGCTGATCATTTGTGCAAGCGCCGGCAGGAGTCTGTCCATGTTCCGAATGGAAATGACCGATCGGGCAATCTCCGCGATGGTTTGTAGTTGAGAGAAGCGAATTTCCGCACGTTGGTTTGCCGCCTGCAATTCCTGTGTGCGTTCCTCCACACGCTGTTCAAGAGTTGTCTGCGCGTCCTTCAGTTCATTCTCCCTGAGCAGCAACTCGGCGTTCAGTTTTAGAAGTTTGTCCTGTCGCCGTCCCGCAAGGGCGGCGAATATGCCCAGAAATAGCGGGGCGGTGTCAATGATCCAGAGCAACGGATCTGTTGACTGTACCAGAATAACACTTGGCAGGTCGAAGGGAAGGCCCTTGCCTGTAATCCTGATCACAGTTGCAACGGCGGGGAACAGGAAGCCAAAGAGTACACCCATCAGGGCGTATCGCTGTGTTTCATTCCCTGGAAATCCAATCTTCCGTTTCATAGTCTGGTTCTCGTTTCGCATCCGGCTTTATTTCGCTTCACTGGCGAGTTCGAGGGTCACTTCTGTTGCGCCGCCGATCCTGCGGCCCAGTTCCTCCACAGTGGTTTGCAGGATCAGGTCAACGTCGCTTACCGAGCCGATTTTCGCGGCGATGTCGCCGATGGAACGCTCGCGCGCGGCGCGGCGCTGGGCGCTCTCGACGAGACGGGCGTTCTCAAGCGCGAGCGCAGCGCGTTCCGCCGCGGCTTCGAGCAGGGTAATCTCAGCCTGCGTCCACTCGCGTTGTCCGATCCTGGGGCGCACATCCAGCACGCCGATGGTTTGCCCGCGCAACCGGATGGGAACGCTGACGGTGGAGGATGCCTTGTCCCACGAGAGACTGCCCGTTTGTGGAAGGGATCTGGGCGATTGCTTCCCTTCATTTTCCAGCGGGATCACCTGTTTGCCATCGAAGACGAAGCCGGTTTGCCTTGCCTGCCGCGTGAAACTGCTCCATTCCTGTCTGACGTACTTTTCGAATGTGGCTTGCGATTCGGATAACGCCCTGCGCGCCTCACTGAACAACCTGGCGTTTTCGATGGCAACTGCCACCTGATCTGCGAGGGTGGTAAGAACGCCGATATCCACCTGCGAGAACGCGTTTTTCTCCGTGCTTTGCACGTCCAGAGCGCCGATCACTCGTCCGCCCACGCGAAGGGGGAGCGCCATCTCGGAGCGGGTGTCCGGGAGGTCGGGGTTGTCGAAGAAAACAGCATCGGTCCCAACGTCCAGGGCGATGCGGGGGATGCCGCGCGAGGTCGCGTACCCGACGATGCTGTTCGTGTCCAGTTTCAGTTTATGGCGGCGGTCCAACATCCGTGCCCCGCCTTCGCTGTTTGCGGCGCGCAGGACGGCAAATTCATTTGCATCATCCAGGAGGAAGATGCCGACGTGGTAGAAGCCGAACTGTTTGCTGACCAATCTGGTTATTTCGGGAAGAAGCGATTCCAAGTCCTGCACTGCGGCAATGGTGCGCGCAACTGTGGATACTGTTTGCAGTTGGGCGGCGCGTTCTTCCAGTTCGGATGTTCGTTCCTGCACGCGCTTTTCCAGGTCCCGCGCCAATTCCTCGAGGTTACGATTGCTGGCAAGCAGTTCACGCTCACTGAACCGGGCGCGGTCCAGTGCAACCCGAATACTGTTGGATGCAATGCCAAATGTTGCCGCGACAAGGACGTACCCGATCGAAAAAATAATGGAATTGGTGAAGGGAGTAAGGGGAGCCGCCATGGGTTGGATTCTGCCGTTTTGTACCAGCCAGGCAAGCAGTAATTGTTCGGCAGAGAAGATGATGGCGATCGTCATCGCTCCCCTGCTTCCGAGCAGTAATCCCCCGACGACGGTTATCCAGGCACAAAATATGATGGCAGGAAGCGGCTCCACAGCCGTGCCGTAGTTCATGAACAAGCCAAGTCCCACAAGCACCGTTATGAGCGTGAGGACGGCGATCCGCGTGTGACCGCGGCGGGAAAGGATCGTGACTGATGCGATCAATGCCACCGTGACGATGCCGGCGGGCAGGATCAACGACCTGTTCTGAGGCGCCAGAATATATGCCATGCCCATGGCAAGAGGCACAAGCCATGCTCCCAAAGTGATCCAATGAAGCATAGCTGATACGCGCGTTTTTTCCACGTCATCGAAAACTGGAGGCGCAAGAAATTTTCTGAAAGTGCCTGACATATCGATTCCTGATCCAATCACCTGTCTATTGTTCCTGGGCGGTGTCAAGGATTTGAATGGTGACCTCGGCATCCTTCAAAACGCCGCCGATTTCCCGGACGGTGGTGCGCAGGATCTCTTCGTATTCGGTGGAAACGCTGATCGCGGAGGAGACCTGTGAAATGGACCGTTCGCGGTCTGCGCGCAGGCGGGCTTCCTCGTAAAGGCGCGCGCTTTCGAGCGATGCGGCGAGGCGCTCGACTGCCAGTTCGATGGTGGATACCGTATTCTGGCTGTGTCCCTCCTTCATGATTGCCGTCACAGCGCCGACGACTTGTCCGCGTATTTTGATGGGGATTGCGACCATCTTCCCGTCCGGCGGCTGACTGCCGGTTTCGCTGATTACAACATTGCCCGTTCGAATGGCTTCGTTGCCAGGCGCGGGGAGTTCGGTGATGGGCTGAATGCGAACATTATCGAAGCGATAGCCGGCCTTGCCGAGGGTTCCGCCTTGCCCGAGCGCCGCCCAGGCTTCGCGCGTATATTGTCCGTATGCCTGTTCAAGGTCGCGCAGGTTTTTTTCGACCTGTTGCAGGAGGCGGGTGCGTTCGATGGCGGTCGCCAGTTGATCCGTGAGGATCTGCATGATGGCGATGTCCTCCCCGTCGAATGCCTGCGGTTGGTCGCTTTGGACATCAAGCACGCCGATTATGTCGTTTTCCACTTTGAGGGGTAACGCCATCCTGGAGCGGGTGTTGGGTAGAAGATGGCTGTCGAAGAGCGGCACGTTGTGTCCCTCGTCCTGCACGATGCGCGGTTCTCCGGTTGCAGCGACGCGGCTGACGATGTTTTCTTCATCTGCGCCCAGTTTATGATTATCAGCCAGCATTTGCCTTCCCGCTTCGGTTGGTGAAGCGGTCAACACCAGATATTCCCTTTTTCGGTCCAGCAAATAGATGGCGGTATGATACAGGTTGAAGCGCTCGAGGATCAGGGCGGCGGCTTGTTCCAACAGATTGTCCACATCCTTTGCCGACGCGGCATCGCGCACAATCTGGGCGGCGAGACGCAGTCTGTTGGTCTGACCTTCGAGTTCGCGTGTGCGTTCGATCACGCGTTCCTCGAGAATTCTTGCCTGAGCCTGTAAATTTTCAGTTGCAAGCCTTAGTTCCTCCACCAGACTTGAATTCTCGCGTATGATAATGATCTGCCTTGTTATTGTCAGGAATACTGTAATGGCTGTCCCAAAAATGAGCCCGTTTGTCCGGATTCCTGCCCCAGCCCCGGTGCCAGCGGCGTATAAGGATACGATCACGCTCGCACCTGCCGCCACGAATGGTAACAGGGAAGCCTGCCAGTTTTCCTGTGATCTTCTGCCGGTTTCGAGTTCAACCAGGTAAGGGCTGGCTTGGCGCAGAGCCGCCAGTCCGATGAGAAAATAACTAAGCGTCCAGAGTAAATTCACCCATGTGCCTGACACATAGAGATCCTGCAAGACCAGCCAGGCGTAAAAAATATCCGCGATTACATAAACCAGCAGTCCAACACCCAGTAGATAAAGCGAGCGGCGGGTGTTGATCTCGCTTTTTCGGAAAAGAATGCTCGCAATGCTTCCCAGAAGAAGCACGTCCATTGCAGGGTAGGCGCCGGCGATCAGTATTTCACTCCATTTTTCACCGCCCGCGATGGCAGTGGGCGCAATGATGAAGTACCAGAGTATGGCGGTACCGCCTGCGATGATGATCCCCAGGTCGAGTTTCCAGGTTTTCTTCTGGGATGGGTCATATGCCTGGGTTGGTATGATCACCAGACCCGTAAAAGCCAATGGATAGAAAATCAAATAGAAGATATCCGGTATATCCGGGAAACCGATGCCTCTCGTGTTTTCCAGCGTCACGTAGATGATGTCGGCGAGGGACAGGGCGATCACGCTGAGGGCAATGAAAAACCAGGCTCGGCGTGTGGTTTGATCAAGTTGCCCGCGGGTTGCGGCGTAACCGGCGCAGACAGCGGAGAAAATGCCGGGCGGAAGATAGCCAAGTCCTGCGATCAGCAATTCATAAGCAGGGTCTGTCCACTTGTACAGGATCCAGGTGGAATAAACCGCGATGTATAGTCCTGCGCCCAGCGCCAGGTAGCCCTTGCGGCCCTTAAGCCAGACCGGGAGCGGTCCGGAGGTACCTGATCGTAAATCATTCGACGACGGACTGTTCGGCATCATATCCATTAGCCTGTTGTGCGTTTCGAGCGTTGTTTTTGAGGCGCCTGTTCGGGCAATTGACTGATAAATACTGAAACTTCTGAAACCTCGGGCATCTGACCCAATTCAAGCGCGGCGGTTTGAAGCAGGCTGTCAATATCGAGCGACTGGCTGAAGCGCGCGGCAAGTTCGCCCACTGTTTGTTCCTGC
>CAYQOF010000040.1:0-6143 GCA_964419035.1 uncultured Anaerolinea sp. | reverse complement strand
GGCGGGCGATGAAGGAAGCGGCGCGGAGCTGGTCGGTCTTGCGGGTCAGGCTCTGGGTGCGTTCCGCCACCCGGTTTTCCAGGTCATTGATCAACCCGTTCAACTTTTCGGACATGATGTTGAAATCAACAGCCAGTTCCGCGAGTTCGCGGGTTCGGGGGATGTTCGTGATCTTGAATGTGTAATCGCCTTCGGTGATGCGGTTTGCCGCATTCCGCAGGGCGATGATCGGTCGTGCCAGGTAATTCGCGGATACGAAGCCGGCAACGACCAGGATGGGAAGTGTGCTGAGAAAGATGGCGGTCAAGCCGAGCAGGTATCTTCGTTCACGCGCCAGGACCGTTTCGGCAGTGATGTCTGCCCCCAGGACGCCCACTCTCCTTCCATCCGATGTAAAGATGGGCGTGTATGCTGACAGGAACGTCCCAAATTCGTCCGAATAGAAATCAGGTTCGACGATCGTGCCTGTCATGGTATCGAAGTTTTCCACAAGCGTCTGGCTTGGCTCTTCGTAGGGATCGCCATATGCGGAAATGAGCGGCTCGCCCGGCAGACCCGCGTCCACGACGAAGTAGATCCCTTCTTCATTTTTTCTCATGGTATAGACGAACCTCAGGTCAGACTCGGATGCCTTGATCCTTAGGTTCGTCGCGTGGATCTTTTGAAAGAATTCGTCGTGCTGCGCCTGGACATTGACGAAGGCATCGCCATCCTGTTGCAGCCCCGCGAGCGCCGTGATGTTTTCCAGGCGGTGCCGCAGGCTATCCCTTAATTCCTGCCGAAAATTGACGTACAGGATCGAAGTCACGCCCGCGGAAAATATTGCGGCGAGGATGATAAGCGTGACTGCCAGTCTTGTGCGAAGGGCAGGGTATTGGGATGGATTCGTTTCCATGTTTTCCTTCACGACTCCCCATCCACGTTCAGTTCGATGACAACCTGCGATGCGTCCAATCGCCTGCCAAGTTCCTTGACGGCGGTCTGCAGCACGGCGTCTATGGTGGCGGAAGACCAGATCTTCGAGTTGATCTCCGCCAGCATGCGTTCCCGCCCGGCGATCTGACGGCTCTCCGCGACAAGACGCGCGTTTTCCAGCGCGATGGCGGCTTGCGTGGCAACGGCATCAACAAGATTTCTCTGTTCGGGCGTCCAATCATCGCGGCCTTCGAGCATGATCTGGCCGAGGATCTGGTCGCGCAGGCTGATGGGGATCTCCAGCCTTTGCGCGGCGTTTTCCGATTCGTCCCCAATGCCGTATTCCAGTTCCTCTTTTTGAAAGACAACGCCTCCACTCCAGCCATCGAGCAGGTACTGTTGTTGAATGGCGCGCAGTTCCCTGATCCTTTGCTGAGCCTCCTGGAACAAGCGCGCGTTTTCAAGCGCGATGGCAACCTGCCCCGCCATGTTTTGCATGGTTTGGATCACATCCACATCAAAATCGGACAACCTCGTTGACTGGACGTTCAGCGCGCCCAGCAGGCGGTCTCCTGCCATCAACGGGAGCGCAACCTCGGAGCGCGTATAGGGAAGAAGGGGATTCTCAAGGCGTTGTTTTTCTTCAGCCGTGTTCTGCGCGATGCGGGGCATCCTTTCGCGGATGCATGAGGCAACCATGCTTTTGCCTGAAATCTCAAGCCGGTGACGGTTTTGTTTGAGGACGTACCCCGCCTCGCCTGTTGCCTCCTTCAATTCAGCCCATTTTTCGGTTGGGTCCAGCAGATAGATGGCGGCGTAGTAATAATCGAACTGCTCTGTGAACAGGCGGATCACTTTTGCAAGCAGTTCATCCGGGTCGAGGATGGAGGCGGCAACGCGCCCGACTTCATTGGACGCGGCGAGTTGTTTGGTCCGCTCGGAAACCTGCTGTTCGAGCGTGGACTGCAATTCGTCGAGGCGGGATAACATGCGGTTGAAGTGCGTGGCAACCGCGGCAAGTTCGTCGGTCGCGCTGACCTGCACGCGTTGCGACAGATCGCCCTCTTCGACCTTTTGAAAAGTCTCGATCAATTCCCGAAGCGGGTTGGATACGGAGCGGGTCGTGTAGAATGAATAACCAATTCCCAGGATCAACACCAGGGAACTCAACAGCAGGAACTGATTTTGCAGATCGCGAAAAACCTGCATGGAACTGACCTCGGCGTAGAGGATCCGAATCACCTGCTGGAAGCCTACAGGGGCGATGATCGCCAAGCCGATCACGATCAGAGCCAGGATCAATGCCTGGAATTTTGTGCCGAGCCGGAGTCCGGCGTGTCCTTTCAGTTGGGACTCAAAGTCTTTCGGAAGCAGTATCAGCCTGGGGTCGAGGGTGAAGCGTTCGACGATCAGGAGCGCGAGGATGATAAAGCCCAGCATGGAAGCCAGTCCGCCCAGGAGTATGTAGATCGGCGCGGGCGAACTGATCGAGATCGGCTGGAAAACAGACGAGATGACCTCTCTTTGAGAGAAGGCAATGGCAGAAGAAGGCAGGATAACAAAGGTCAGAATGATGACCGCCGCACTGACGCCATAGCGCGGAACCAGACCGGAGATTTCCATCCAGGCGAACAATTCTTCCTCTTGATCGGGGCGTAACACGCCCTGTGACCAGTCGTCGAGCCGTTTTCGGGCAGTTGCAGTGATGCGCATGCCGATACCGAGAAGGGCAAGGTAACTTGCGGCAATGAGCGCCGGCAGGAAGTTCAGGAATAAGCGCGCGAGTTCCTCGTCCAGTACCACGTTCAACCGAATGGAGATCAAGCCCGGCAGCGCTCCGAGGATGGCGATCAACTGGGCGGCTGCGATCACAACGATGATATACCAGCCGCCCATGCGCTTCAACAGTTGACTGGTATCGAACCTATTCTCCATTGCCTGCCATCTCTTTCTGTGCTTCTCCCGCGTTCAGCCCGATTTTGATGCGCGCCCGGCTTGCGCCGACCGCGCGGGTTAATTCGCTGACGGTTGTGGTCAGGATGGTCTGCATGTCGGTTGTGCGCCTGATCTTGTCTGTGATCTCGAAAAGGACGCGTTCCTGCTCCGCCCGGGAGCGGATTTGTTCGAGCAGCCTTGCGTTTGCGATGATCGCGGCAAGGCTTCCGCCCAGCGTTCCGAGCAGTTCCTCGTCGCTTTCCGTGTAGGCGTTCATCTGCTCGCTCTCGACGTTAAGAACACCCAGCAACTCGCTTCGATAGATCAAAGGGATCGCCATTTCGGAGCGTGTGTTCGCGCTTCCCTGAATGTAGCGCGGGTCATTCTCGACGTTATTGACCCGCAGTGTGCGGCGATGCGCGGCTGACCAGCCGGTGACGCCGCTCCCGACCGGTACGCGCAAATTGTAGATTTCCTCGGCATATCCGACGGCGGCTTTTACCTCCAGCATTTTCTTTTCCCGGTCTGCCAGGAGGATGGAGACGCGGTCGCCGCCGAGCGTCACCTGCAAGCCGTTGACCGCGGATTGCAGCGCTTCGTCCAGGGTCGTTCCAGATGCGGCGGTCGTTGTAATGTGATGTAACAGACGATGCTGCGCCAGATGTTCCTGCGTCTCTGCGAACAGTTCGGAATTGACCACGGCGATCGCCAGTTGGTCGGCAAGGATCTGGAGCGTGCGCAGGTTATCCTCCGCGAAGGCATAGGTTTGTTTGCTTTGCACATCCAGTACGCCAACGATGCGGTCGCCGACCTTCAATGGGATGGCGGCTTCCGCGCGCGTATCCGGCAGAAGCGGATTGGCGTAATACGTGGCATCGCGCGTTGTATCGTTGACGACCAGAGGTTCCCCTTTGCCTGCCACGTAACCCACAATGGATTTCGACCCGATGCCGAGTTTGTGTCCGGCGCGCTTCATCTGCGAGCCCGCCTCGCCGGTTGCCTCGCGGATAACGACGAACTCCCCCGGCAGGTCCTTGAGGAAGACGCCTGCATGATAGAACTCGAAGCGCGAACGGATCAGGTTGACGGCTTTTTTGAGCAATTCGTCGAGGTTGAGCGAACTGCTGATATCGCGCGCGATCTCCGCCGCGGTCTCGAACTGCAATGCGGTCTGACGGCTTTCATTGAGAGTGCGCGCGTTGCTGATCGCTCCTGAAACCTGATTGGCGACCGCCGTTACAAGGCGCAGGTCGTTCTCGTCGAAACTATGTTCATTTTCGAGATCCTGAAGGATGAGCGCCCCGATCGCCTCTCCCTGCGCGAGCAATGGCACGCCAAGCCATGACCTGGCTGGCTTGCCTGATATTATGGCTCCCATTGCGGCTGCCCGGTTCAGGGTATCTTCCACGAGCATCAACGGTTCGCGTGTGCGGATCAAAATGGACGTGAGCCCTTCGCCAAGCGGAAACGCCTCGATCGAGGAAAACTCGCCCTCTTCATATAAATAGGGGATGCTGATGGAATTCGTCTTTTGTTCATAGAGCGCGATCACAAATCCGTGATCGCCGACCACGGAACGAATCTGCTCATGGATCGTAGTGTATAAAGCGTGAAGGTCGTTCGCGGTCGCGGCAATGGAAGCCAGCGCGTTCAACGCCTTTATTTCGAGAGCGCGGCGCTCGTCCAGCGGTTCAGTGGGGGATGTCTTGCGTTCGATGGAACCTGCCGTCAGGCGGACAGCGCTCTCGAAAGCATCAATCACTTCGGCGTCCAACGTCTGTCCTTCCCGCGCGCCAATTAAAATGAGACCGCGTAGTTGTCCGTCTTGCAGAATGGGTACATACGCGGCGGTTTCGCATCCCAGTTGCGCAGGGTATGCAAGCAGCGGCGGCGGCAGGGACGATGCGTCCCTGAGATCGACGCGCAACGGACCATCCTTGAGATAAGAGTTCACCTCCGATAACGGGAGGTCACTGACGTGCGGAATCGTCGCCTGCCTGTCCCGTCCATGCAGTTCGGAGAATTGGGCGGGTTGCAGGCGGTCTTCCAGTGCGGTAAAGAACACTGTGACAAAAAAGGATGATCCGTTCGAAGGTTTTTCTCTCATTATGATCGAGACTGTTGGCTAACTGAATTCCCAGACCGATTCGCCCGCCAGTATGCGGCGGATCTGATCGGGAAATTTATCCGGGTCGAGCGGTTTTCCAAGAAAACCATCGAAGCCCGATTCTCTTGCCTTGTTCATCTGGTCTGTGCTGGCTTCGGCGGTCACGGCGATGATCGGGATATTCTTGAGTCTCTCCGAGGCGCGGATCTTTTTCAAGGCGCCGTATCCATCTTCGTACGGCAGACGGATATCCATCAGGATGAGGTCGAGCCGCTGAAGTGTGTCCGCGTATTCGACCACTTCGTAGCCGGAGGTCTTCCACTCACAATGGATGCCCAGATAGCCGAGCATGCGCGCGATCAATACGAAGTTGGCGACATTATCCTCCACCACCAGGACCGTCGCGTCCTTCGGGATGGTCGGTCTTTTGATGGGTTGTGTGTCCAGAATGTTATCGGGCATTTGCGCTCCTCGCAAGGAATTTTTCGATTTCCTTGACCAGTTGATCTATGTCGAGAGGTTTTTGAATATACCCGTCGCAACCGGCTTCCAGGGTCTTTTCACGGTCGCCGCGCATTACGTTTGCCGTCAGGGCGAGAATGGGGACGCGCTCGAAGCCCGGCGTGTTCTTGATTTTCATCGTCAGGGTATACCCGTCCATGTCCGGCATGTTGATGTCCATGAGGATCAGGTCCGGTTTATCCTTGCTGATCGCCTTGAGCGCCTCGACCGCATTAGTTGCCTCCAATACCTTGTAATCCTCCGCCAGCAACACACGCCGCACGAGGGTTCGATTATCAAAGTTGTCTTCCACGTAGAGGATGATACCCTTGCCATCAGAAAGCGTCATTCGTCAAAACCTCCGACCTAATTCTACATACGACCAATGGGGGAGGACATGACAGGTACCTTACAAATTGCCAAACGAAAATGTCGAGGGAGTCTCTCCTCGACATTACCGTCCGCCTCGTGAAGACGTAGTGAGCGGGTGATGGGACTCGAACCCACGATATCATGCTTGGGAAGCATGCGTTCTACCACTGAACTACACCCGCTTGGCGATTGATGGGATTATAGCGATCCGTCAAAGGGATGTCAAGCGACGGCGGAAAAGGAGGACGAAAACCCGCCTCCCTCCGCGCCGGTTACTGCTCCCGTTTAAGAAGCCTGTTTGCCAGCTCGAACA
>CAYQOF010000039.1:0-16992 GCA_964419035.1 uncultured Anaerolinea sp. | reverse complement strand
GCCAGGTTCAGCGATTCACTGCCCGAATTGCGCACGACCACCCACTCGGCATCCAATATCCCCGCGCCAATCACACTGGTGATTACAACGGAAACCTCCGCTTCGGGGTTCAAGGTCGCGGCGGGAACGGGCTGGTTGCTTTGCAAAGAAGCGGGCTGCACCGAGGAAAGGGTCGCTTCGCGGTAATTGCGGTGATACCAGAACAGGATCGCGCTGGTCACACAGGCAGAGACAAATACGTTAAGGAGCAGGTAAAGGAAGAGTCTGCGGCGATCCATATCGCTCGAATAATAGCACAGAAACTCACCGACTGTAATTAAAAAATCCCGCGCTCAATGTGAGGCGCGGGATGAAAAGGAAGGCACAAACGATCACGGCAGGCTGGTCAGCAGGAAGTCATCGAAGGAGAGGTCTGTCCGTGTGGGTTCCTCTGCGCTCCAGACAATGAGACCCACTTTGCCGCTGGTGTAGGTCGAGTCCGTGACCGAGTCGACCTGCTGTCCGTCCACATACAACGTCAGCCTGCCGTTGCCGCAGTCCGCGCCGATGCGGTAGGAGGCGGCGTTCCGCGCGATCAGATTGGAAAATTCCCACGAGTCGTTGTTGGTCAGGAAGAGATCGGTCTGTCCGGGAGTGGTCTTGGCGATCACGTATTGACCGGCGGGCGTAATGGCAAAGTAATAATAGGACTGGTTATCCGACTGCTGATGGCACATCAAACCGAACGCCGTGTACTGATCGGTGTCGTGATTGATCGCGGTCACTTCCATGCGCACGTCGCGGTAGATCTCGTCATCGGGTCGGGTCCAGACGAACCAGTTTTTGGTGTAGACGATGACTCGCAGGGTATTTCCTTCGTATTCGATGGAACTATCCGAATTCGTTTCCGTGCCCCAGACCGCGTTCGTCTGCGAAAAGTCATCCTCCAGAAGCACATTGCCGACGGGGACGGGAACCGTCGCGGTCGGCTGTGGGACATTTGTCGGCGCGGGGACGCTCGTTGGAGGAAGTGGAGGCGCAAGCAAACGCGAACCCAAAACAAACACACCGGCGACGGAGAGGAGAAGGCACGCAACCGCGACGCATCCGATCGCTATGCCTCTCGTCGCGTTCCCAGATTTGACCACGGTCCGGGGCGCGGGGGCAAACTCCACCTGAGTCGGAGCGCTGGAGGAGGACGATGCCGAAGCGGGCGCGGGAGTCGCATCCGTCCCGAGACGCATTGTCGGCATATCCATCAAGGCGCGTTTCCACGCTTGTACGAATTCCTCGGTGGAGGCGAAGCGGTCCTGCGGTTCCTTGGCGAGCGCTTTGAGGATGACCTGTTCGATGCCCGGAGGAATATCCGATTTTACGGTTGTGGGTAACGGGAGCGGATCGTTGAGATGCTTGAGGATGACCGCCATGGGCGTATCGGCGGAAAACGGGACGCGCCCCGTGACCATTTCATAAAGGATGACGCCGAGGGAATAAATATCGGAGCGCTGGTCCACAGGGAGCGATTTCGCCTGTTCGGGACTGATGTAGGCCGGCGTGCCCATGATGGCGTCGGTGCGCGTGAGACGGGGCGACGCGCTTTCGAGAATTTTGGCGATCCCGAAATCGGTGAGGAAGACGTTGCCCTCCGAATCCACGAGCGCGTTGGATGGTTTCAGGTCGCGGTGGACGACGCCTCGGTCGTGGGCATAGCCGAGGGCTTCAGCGAGTTGCGTGAAGAGGTGATCAATCTCCTCGAGGGAAAGCGGACCCGCCTCCATTTTGTCCTTGAGCGTCCCCGCATCGAGGTAGCGCATGACGAAGTAACTGATGCCGTTGTCCTCGCCATAATCGAAGACCGGGAGGATGTGCGGATGTTCGAGTCTGGCTATCGTGCGCGCCTCCTGCTGGAAACGCCTGACGAACTCCCCGCTTTCCGCCAGTTGACCGGGTAGGACCTTGATCGCGACGTTCCGATCCATGGACGGCTGATACGCCTTATAGACCGTCGCCATGCCCCCCTGACCGACCTGTCCAATGATGCGGTATGCGCCGAGCATCTGCCCGGGTTGAAGTTTATCCATAGCACTCTCCTGCCGTTCCGGTCTGACCGAATTCTACACTGTTCCCGTCAGATTTCAATTGCGAATTCGGCGCAGATCCCGGATGACGCGGCAAAAGAACAATCCCGCGTCCGGTTTTGGACGCGGGATTGTTTCATGGAGAACATTTGTCATTCGAGTTGTGTCACCACAAAATCATCGAAGGAAACCTCGGTGCCGTCGAGTTCTTCACCGCTCCATGCAAACAAGGCAACGTTCCCGGAGGTATACGTTGTATCATTCACCGAATCGACCCGCTGACCGTCCACATAAAGGGTCAACGTGCCGCTGCCGCAATCCGCGCCGATGCGATACGATGATGCCCCCGGCGCGATGAGGTCTGAGTCGCCCCATTGTCCGCCGTTCGTGAGCAGCACATCGTCCGTCAGGGTGTATCTGCCGATGGCATATTCGCCCGCGCCTGTCACCGCAAAATAATACGATGTATCGGTCACCTGCATGTTGCAGATGATGCCAAAGGCGGCGGTGGAGTCGCTGGAACTATTGATGGCGGTCACTTCGATGTGGACATTTTCATAGTCCTCATCGTTGGGCGTGCTCCACACGAAGTATAGGTCCTTGCTAACCATAAATCTCAACGCGTTGTTCGAATACTCCACCGAACTATTGGCGTCCGTGCCTATGCCCCAGGCATCGGTTTTTGAAAAATCATCTTTAAGAAGCGCGCCGCCGCCGAGGGCATTGCAAGCCAGCGACGCCCAAACAAGCGCGGCAACCGCAAACAGGACATTCGATAACTTTCCGTTTTTCATTGCATCTTCTCCTTATGATAATGGAATGGAGCGAATTCTATCCGCAACGGATGAATGATACAACCCTGCACACGGGTAATTTTTTGGGATTCAGCGACTCATCGCCAGCGCGACCCAATCCCCCGTCTGCCTCCGCCCGGTCAATCTCAGACCGTGAGCCTGCGCGGCTTCGAGGACGTTTTTCTCCTGCTCGAACAGGATCCCGCTCAGGATGACCGCGCCGCGATCTTCGATCAACTCCGCAAGCCCCGCCTCGAAGAGACGGATGATGACCGGTGCCAGGATGTTCGCCACCACAAGCGGCGCTTTGCTGAAAGGAAACCCGCCTTCGAGAATCTCCCGCACGGAGCCAACGCCGAGGATCAATTCCTCGCCGACACCATTTATATCCGCGTTTTCGCGCGCGTTCTTCACCGACTCTTCGTCAATGTCCACGCCCAATGCTTTCGCCGCGCCAAGTTTGATCGCGGCAATGGAGAGGATACCCGAGCCGCAACCGATGTCAATAACGTGAAGACCTCCGAGGTCTTTAAGACCTCGGAGGTCTAACCTTTCCATCAGTTCCAGGCACAATTGCGTCGTCGGGTGCGTCCCCGTCCCGAATGCCATGCCGGGATCAATCTTGATGGCGATCCGATTCGGGTCCGGGGATTCCATCCACGCAGGGAGGATGAGGAGCCGCTCCCCGATGAGGATCGGCTGGTAGTGCTGCTTCCAGGCTTCCATCCAGTTTTGATCCGCAATTTGTCGGTAAACGGGAGCCGGCAACGGCTGGATCATCCCCAGATAATACAGTGACTCATCGAGTTTTTGACGCGTCTCTTCGATCTGTTCGTTGATCTCCAGATAGGCGCGCACGGTGATCGGACCGGTCGGCGTGCCGGCGTCTTCAGCATCGTTGTATTTCACACCCTGTTCGGTCATCACGCCGCCGGGGGCAAAGCGCGCAAGCACGTCCGCAACCGCCTCCGCGAGTTCGCCGTCCACCGTGAGGGAGACTTCAAGCCAGTTCATGTTCCATCATTCGGTATAACTGTTTTATCATGTCGACATCCAGCGGGGCAACGTCGGGCAGGGCATCCAATGTGAAGAATCCCATCTCCGAGACTTCGTCGCTTGGGTGAAATTTGCCGTCCGCGATCCTGCATAAATAATACAAGCCTACGCGGTCCGGCTTCCATGTTTTGACGAGCAGGAGTTTTTCGATCTCGATGTCCAGTCCAGTTTCCTCCCGGACTTCGCGCAGGGTTGCATCTTCGGGCGATTCGCCGTATTCCAGGCTTCCGCCCGGCAGACCCCAGGGATGAAATCTTTGGTAGGTTGATTTGACGAGCAGGATTTCCCTGTTCACATTGAAGATCACAGCGACAGCAAAGACCTGAAACAATGGTCGTACGATCCGGGACAAGGAGATCTGAAGCCATCTGGGAAATGCCCGCCAAATTTTCAACAAAAAATATTTCATGACAAATGATCGGGGAAGGAAGGCGAGGGCATGAAAAAGTTATCTTAACGGGATCAATCGTCGGCTTGGGCGGATGCGTGACGCTGAGCGGCAGTCGAAACATGATCGAGGCGCACACAACCGTTGAGGTCGCAGTATAGCAAGGATTCGGGGAAGCAATCCGCACATTCGAGTTGGAGCGTGGCATGGGCGATATTATAGCGGCGGTTCACGATCGCGTTGATCTTCCGATGGATATCCGCCCCGTCGCTGATGGATAGATCGTCCGTGAGGATATGTGCCGACATGGTGCGCATGTTTTGCGTGATGCTCCAGATGTGCAGGTCGTGAACGCCAAGTACGCCCTCGACCTGTAACAGGTCCTGAATCAATCGCTCGGAGTTGACGTCGCGCGGCTTGGCTTCCAGCAGGATGTCCACCGCATCGCGCAGGATGCCCCATGCGTTGTACAGGATGAGGAAACCGATCAACACACTGACGAGCGGATCGAGCCAGTTCGCGCCCGTGAAATAAATGGCGGCGCCCGCGATGACCGCGCCGATCGTGGACAATACGTCGCCCATCAGGTGGACGAACGCGGAACGCAGGTTGAGGTCGCTCTCACTGCCGCGATGCACCAGCCACGCAGTGACGACATTGATCACAACTGCGATCAATCCAACGCCGATCAGAATCCCCGACTGCACGTCGGGCGGCGCGAGGAAACGCCTGTATGCCTCGTAGAAGATCCCAAGCGAAATGAGAACGAGGGTCGTCGAATTGACCAGCGCGACCAAAATCCCGACGCGGTGGTAGCCGTAGGTCTTCCGTTCGTTGGCGGGACGCGCCGTGATGCGCAGGGCGAACCAGCTCAGCGCCAGCGCAATGACGTCGGTCAGGTTGTGTGCCGCGTCCGTGAGCAAAGCGAGGCTGTTCGACAACAGTCCCGCGACCGATTCGATCAGGACGAAGACAAGCGTGAGGAAAAGAGCGAGCGAAAGCCGCGTCGTTGACTGCCGTGCGGCATCCCGCAAATGAGAATGTGTATGGGATTGTGTTTTCATAATTTCAGGATTTTTCACCGCGAAGAAAATAATGAAATTCTCCTTTGTGTTCCTTCGTGTCCTGATGTGAAAATAGGCGTCTCCAGACCAGGGTCAAAAGCAAGCCACCAAGACACGGAGACACAGAGAAAGAAAAAAACTCCGTGACTCAGTGTCTCCGTGGTTCAGGCTTGTGGAGATTCGTTGCATCTGATTTTCATTCTTCGGGGTGAAACCCTTTCATGGATACTTTGTGGTAGGAAGGTGTATGAGAATCATCCATGCTCCACATGGTCAAGACCCATTAAATAGAGTTTTGATACATGGTCGTCGTCGAGCGCGTAATAGACCTGGCGTCCCTCCTTGCGGCTGCGGACAAGCCTCATCTGGCGCAGTCCGCGCAGCTGGTGCGAGACCGCGGACTCGGTCATCCCGAGTTGAGCGGCGATCTCGCCCACATTTCTTTCGCCGTCGAGCAGAACGGAGATGATGCGCAGGCGCGTCGGGTCGCTGAGGGCGGAGAACAAGTCGGCGAGGCGGATGGAGATTGTCTCTTTGAGGGGCATGATTGATACTTGAATAATTGCTCAAATATTCAGTATTGTAGGTCAAAGGGAAGGATTCGTCAATCAGATCATCCAAATCCACGGCGGACACATCTGAGTCAAACCCAGGCTGGGAAAGGCGCGATATTCCTCGGCGCGCTTCCCGCATCAGAATGGATTCTTCCCAGGAGGGGAGCGATTAATTTCGTGGGTTTAGCCCATCCTTTTGCCATCTCGCCACTTCCCCTCAAGAGCCCGCAAATGGAAAAAAGCGGTAAAATCACAAAACCATGATGATGAACTCAAGGAGAATCCTGTGATCGGCGAACCCATTCTGGTCATGCTGGTGGAGGACAATATAGACCATGCCGAACTGGTGATCCGCACATTGGAGGAACATCGCATCGCGAACCAGGTGCGCCATTTCCTCGATGGGCAGTCCGCGCTCGATTTCTTGTTCCGGCGCGGCGAATATTCCGACCAGAACGATAACGAGCGCCCGCACGTCATCCTGCTCGACCTCCGACTCCCGCGCGTGGACGGCATAGACGTTCTGAAAGCCATCAAGGAATCCGCTGCACTGAAAACCATTCCCGTTGTCGTGCTGACAACCTCCGAAGCCGAAAAGGATGTGGCGCGGGCATATTACAATCACGCCAACAGCTATCTGGTGAAGCCGGTGGGGTTCGAGGAATTCAAGAAATTAATGGACGACCTGGGCTTCTACTGGCTGGGCTGGAACACCAACCCTGTCGTATAAGGGTAATCCGACCGATAACAAAAACAACGGCGCTCCGACCTGGAACGCCGTTGTTCTGTTTGATGTGACCGCGTCACCTTTCCACACTCACCAGCACAGCCCGAATCACGACGCGCTTTTTGTAGACATTCGCCCTCGCGTCATACTCCTTGCAAGTGACCAGCGTCAGCCAGGATTTCTCCTCGTGCTTGAAAACGGACGCGTCGTCCGGTTCGACCGCAAGGTTGGCGCGCACCTCGTAGATATATTTCTGCCCATACACTTGGATGACGATGCGGTCGCCATATTTCAGTCGGCTCACATTGACGAACGGACCGGGCAGACCGTTCGGCAAATAGACGTGGCCGGTGAGCGCGCTGTTGCCGCTCCAGGAGGGGAATGCGCTTCCCTCCAACCATCCAGCCTGATTCCCCAACCAGGACACGTTCCACATCCCATTCTTCAGCGGCACGCCCACGATCGGGATGTTGATTCCCAGGGAGGAAATCTCGACCCTCGAGCCGCCGGTCTGGGTATAGACCACCGAAGGCGCATTGCTCAAATTGGTCAGCACATTCGGCGCAAAACCAGTTGCCGGCAGCAGGGCGCCCTGCGAGGTACCGAAGACATTCAAAGTCAATGTATCGCTCGCGCCATACACATCAACCTGGCTGGGCGGATCATAATCCCGCTCCGTCGAGAAGACGTTGACCGGGTTGGGGGTTTGAGGCGCGCTCACGTCGCCGGGCAGGCTCGTCCATGCCACACTGCCCACATTGGTGATTCCCGAAGAAGGCAGGGACGCCACCCTGACGCGGAATATCACCTGACCGTTGCCGCCGACCAGGGTAAACGCGTTCCAAGTCGCGGTGACTGTGCGGGCGCCTGCATCGTAATTACAGACATCGGCATCCTGCGCGCCGGATGAACATTCCAGCGTGCCGGGCACGAAATCCAATTCGGCAGGCAGGGCATCCGTCACGACCGCATCGTAGGCGTTGACTTCGCTTTGACCGGTATGCTGAATCCGCAAGGTGATCGTGATCTCCGAACCGACGGATACAAGCGATGCGCTCGCCGTTTTCGAAATCGAGAGATCAGGCTCACGGATGTTTACCGTTGTTTGCGCAGGACCAAGACTGCCCGCCCCGCCCCACACCCAGACCGCGCTGTTACTCAGGTTGACGCCCGATACATTCGCCGCGCTATCCAACACCACCGCGCGATAGGTGATCACAAGAGTCTGATCGGAGCCGGCGCTGTTCGTCAGCGTTCCAAAATCGAACGTCACGCGGCGGCCGACATCCACAGTGGTGCCGCCGCCCGCGTCATCCACTGTCGGCGTGGAACAGGCTTGGGTAAAGCCGCCAAGCACAGACGTGGTCAGACCCGTGCCGCTGATGCTCACGCAGTCCATGTAGGCGAGTCCGCGAGCCATCGTATCCACCAGCCGGGCATTGTCGAAAATACCCGGCGGCACGTTCACGCTGACCTGATAGGTCACGATCTCGCCGATTGCCACGTTGGGATGAGTCGTAAATGCCTGGCTGCTGTCACTGACTGCCTTCGTCAGTCCACTGGGATCATTTTGTGCGGGCGTGACGGTCTCACTGTCGTCGTCATCTTCGTTCGTCGAGCCGTTGTTCGGCGTCGAGTCGGGATCAACCACATCCGAGGCAGTGATCTCGGCGTAATTGGTGTACGATCCGGAGATGTTCACCGTAACCGTGATCGTCAATGTTTCGGTCTGGTTGATAAGGAGCGCGCCTGCATCCCAGACGCCTGTTCCGCTGGCATATATGCCTTGCGAGGCGGAATGAGAGACGTAGGTGAAGCCGCCTGGAATTACATCTGTAATCTGAACGCCTGTCGCTGTATCGGGCCCGGTGTTCGTGACCGACAACGTAAAGTCAATATTGGTTGCAACCAGCGGGGACGGGTTACTGACGGATTTATCCAACGACAGGTCAGCCTGAAGGATGGTGACAGTTACGTCAGCAGTATCGCTATCGGCTGCGTCCTGCGTGGTGGACACGCTGGCGGTGTTCGTAAAGTTCGCGGTCACATTCGCGACAGAACATGAGTATGTCCACGTTTCCGTGAGTTGCAGTTGCGAATCGTTATTGGTATCGCCGCCGGTAAACGCCGGTCCGCTTGTGCATTGTGGATCGGAAACAACCACACCCGTCAATGTGACATTGCCGGTGTTGGTCACGGACAGGGTGAAATTGGCGGTCCCGCCACTCAGCACTGTTTGCGTTGCCGGCGTCTTGTCAATGTTGATGCCCGGGTTCTGCGCGAAGGTCACTGTCACCGTGCTGTCTCTCGGCGCGGTTTGATCCGAGTCTCCCGTTGCGGTGTTGACAAAACTCCCCGCATCCACGTCCGGCTGCGATACAACGTGACTCGCCGGGCAGGTCATCGCCGCGCCCGGAGCCAGTGTCGCAGGTTGAGCGGGCGTGCAACCCCCAAGCGATGCGTTGTTATCGCTCACCGTCACGCCAGTCAGGGTCATGTTCCCCGTGTTTGTCACAACGATGCTGTATGTGATCGTACCACCCACCGTGTAGGGACCTGTGCTGGTTTCAGTCTTCGCGGTTGTATGCGCCGGGACCTGTGATAATGCAGTGGTTTGTGTATCCTGATCTGTAACATCGTTGTTCGCTGGGTCTTTGCCTGTCGCGGTTGCGGTATTGGCTCGGGAGCCGGCGTCAATATCTGCCTGTGCCAATGTGTAGATGTTGTTCGCCGCGACACAACCCGCGCTCGCGCCAGGAGCAAGGCTGGCTATTGCGCAACCCAAGGTTGGGAGCAATGGATCGGTCACGATGATATTGGTGATTGTCACGTTGCCAGTGTTCTCGACCGAGAAGACATAAGTTATGGTATCGCCTGCGTTCACAACGCCGCCCGGTGGGACGACCGTGTCATCGAGCGTCGGGGTCTTGGTCAGAATAATGGATGTGATCCATTGCGTGTTCGTGAAGGTACAGATCACGCTTTCGCCGGCGTCAAGGTCAATCGAGGCGGTGGCAGTTCCGAGGTCCGTGGTTGAACCGTTATCCGGATCGGTACAGGTCAGACCGGTGAGAGACCATCCAGCCAGCGCGCCTTCGGTCACGGAATAGGCGCCGGGAACCAGGTTGGTGAAGGTACGCGTATTCGGGAACGTTCCATCCGCATCATCATCCAAACTGAAGCCGCCGCCGAAGTTATATCCACCGGGTCCACTGCCTGTGAAACTGAAATCCTGGGCGCTGTTTGGAACGGCATCCTTCGTGATCGTGATCGAACCATAAGTAACCGTGACATTAACCGTGTTGCTGGTCACGGCATAGTTGTTGAGAACCGCCGCATCCGCGCCGGGACCGCCGGAGCCATTGCGCTCGCCTGTGCCGGAACCGCTCGAGCCGACACCGGTACAGGTGAATGGCGAGGTGGAACAATTGCCCTGCGCGCCCGGCAGGCTGGTATAGGTGAGGCTGGCGGAATTGGGAATGGTTGCGCCTGAGGTTGTGCCGGCTGAGATCGTCGCGTTGACCGTCACAGTGACCGTCCGACCGGGATTGAGACAGGACGCGGTCACAGTAACCAATTGCCCAACGGTTGTACTGCCTGCGGAGAATGTATTACCGCCCGCGCAGGCCGCTCCCTGATTGCTCGATACTGTCACCGTTCCAATCGTCAGGTTGGAGTTGAAGGTATCTGTCAGAATAACATCGAACGCAGTGGCGGCATTGTTACCGGTTGCGTTGTTGCTGAAGGACAAGGTATATGTCAGCGAGCCGCCGGGAAGATATGGCCCCGCGGCAGGCGCGACGGATTTCGCAACAGCTGTGATGGCGGGTTCGGCAACAGAGACACTCACATTCGGCGAGGCAGAACCCATGGTCGAGCCGTTGACGAGCAGGGAAACGTCATTCAAGCGGAAATTCGTGTTCGATTGACCGGCGGTACCGGAGGCTGGATTGTTATCCACGCCCTGGTTGATGGTGGCGGTCGCATTGACATTCAATACCAGCGCGTTGAACTCGATCACCACATATTCTGAATCCACATCGGAATCGGAATTCGTGAGGTTGCCCACACTGAAGGTGACATCCGTCCCGCTTACGAACGGACCGCCGCTGATCGCCGCGCCGGGCAGGACAAAGGTCGGGGAAACAGCGCCGCTCGCACCGCTCACCACGAGTCCCGCGCCCGAAAGCGTGGAGGAGGTCATACACGACGCACCACTATTGCAAACGAATGCCGCTCTTGCCGTCCCGTCATTCAGGAATTGCAAGCCGGTTGGGATCCCGTCCCGTAATTGAACGTTCGTGAAGGAACCCTCGGGGATTCGGGTGGCAAGACGATAACGGATCATTTCACCAACCGCCACACGTTCGGTTGCCGCCACAACGCCGGTAAACGATTCGGAGGTGGTCACAAGCGATTTGGACGGCTGGGCATCGAAAACCGCCAAGGAGGCAGAGGCGCTATTACCTGTACCTCCGTTGGTGGATGAAACTGAACTGCTGGTATTCGTATTCCTCCCAAAGGTCGAAGTGGTGACAACCACCGTGATCGTACAACTGCCATTGGCAGCGATACCCCCGCCGCTCAAACTGATGCTGTTTCCTCCCGCCGCGGCGGTGAGCGTTCCGCTGCAGGTGTTGCCGGTTGTGAGTGGAGTACCGTTCGTCATCCCGCTCGGATATGTATCCGTAAAGGAAATGCCGGTAAGCGCGGTCGTTGTATTTGAATTGGTGAGCGTGAAGGTCAAGGTGGAGGTCCCGCCTGCCACGATGGGATTCGGGGAGAAGGACTTCGAAATGGAAGGCGGCGCGATCACCATGACAGTATTCGATCCCGTATTATTCGCCTCGTTAAGTTCCGGGATGATCAAGTTTGGATCAACTGCGGCTGTATTCGGGAGACTGCCTGCGGCGGTCGGTGTGACGGTAAACGTGACGCTGAAAGACGCGCCTTCCGGAAGCGTGACCGCGCCGCTCGCCGCGCAGGCGAGGGCTGTTCCCGTTATCGAACAATAGACCGATCCTGTGGGCGGAGTCGCGCCATTGACGACCATAAGGCCGCCCTGAGGATAATAGGCGGATGCTCCGGGCAGGGCGTCGCTCACGATCACAGCGCCATTGGCGAATGAGGCGGCTGCAACACCGCTGTTGGCAACTGTGATCGTCCAATTGAAGGAACCGCCCAAAGCAATGCTTCCGCTGACGTTGTTCGTCTTGGTGACCGTCAGATCGGGAGGCAGGGTCACTGTCACAGTGTCGGTATTCGACGTGACGCTGTCCATCGAAGCGGAAGCGGTATTCGTCGCCCGTCCCGCTGTTACATCTCCCGCAGTAATCGAATACGTTGCCGTACAGGTGATGCTTTCGCCCGAGTCCAGGTAATTGTCATTATCGCCCACCGTACTGACTGCCGGGCAGGAGACGGTTGTTTTATCATCTGTCATGGTCACAGGATCGAGCAATGGATAGCCGCCGTTGTTCGTCACCAGATAACTGTATGTGATGATCTCGCCTGCGGAGAAAAATATGCTTCTGTCCGCGGTCTTATCCAGAGACAGCGACTTCGTTCCATATTGCGCCGACGATGTACCCTCGGGACCGGGGGAATAAGCGCTTGTTGTTACAGTGGCGGTATTGACGAAGGGATTCGGGGAGGGCGCAGACGAAATGGAGATCGGTCCGACGACGCAACTTGCAGACGCGCCCACCGCAAGGGACGCGGGCAGGGCGGGCAAACACGCGCCCATGTTGACATTCGGGTCTGAAACATTGATGTTATTCAGGGTTGTCTCGCCGTCGTTCGTGATCGTGAATTTGTAGTAGATATTCTGTGTGGGGATCAGTCCGACGTACTTCACCCAGGTCGCATTATCGGTAGAGGTTTGCTTCAACAGACCGATCAGCGGCTGAGGATTGCTGACAACCAGCGTGGCGGAGGCGGTATTGCCGTTTCCTCCCTGCGTGGAAGTAACGACGGAAGTCGTATTGTTCTTTGTTCCAGTGGTTGTTCCGGTCACTGTGAGGGTAAACGTGCATGTGCTGTTCGCGTTGACCGAACCGCCGCTGAAAGTGAGCAGGTTGCCGCCGGTAATATCGAGCGTCCCGTTACAGTGACTGAAACTCCCATCTGTGGCGGTCACTCCGGCAGGCAGGGTATCGGTAAAGCCAATTCCTGTCAGTGTTGTGGCTTGATTCGGATTTGTAATTGTGAACTGCAAAGCTGATGATTCACCGATTAGAACGGACGTTGGCGAAAAGGATTTAGCAATTGTGGGCGGCGCGATGACGGTCAGTGTGTCGGTGGCATAACTGGTGGATGTGCCGCTCTCGTTGGAGGACAGGAAGCCGGTGATATTCTCGTATGTCCCCTCAACAGTGCCCGTCACTGTGACGTTGAAGGTGCAACTCGCGCCAGCGGCAAGCGATGCTCCCGTCAGGGAGATGGTGCGGGTGGAAGCGCTCGTGACCAGATTGTTCGTGCCATTACATGCTGAGGTTGTGGAGTTTGCAACCGAAAGTCCCGCCGGCAGTACGTCGGTAAAGGAAATACCGGTTTGAGCCGCGTTCCCGACTGCTGTATTGGTGATGGTGAAGGTCAATGTAGAAGCCGCACCTTTGACGATCGGATCCGGCGAGAAGGATTTGGCAAGTGTCGGCGCGGGAGCCGGAACCAGACATCCCGTAAACGAGACTGTGTCAATCTGCATGAAAGCATTTTGGTTGGTCGCACCTACAGCATTGATTCTGAAATAGGTCAGGCTGGAGCCGGTCGCCGCCGCGTTCAGATTTCCCGTCGACCGAAACGTGGTGTCGAATGTGGTGGAACTGAAGATCTGGCTGAACGATCCAGCAGAACCCGAAGTACTCGACCAGACATAGATCGTCGGCGTGGTTGCCGACCCTCCGCCCCAATTTGCATTCCTTGCATAACTTAGCGAGATCTGAACAGAGGAATATTTGCTGGTATCAATGACAAATTGAAAATACGGAGAGGTATCTCCTGTCACAGCCCCGCTTCCGGGAAAGTTCCTGCCAGCCCAGGAAGGGGCAGGTGCGCCGACGTTCGTATCAATTGTGGGCGCAGTGGTCGTAGTGCTGGCGGATGCTGCAGCGACGTTCCCGGCCTGGGTCGCAGGAGCAGGCGTCGTGGGGGATGAACCGCTGGGAAATGTCCAGGCTGCCAGGGTTTGTCCCGGCACACATGCCGCGGTGCTTGAAACCTTCAAGGTATCAGAACCTGCGTTGCCGGTGTTCACTGTCGTGTTGATAAAAAGATTACCTGTCGTATTGGGGTAATCCGCCGCTGTATCTGCCGTTACCGACACGCTGATCGTACACGTACTGTTGGGAGCAATCGTGCCATTCGAAAAGGATAGTGATGTGGCATTGGCGGCCGGCGCTGGCGAAAATGCCCCCGCGCCGCATCCGGAATAACTGACGTTGGGCGTGGAAGCGACCCTCAAACCGCCCTGCAGGGAATCGGTAAAGTTAACCCCGCTGATCGTCTCCGTGGTTGGGTTGGTCAACTTGAATGTCAATACGGAGGGGGCGCCGGGTGTAATTGCCTTCGGTGTAAAGGTCTTTGTGATCGTTACTGAGGACGGTCCAACGATGGAGGCGTATCGCACGCCGGTGGAAAAGTCCGCGTTATAGTGATAACTGGAGCCGGAGAAATCGTAGATCAACGTGTTCAGCGTCTGGCTGGTTCCAGCCCCGCCGATGATGGTCACGTTGTAAGTCACTGTAACATTGCCGCCGTATTTCCCCGTTCCGGTGCAGGAACGATAGTTCGGAGAGCCGGGATCGTTCACCCAGCCGCATCCATCCGCGTAGGGCTTTGTCGAAGCAAGCGCGTCGGTGCCGGCATTGGCCGAATAGGCCGAAGTAACCGAATTTACTTGAAAGATCGTGTTGGGAAAATTGATGAAACTTTCGAGTTGTTCGTAGCCCTGAGTGGCAGTTTTGCCGATCAGTTGGATGGTATAGGTATTGCCGACCATCAGACTCATGGTCCCGCCCGCCGGTATAGAAACGCCGTTCAATTTGACATCGGTCACTGCATTGCGATTCTGCGAAATCAGGTATTCCACGAAAATTTCGCGCGGTCTGGGAGTGAAGATCGTTCCCAATGTATCCGCCGTCGTTGTGATGTAGTATCGGCGCGTATCGTTATACGCGTTGGAATTCCGCGTTGCCTGAACTTCATAATAGAAATCAACACATTGGGAAGGAGCGAGGGTATAACCTGAATAGGATGTGTTGGAACCAGGTCGGAGTTGAATGAAATCCTTTGAGGGGGTGGGGTCAACTGCCTCCCAATTGAACGCCGAACTGACGTTGTTCGCGGTCGCGTCCCCTGTGTTGCAGACCCGCGCTCCCACCGGGAAATTGTTCGGTCCTACGTTGACGTTGTTGCTGTCCAAACCGATCACATTCCAGGTCAACGGCGTGATGGTTAACTGCGCCGCGGCGAAAACTGTGAACTGCGGCTGGAGCGCCATCCCTGCCAGTAAAACGGTCAACAAGCACAAACGCAGTATGAAAGCAAAACGAAATATCATGAATTTCTCCAAAAAACAAAAATGTAGAACCAAGACATATACTCAGTAAGGCAACTGAAATGCCTTCTGTGTTCACAAGAAGAAAAATTGTCGTATGCTGGATGGCTTGTTCCATCTCCATCCTTGAAATTAAAAAGCCCGGCATAACGGCCGGGTTCGCTGCTTGCTCTCCAGCATCCTTACCTGTTTTATCCTGACTGCATAAAACGAGGAAAAGCGACCAAATCAAGACACTGGGTCATCGCATCCGTACAAATCGCCCAAAGGTACTATGAGTTTTCTGATTTTATACTTTTGAAAATCGAATGTCAATCATTGCCAAAAACACTTTTGTTAGGACGATCCTCCTCATGACATGATCGAAAAACCTTTGCATAACCTCGCTTGATTGACACCCATCCTCACTTCGAGTATCCTTCCTCCCGTCCGGGCAGGCCCGGCGCGGCAGAGCCTGCCGAACCCCGCCAGGGTCGAAAGACAGCAACGGTAAGGAAGTGCCTCTGGGTGCCGCCGATCACCTGCCCGGATATTTCCATGAAACCGAACCGCTCCCGTTGGATATTCATCATTCTCGCTTTCATCGCCGGCATTGGCGCCGGTCTGGCTTATGGATGGGTCCTTGATCCCGTTGAATTCTTCGACCTCACACCCGATACGTTACGGGCGGACTTCAAAGCCGATTACGTCGTCATGACCGCCGAGGCATACCGCGTCGAACAGGATCCCGGGCTTGCCGCGAGACGATTGGCCGTCTTCGGTTCCCAATCCCCCTCTGCCATTGCCGCCGAGGGACTCGCCTACGCGCGCGCAAACGGATACCCAGATTCGGATATCGCCCTCATGCAGGAACTCGTCACAGCCTTGCAAGCCTGGAGCGGGATTCAATGAAGCGATTCATCATCGGCATCCTGCTTGCGCTTCTCGCGGGATTTGGGCTGGGTCTCGTTTACTCATGGCTGATTTCCCCCGTACGCGTTTTCGATTCCGAACCCGTTGCCCTGCGCGCGGATTTCAAGGATCAATATCGCGCCGCGATCGCCGCCGCCTACGCCGCGAACGGCAATCAGCCGCGCGCACAGGAAAGACTCGCCTTGCTTGGAGACGCGGATCCCATCGCGGCATTGAACGCGCAGGCGCAGCGCACGATCGCCGGCGGAGGGACGTTCCAACAGGCGGATCAACTCGCGGCGCTCGCAGTTGCGCTGGAAAACGGAAGGAGCCCGCTCGCAATCGCATCCCCGATCGCCCAAAATACAGAACCGGTCATCATAACTTTCACAGAAACCCCCTCTTCGCCATCGCTGGATTTTTCCCTTCAATTCACAGAAACGCCTCGATCTGTCGAAACACGGTCTTTTCAGCCGCTTCCCCTCACAAGCACTCAGCGCCCCACACAGACATCCACCCCCACGCCGGGCGCGCCCTTTGCGCTGATCTCCCAGGACGCCCTCTGCGACCCCAGCCTGCCGGATGGCATATTGCAAGTGATGGTGTTCAACTCCAGCCGACGGCAACTGGCAGGCGTGAGGATCATCGTCACGTGGGATGGAGGCGAGGAACAATTCTTTACCGGCTTCAAACCCGAACTCGGGAACGGATACGCCGACTACGTCATGTCACCCAGTGTCACATACACCCTTCAACTGGCATTCGGAAGCGATATTGCAACAGGACTAATCGCCCCCGCCTGCCAGATGCCCGGCGGGGGATCGTATTGGGGCGGCATCAAACTCACCTTCCAACAGCCATAAATGAGTTCAGCCGCAGAAACTAATCCGCGGCTGAACTTCAA
>CAYQOF010000038.1:0-17055 GCA_964419035.1 uncultured Anaerolinea sp. | reverse complement strand
GTGCAGGGTTTTTGAGAATCGCCATACCAGCCACATGGGCAGGGGTGTACACAATCGGACATTTTTCTCGGACAGCGACGGCTAAAAAGTGATTCCGAAAATTTTTCTCTCCGTTATGGGTTACGGCTTCAACACCACTATGACCGTCCCATTGCTTTCGCCGTCGGGATCGTGGTTGGCAGAGGCTTGATACGTGAACCCGGCGCGCGTTACGTTCGTGACGGTGAAGGTGATGCTCGAAACGCTGGATTTGAGTCCCGTCTTGGTGATCGAACAATAGCCGCTTGAATTCGTGACGCAGGAAACATTGCCCGTCGCGCCGTTCGACCATTTTCCATACACCGTCGCGCCTGCAACCGGTTGATGATTAGTGTCATGTACATAAACCGTGACCGTGCCGTTCCACTTGGTTCCAGATTTAACGGACGAACGATCCAGATCGCTGATGTGCAGTGTGGTGGCGGGAGCGACTGTCGCGGTCGGCGATGGGGTTGGCGTAAACGTCGGGGTCACGGTGAATGTTGCCGTTGGCGTGGAGGTTGGGAGGCTTCCGCTGGCGATCAAGTTATACGCCGCTAAAACATCTGTACGTCCACTACCGAATGTGTTATCTGGTCCAGTAGAACCAAGATCAATGGCGGAGCCGGTCAAGGCGTTGCGTAAATCAGAAACGCTGAGGTTTGGGAACGCGTTGAGCAACAATGCAATCGCGCCCGAAACATGCGGCGCGGCTAACGAAGTCCCTGTGGCAGAATAATACACTCCATACAGGTCGGATGTTCGGATGTCAACGCCTGGCGCGACTACAGCAGGATACGTGGAGGATGTTTGTCCACAATCGTTGGGACCGCGACTGCTCAACGGGTAGATCGCGTCATTATTATCCGTCGCGCCGACCGCGAAAGCGCTTGGGTTATTCGCCGGGCTTGCGCTGGTCGAGCTTGATGGACCATAATTCCCCGCGGCAAATACAGGCATAATCCCCGCCGTGACCAACGCCTGCAAATCCGGTTCGAAACTGAGATCGCATCCGGGAGCGCCCATCGTCCACGAGTTATTCACGACATCCGGCGCGTCGTTGGTTTGCAGGTTTCCGTCCGGGTTCAACAGCCATTGAAATCCCAAATGGATCGCGCTCGTCGTGGCGACATTGCTGTCGTTGAAAATCCTCACCGCGATCCACGATGCCTGCGGTGCCATGCCGATGGATGTGCCTCCCGCGTCGCGTCCCACCATCACGCCCATCGTCCACGTACCATGTCCGTTCACATCGGTCGGCGTCGTCGGATGTTGACCGTACGGATCGTACCAACTGTTCGATCCGCCGCGCCATTGGGCGTTGAGATCGGGATGTGTGTAACTCACTCCCGTATCCATATTCGCCACGACGACGCCCAGACCCTGATAGCCCATACTCCATAACGCGGGCGCGTTCACGACGGTGAGATTTTGTTCGGCAGGATTGGAGGAAAGAGATTCGATTCTTTCGGGACCGGGAATGGTCTGATCGAGAACAATGCTCTGAACTTCCGGTTGATTGGCTAAAGCCTTGACGGCGTTTTGATTCCCCGTTACGGCGATCGCATTGACGATCCATAACGGCGTGAACGCGTCAACGTCGCCGCTGTTTTTCAGACTATTCAATATCCCGCGCAGGCTGGCTTGAGTCCGATTCGAGGTGTTTTGTAAAGCGACGATCAAATTGCGCAGTTTCTCATCCCGATTCCCGCCTCCAACGCCCCGAACATTTACCTGCTCTGACAAAATCACGATCACACTCACCTTGTCGTTTTGCGACTGACTGTTCAAACGCGCTTCGAGCGCGGGGCTGATCACCGGTTGCGGTTCCTGAGCCCCAACAGGTGACCATAATACAAACGTCAACGCCATTAAAAGGATATAAGTACTTATTTTCATTGATACATCTCCTGCGGCGGCGCGGCTTTGTTATCACTCCGAGAAACAAGATCGGGATTCAAAGTCAACGTAAGCCATGCGCCGCCAGATAGGATGGACAATACAAGCGACACTGTTGTAAGCAGAGGCGCGAGAGGACGGGAGGAAATCAAAGTTGGGCGCGCGGCAATTGTCGCGGCGGGCGCGACCTTCCATGGAAGATCGAGAACCGAGTCGTTCAATCCCGTTCGCTGAATGATGATCGAGATAGTCCAATCGCCGGAAAGATCGATCGCGCCGGTTGAGACTTGATAATTCCCATCCTTTTCAGATAAAGCCGTATTGAGTTGAATCTCCGCTTGTTTGTCCGGGGAAATTAATTTCACGACGACCTGTTCAATCGGCGCGGGAGCAGGTCGCCGCGTATTGAAGACGCCCACGCTGATAAAATTTTGTCCGGGTTGATTTGGCTTGATGGAGAAGTTGACGAGCAGATCGTCCGCCATACTGGAGATGGAGGCAGGTGGCAGAGTTTCGACAGGCGCGTCAAATTGCGGACCTCGCGCCGGTTGCGTGGACCCAAGATATGCCGCCAGCAAAAAGATCGCAACGCCTCCCAGCGCTTCGAGTCGCAACGTCCGCGCGGGATTCGTTATGCGGAGAAGCGGACGCGCTATCAGCGTTGGAGTCAGTTTACGGATGACCGAATCAACTTTCGGGTGGAAGTGAGAAGCGTGACGGAATCCAATGAATCCGGCGAGTAAAAAGATCATTGTCTTCAAGATCAAAGCTCTGCCGTAATCGGTTAGCAGGAGGGCATCCAACGAAGCGACCTGTTGTCCCGCGCTGTAAATCCCGGTGACGATCAAAATCGCCACGCCGAGCGCGGCGACATAACCGAATTGAATATAAATCTCGCACGCCAATGCGACTTGTTCGAGCCGGGTTCGTCGTTGAAGACGCGGGGCAACGAGAAAGATCAAAGCGACCTGCCCTCCCATCCACAACGCGGCTCCAAGAAGATGAAAAACATAAACGAAAATGCGCGGGATTGAAACGTCATTGAACGCCGAGGCGTGACTGTTCGACGCCTGAAAAACGATCCACAACAGCGCGCAGAAAAACAGAAGAACGTTCCGCAGCGTCGTTGCGTCCGCCCTGAGCCAGTAAATGACTAAGAATGCGACGACGATCAAACAAACCTCGCCCACAATTTCCCGCCGAACGTAATCAACGCCGATGAAACTTTGAACGGACGTCGCGCCAACGCCGTTGAACTTATCCCAAATCCTCAACAGCCCGGCGATGAACGCGATGAAACAAAACCATAACGCCGACAGGATCATTTTGTGTTGCAGGGAATCGAGGACGGCTATTTGTCCTTCGTTGATTTTTTTTCGGAGGGAGGGAAAAAGAAACAGAACGACGATCAACGCGCCGAACGTCGAGGCAAAAGCGAGCAGGCTGATCCAGTGAAAGGTCGTCTCTGTGAGCGAGGTCGCGTTTTGCGTTTGCCCCGAACCTTCGCGCTCGACCGATTGCTGTACGCCAAAAACAACGAAGCCTGAAATGACGTGCAGGTCTTCGTCGCTGACAGTGCGCCATGCGACGCGGTACGCGCTGGGTTGCAACCTCGGCAGGTCAACGATGACGACGGACGGATCGTTCGCGTCGGCGTAGGGCTGTAATTCCCAAGTGTGATTATCGCCATCCTGCAATATCATGGTCGTCAATTCGATTTCGAGCGGTTCGCTGAACCAGAAGTGCATTTGCTTCGGCGCGTCTGCAAGTACTGTTCCATCAGGCGGATCGGTGCGTAAGAGAAACGCATGAGCCGATACCCTGATCGAGTTGGACGACAGGGCAAAGGCAATTGCCAACATGAGCGCGAACAACGGAGTTGCGAAATGCCGTCGCATCGTTTACTGGGCCACGATATGTTCCAGACGCACACCGCCGAGGATGACTGTGACTTTGCTTCCCTTGGTCAATACGCCTCCCGAGTTCATCAACAATGTGTAATACGTCACGCCAGCCTGGTATTCCCCGCTGTGGGAATGGTTCATCCAGGGCGTGTCGAAGATCTGCCCGGTAGCCTCATCTATGATCGTTGGGGAACTTTCACCCTCGTGAATGATCACAGCCTTATCGGGATCGAGAACCAGATAGCGCAAGTCAATCATCCCGCCCCCGGCGGTCAGCGTCACGCGGACGATGTGTACGCCGGTCGCTTCTTCAAAAGCCGACTGGGAGACCACCGCTTGTTCAGGCTTTTGCTCGGACGACGATTGCGTTGAAGCCCGATTCCATGCGAGCAGGGCGGCTGACAGGATCAATCCCAGTGTGGCGAGAAAAGCCCATACCGTCACGCGCCCGATGGCAGGCGATTGAGAGGACTTTGATGTTGTAGTGTTGTCCATGTATTCATCTCGTCAGGCGTAAACACGCTGAAACCAAATTTGCAATATTTCTTGAGATGGAAATTAACCGGGAGGGGATGCGCTTGTGGAGCAACATCCCCTCCCAAATCGAGATTCATGATGCGGCGAAATTCAATTCATGGTCGGCTAACCGTGATACTCGTGCCGTTGCTGTCACCATCTGGATCGTGGTTACCGCTCGATTGATACGTCAGTCCTGCGCCGGTTACGCTGGTCACAGTGAATGTTACACTCGCGATACTGGTATTAATTCTGCCGCTTGTCACAATACAAGTGCCGCTACCGGTTGTGACGCACGAGAGCGTCTGTCCGCTCGTATCGCCAGCGCTCCAGGTACCTGCAACCGTGGCACCAGAGACTGGATTCTCCATGGCGTCATGGACGACTATAGTTATTGTTGCTCTCCACCGATTGGGAGGAGGAGGCGTTACAGCGGAGCTGGTACCATCCAGATCACCAACGTGCACAATGATACCGCCTGGAGTGTTGGTTGGTGTTGGGGTTGATGTGGCAGTCGATGTCGGTGTAGGCGTGGAGGTCGTTGTCGCAGTTGGCGTTGCTGTCGCTGTTGATGTGGGAGTTGGACTTGGGCCGGCACCCTGGACAGTAATAAAGGTCAGCATACCGCCGGGGAAGGATGACCCATTGGTCAGGTGCAATTGGCGGTTATAGAGCGGGAACTTTGTCCCCGTTGAGGCGCTTCCTGGGACGGTCACGATCGTGTCCAAAGTCGAGCCAGCAGGAATCGTTTCCGCCACAACCTGATAAGGGAAGCCCGGATAGGCATCCTTGGCAATGACGCGCTGGTGCATGCCAAGCATGGTCATTGTGTGATTGAACGACCCGGCGTTCACATAACGCAGGAGCACCTTATCTCCCGCATTAGCCGGGACATTACTGGTCTGCGGATACGCCTTTCCATTGATCAACCAGTATTTGGGTGAATAGTTGACGGTATTGAACGTTGTTGGGTTGGCGTTGAATGCGGGATCAATCTCGCTCAACACAAGTGTGGCTTCAGTATTGTAGGCGCTGGCGGAGGTGTCATATGCCTGGCCGGTTGTCCCTGGTCGTACGATGAGCGCTCCATAAAGTCCCATCATCACCTGACGGCCATTATTGCTTTCATAGATGTACGTGCCCGGATCACCGGCAGTGAAGGTGTATGAGCCGGATATCGCGAGTCCGGGAAATTCGAGTGCCACACTCCCCGGCACGTTGACATCTGTGAGATTGATCGTCACTGCGTCACCAGCATTAACTTCCAGCACAGGACCTGGCAACTGGGCTGGCGCGCATCCGCTTCCCGTATCCAGCGAAAATCCCCATATGGGAATAGAAGAGCTGCCTGGCAGGGCCACAGTACCTGTCGAGGCACAAAGGTTAAACGTGACCGAAGCGGCGAGCGGCGCGGCGGATGCCAGTATGCTGGTTGCCAGCAATGCCGCGATCAGTTGAAGCGAAAAGCCGATGGTTATCTTTCTCATTAATCTTGAGTGCATGGCTGTTTACTCCTTTCGCGGCGGATTACGGTCGTGGAACCGTAATGCTTGTGCCGGTGCTGTCGCCATCCGGGTCGTGATTGGCGCCGGAATAATATGTTCGCGTGGCATGAGTTACGCTGGTTACAGTGAAAGTTACATCAGCATTGGATGTGAGGGAGAGTCTGCCGCTGGTGACGGTGCATCTGCCCAGGGTATCGGTGACACAGGTGAGGGTTCTCCCGTTCGTGTCGCCAGCGCTCCAGGTTCCAGTCACCGTCGCGCCGGATACCGGGTTGTGCTGGAAGTTATGCACAATCACGGTCACCGTCGCGCGCCATCGTCCCCCGCCAATCATGCCGCTTGTCCCATCCAGATCACCAACGTGCATCGAGTTAATCACTGCTGCGCACCCGCCCGGCGGATCGACGCGCAATATCGTTGCCAAGCCCCCAAAGCCCTCGTCGAAGTTGGTGAATTCGAACAGGGCATGGCTGTGCCAGGGGAAATAGAACTCACCGCACTGGTTGTAGGAAGTTACGCCGACCGGCAGTTCGCCCGTTTGCCCAAGGTTGGGATCGCCGCTGTAAAACGTGACGCCATCCTTGAAGACTAGATTCTGCAAACCTGGGATCGTCACCGGGACTGGAGCACCGCCCGTGATCCATGGATCCACGTCATCCCATCGGAACAGCAGGTCATAGGTTTGACCCGAACCGATGGTACGCGTAAAGTCTTCGAAGGAGATATCCTCTCCACCGGGACCCCGCAACAATCTGCCATCGCGTCCGATTACACGCAGGTGATTTCCATGTGGATGGAAGGGATGGTTTACCATACCCGCATTGGCGTAACGGATCAGCGCAGGCAAAGGGTTTGTAGAGGGATCATACGGCTCCACCTTCACCAACGCGCCATAAGGCTGGCTCGGCAGCCAGGACACGGAGTTATCCGAGATGGTGTCCGGGAAGGAGCGCCCGTTAACGGTCCAGTAGTCGTCGTTGAAGGTGGAAAAGTCGTACGTTTGGTTCAACTCGACTGCCCGATGCAACTCCGGGTCTATCTCGTTCAGCACAACCAGATATTCGCGAGCCGGATTGAATTGCGTCGAGGCATGGTTATAGGCAAAGTTGCCTCCCATCGCGGGCCGCACAACCAGAACGCCATACAGTCCCATCTGGATTTGCTTTTCCAGGTTTGTTCCGCTTTCGTAAAGATACGTTCCCGGTTCGCTCGCGGTAAAGGTATAGCTCACGGTCCCGCCGCTGGCTCCAGCTTCTTTTGTGAAAAGACCATCCGAGCCACCGCTTGATGTCACATTGGTTTGCCCCGGAAAAATAATCGAAACCGGCTCGGGCAGATTGTTGGTCAGGTTGACGGTGACGGTCTGTCCCTCGTTGACGCACAGCACGGGTCCGGGCATCTGGAACGATCCGCTGGCTGTTGCGTATCCCCACATGAAAATACTGTTGCCATCCGGCGTGTAGATGTGGCCCGACGCGGTCTTGAGGTCGAAGGTGGGGCCGTTGGTACAGACCATGCCGATTGATCCAGCCGCTGAGGCAACGGGTGCCACAGGAGTAGACCACGTCATGATGGCAAGACCGCAGATGAGCAGGAGGATAATTATGATTTTTCGACTTCGAGTAGTCATGGTTGCATCTCCTGTCTTCGCTTATGCGATCCACGGATTGAGGTACGGCGGCATCGGCGCATATTCAGGGTACGTTTGATTCGGATGTGTTTGAGCACCGAGCGTACCCGGGTAAACCCGTACCTCGGTCACCTGCCCTCCCAAGCCGGCCGCGCCATTATTGGTCAACCTGTGGACGTTTCGGTTCTTGAGCAGGTATGTGGCATAACCTGATCCTGAATACGGGGGAGCGGTAAACAAAACATCCCGCGCTTCGCCGGGTCCAATATAAATCGTATTCGTCATGTAACTTAGATCCACCGATCCGTTACGCAAGAGAGTCGCGTCCTCGCCAACCACCTTGAGCGGAATGCCGGGTAACTGAATGGCTTGTTGTTCGTAGCCCAGATTGGCAAAGCGCAGGAGCACTCTTTCGCCGGCATTCACCTGAACCAATGAGGAAATGGGCTGGGCAGGCAGCGATGGATCATTATTGGGGAAAAGAGTGTGCGGGTAGGACCGACCGTTGATCGTCCAATAATTCGCCTTGTAATTAGGCCAGACCGTTTCCTGAATCGATTCGAGATTGTCGTGAGGCGTCGTCCACACCTCGTGCAGAAACAGGGCAAACTCACGGTGGTAGCCTGTTGAGCCGTCGCCATCGTTGTAGGCAAATTTGGTGAAGCCTCCCAGCGAAGTTCCATTCTGGCTGGGGCGCACGTAGATGATGCCTGTCATCCCCATTTGCACATGCTCCACATCCTCGAAGTGGCAATGGTACATGAAGGTACCGGCGCGATGTGGCTTGTAGTAATATGGGAAGTCTCTTCCTACAGGCACAGCAATCGAAACCTCGGGAACCCCGTCGAAGATGGCGGTCGCGTTGGGGAAGCCGTGCCAGTGAACGGTGTGTGAATCGTCGAGGTCTGGCCGGACCACCAAACCGATATTGGTCAGCGTGAGGTAAACATCTGCCTCCTGATCCAGACCGATGATGGGCGCCGAGAACTGAACGGCTCCCTTGTAATCCACCAGTTCGTCAGGCGTGTCTCCCACTGGCACATTCACAAAGCCGAACATGTAGAGCGGGTTGGCGCGGCCCGGTAATGAGATATATCCATCGGTTGCCGCCAGGTGAATGTTTACCGGGGACGTTATGGTTGAGGGCATGGCGGCTGGCGCGTTATTGGCGGATGCCAGCACTGTTTTATCGAGTCGCTGCGCCAATGCCGGTAATGCGCGCCCTGCCAGCAGGGACAGGCCGCCAATGCCGCCAAGTTTGAGAAAGTCGCGGCGGGTGAGTTTGCGCGATCGCAATGGATTATTCTTGTTCATAGTGTTCCATTCTCCTGTCTCCTCTGATTGAGACCTCCAGCCATCCCTTCCTGCACATTACAGGAAGGGATGGCTGAAAGACAGACCTTGCTCAAGGAATATCAATCGCGTCGAGATTATCGGTAACTCCGTAGGCGCTGCCGTCGAAGAACATGGTGAAACTGACGCAGGATGAAACCGTTCCAGTCGTGGGAGAGTTACAGATAAATACATCCTCGCCGCCGCCGGACAAGCCTGTGACGCTAAAGACTCCGGCAGTGCTCACATAAATATTGCCAGAGCTGACGGCTGCGCCATCCACATTCTCGGTGCCATCTGCAAGCCCCACACCTGTGTCGGCACTGTCAAGATAGAAACTCCATGTGCATGTAGTTGTGGGTCCGAAACTCCCAACGCACCGCAATAGATCCTCATCCATTTCTCCAGTGATACCTGGAACATCCGGGTTTCCCAAGGTTGAGATGATGACACTGCCATCGGGCAGGATGTCGAAGGCATCCACATCCTCCTGGTTGGTGTCTCCCAACCCTACATCGGAACCGTCGAAGAACATGCTCCAGGTGCCGGCATCATACAAGACTATGTCTTCATCCTGAACCGCGCCAAGCGTAGGAACGGTCGTGCCTCCGTTCGCTGAAAAGGACATGAAGAAGGTGTCATTGTCCACAACCAGCAAGGCATCGATATTCGCGTTGCCTCCCCCGGAGACCGGCAAGCCGGCGGCGGAACCATCGAAGACGCGGGTGAAGGTTGTGCCGTTCCATGCGTATATATCCGCATTGTCGAAAGGACCAGTGACTTCTGGAATGGCAAAATCAGCCGCAGTCGAGAAGTAGAGCTGGATGGATGCAGGAGGAGGCGGTGTTGTGACACAACCTGTCGCGCCCGGCTGTTCATCCGCGCCGATATCGTTTGCAGGACCATTGGGCCGCCCATCGCTGTCAAAGTCGCAGGATGGAGCACTGACCGCACCAACGCTCGCTGTACCTGCATTCACTACCGGTGAACCGGCAGGCACATGGTAGTTGCCTTGAGGATCGCCAGGAGTTGACTTGAAGATCACTGTGACAAAGCTTGGGTCTCCGCTGAATGCCAATGCCTGGAAATCGAGATTCACTGCACTGAGGAATAATGGGTCGGATGAGATGTTCGAGCCACTCGGGCAGTCGGCGGTAAAGGTGGTGCAATCGTTGTATGTGCCGCTGAAGTTCCCGTTGATCAGAACCTCCAGATCCATAAAACCAGCCGAAGGCAAGCCTTGCGTGCCGAGCAGGTCAAGATTGCCGTCCAGGTAGAAGGCTTCGTTCTGCCAGAAAATATTATTAAACAACACAGGATCGCTGAACCGGCTTGTGCAGTTGACCGTACCGGTGCAGTACGACGGCTTGTTTTGCTGGCTGGGTTGGATTGCAACAGCAATCAGTGCCTGACTGTGTCCTTCGCTCGTCAAGCCGGCTGCGTGCGGGCAGGAGGCAAAAGGTGGGATCGTGCCGCCAAAGAGGGCCGTACAAGTGGTGCGATCTGCATCCTCGGCAGTTGCAGTCGAGATGTTCCGTGCAACGGTGTTGTTGACAATCTGCACAGATAGTGCGTCATCGAGTGAGATGCCGCCGCCTGTATCGGTCGCCAGGTTGTTCACGATCATATTGTTCATCATCCGGATTCTGCCCGCCACTGGCGCCAGCAGGCGGATGCCGCCTCCGTCGTCGTTGGACATGTTGCCTTGAATCAGGTTGCGTTCGATATCCACATTTCCGGTCCCGGGGGAGAGTCCCAAGGGATTGCCCACCGGCTGCTCGCCTGCAATCATGACCCCGCCGCCTTCGTCGAAGGCATAGTTGTAAAGGATCTGGTTGTCGTGAATACTGCCTGAACTGAACCCGAAGTTGGAGATACCACCGCCATATTCAGCTGAGTAGTTACCGCAAACGACGTTGTGATCTATCTCGTAATTTTCCGTCCCGTTGAATAGTGCCAGTGCACCGGCGGTGCTTACACCTCCGTTATTCAGTACGCGGTTGTGATGGACCCGTACGTTGTCATTCTGATTGTCGCGGCGGTTGCCATCGTTCGGGTTGGTCACGTAAGGCTGACCGAAGATCAGACCGCCGCCCATGTTGCCGGCATTGCTCTGCACGAGGTTATTGCTGATCTCAAGGTTTCTCGCGTACGCATGTGCATAGATGCCGCCGCCTTGTGATGGCGCAGTCACATTCCCGCGTACGCGGGTGCCGCCGCGAATGGAGAAACCGTCTATCTGGGCATGGTCGAAACCGGATGAGGTAAACTCACCTGTCTCCGCGAGAACCGTGATTACCTGACCCATGGGAACAGTGCCGGGTCCCGCATATGCCGTCCCTGAAATCAACGCAGCAAAGTCGTCCGCGCTGATCCCGCCAAAGTTGAAGAAGCGCCCATCAATGGCAGTTCCTCCGGCCCCACTCCCGTAACCCTGTAATTTCGCACGCTCATCCATCAACAGGGTCTCATAGTAGACACCCGGATGGACGATAATCAAGTCGCCGTCGTTGGCTGCATTGAGCGCCGCTTGAATCGTCGAATACGTTTGACCTGCACCAGCGTGGCGCTGAGGCGGGTTGTAGCCGGTGCCCAACACATGGAATGTGATTCCAACCGGGCTGGTCTGTCCGTTATTCGCCGTAACCAGTAACTGGTGAGGACCAGGAGGCACACTACCCGGAACTGTTACGTTGATGGACGTTCCGTCACTGCTCCATGAGTTGACGGTCAGCGCCGTGCCATCGAGATTGACACTGCTATTGGAGCCCTGGACTCCGAAGCCGGAACCATAAATCGTGAAGACTGTGCCAGAAGGACCATACGGCTGTGATACGGACTGGATGTCCGGAGTCGCTTCAGGGATCGTGCACTGAGGCGGCGTCTCGAATTGTGAATTGACGCCCTGCACGAAACCGGTGATGGGCAGGATGGCAACATCGGCATAAGTAGTAAGACCAGGCCATACGTCGAATGTCAGTTTGAGTGTGCCGTAGTTCGGGTTCCAGCCTGCGTTCGGGGAAGCTGGAGTGCCAGGGTCATTGCCCACAACTTGATACATACCCGGACACGGACCGGCGGGAAGCGCGCAATTGTAGGTGCCAGTGGATGGGAGCAGAACTTCCCAATAGCCGTTCTCGTCGGAATAGACGGTGGTGATTAGTTTGCCCGTGTAATCACGGATGCCGATGGGCGCGTTCGGAATGCCGCGCTTTTCGGCATACATCGGCGAACTGGGATCGAGTTCAAGCACCAGGTCGTCGAGCAGCACGCCGACGATGCGCCCGGGCTGTGGAACGTCGGTGAAGACGAAGAAGTCGGAGTTGGCGTTCTGGCCCGTCTTTAGATCGATTAGGCGTTCGTTGCACAAGGGCATCTGTTGACCCTCATAAGGACTGCCGAAGCCGTAAGGCGATAACACGGACGGGGTCGCGGCAAAGTCCGGGTTATACGTCCCACTATCAGGATCATCCGGTCCAACACCTAACACATCCACAACGTGGAGCGGTCCCGCACAGACTGGCGGCGGGATGGCTGGCACGAATATATCGCCGCTGAAGACGTTGATGTCTTCCTCTCTGACGACCTGATAACCTTCCAGAGGCACAACTTCGACCACCCATTTACCCGCAGGAATGGGAATGCACTCGGACGCCAACAGGTCGGGGTCGAATCGGTTTAACGTTCCATCGCCGTCGTCGTCCTCATCCCCATCGAGTTGACCACTCACATTTGCGTCCACGTTGAAATTCAGGCCTGGGTTCGTGCAATCGACATCGAAGGCATATCCGCCATCGAATACGCCGGGTTTGATCTGATTGAGAAGCGCAGGCAGTTCGATGCAGTCGCTGAAGAGGTTTGGCGGCTGGACCTCACCGGGGTCACGGCCTATACTGCCTCTCGGTATGCAGTCCGTGGGAAGGGTATCGTCATACCAACTGTCCGTGCCCAAACCATCCTTGTAGATGGCTGCCAGGTGATCCTTCACTACCTCACCAGTGACGGGATCCACCTCTACCTGACCTGAAGGATCGCAAGGTGCGCCCTCATGGATTCCACAAAGCACTGGTGCATATAGATTCAGCGGAACGTTGGGGACGCCGGGTTCGTAATCCTCGGCAGCCGCCAGCCGTGCATCGAGTTCATTGCGGGTCATGGCGTAGAAAACGATGCCAACGATGCCCCCATTCTCGCCAGGAGCGAAGGGGTTCTTGCCCCAGTCGATGTAGTTTGTTGTACCAGCCCAGGTAATTTCGGCTTGTAGCAGGGAGGCAAGACCCAAGTCATTATTGACGGGGCTATTCGGATAATTGAGTGGGTTGCCGAACTCATCCGTCTCGTAACCGGCGGCACCGGTCTGTTTGAAGCGGCCATAGCCAACCTCGGCAATGGCGAAATGCTCCAGTTCGAAGACCTCGGGGAATACGTAGTCCCCGTTGCCATCGGCGAAGGCGGTATACTGTATCGTTCCGTCCTTGAAGCGCGTATCCAGGTCTTGATTGGGCAGGCTGGTTTCGCCTGGATCGCGGATGCCGTCCTCGTCCGCGTCAATGTAGACCGTACCCCGGATCTTGCCGAACCAGGGCGGGACGCCAATATCGCCCATATCCACTGTGCAGGGGGCCGGGTTGCCCACGCAGTTGTCTTTCGTGACCTCGACCGTCAGGAACTGGATAATGTGATCCAATGGGTAGTCCCAGATCACGAGTTGGTAGAGCCCTTTGGGGACGTTGGGGATGGTGAACGTGCCATCGGGGTTGCCGCGGCCCATATAAACCTGTTCATCATTGCCGCCGATGTTGTTCAAGGCGAGGTACGGCGACTCGACCGGGTTGCCCAACTGGATGATGCCAGACTCGTCATCCAGCGTTATGGAACGCACTCGACCCGTAATCACGCCGTCCGCGCCTGAAGCGTTAGCGGTGGCGCTTGTGCAGTCATCGCCTGTGTTGCCAAATTCGCACGGACGCACAAAGCCAAACCAGACGACCGCCTGGAGGAATCCCTCCTCGGTGCTCCACCCGCTATGCCCCTCCTCCACCCAGGCGTCATTTTCGTGCTTGCCTTCGATTGTGGTCGTTTGCACCCAACTAGAACCATCCGGCGGGATGACCTCCACCGCGTATTTGTCAGGTCCCAGGTTAGGGATGGTCACATAACCGGTGCTGTCGGTAACGCAAAA
This sequence comes from uncultured Anaerolinea sp., assembly GCA_964419035.1. Lineage (GTDB taxonomy): Bacteria > Chloroflexota > Anaerolineae > Anaerolineales > Villigracilaceae > Defluviilinea. Next base: position 3,069 of record CAYQOF010000038.1, on the reverse strand, counting down.
CCCGGTCCCGCAGATCGGGTCTCCGAACACGTCGGTGGTTACCTCGCCCACGCGGTCAGCCAGAGTCACGTGGAAGCCAGCGAGGCCCTCTTCCTGTGGGATATCGTCCTCGCCATTGACCATGTGGTTATCGTGGAAGACGCGCACCTTGAGCGTGGACGTGGGCAAGGGGTTGGGCTGGCATTCCACCACAACCTGGCTGTCGCTATTCGTAAAGTGGGCGCCACAGATCTTGTAGTCAGGATCATTCAGATCCCCAACGCCATCGTTCGCCAGAACCATGACCAGGAAGCCCCGATTCGACGCGCCGGCGTCAGGGATTGAAATCCCGGTGGCATTGCCCTGATCACCAGTGGCAATCACCGGGCTGTAACTGGCTGCCGGCATTACCGAGGCGTTATCGTGGCTGTTATCCAGGTTGATCATCCACTTGTAGTTTGTAATGGCTGCACCTGATTGGGCATCCTTGACTATGATGTTAATCGTGGAAGCTGCCGCCTGAACCTCTTGAACCTGCTTGTTGAGACGGAATGGACCTGATGCGAGCATCAAAATCGCAATAATGGAGAGGATGTTGATCCACCTCCTCCAGCGCTTTACGAGCATCTGAATATTCATCCTATCCTCCTGTACCTTACCGTGACGGGTTCTGATACTGAATCACAAACAATATTTCCAACGGATGTTCAATGGATCGTTCAGAGGTCTTGCCAGGGTTGCTACCACTGAATGGCGTTCGTGCCGCGGTGGTGCCTGATAATGGTGATCAAGTCTTCCTCGCGGGTTGTCTTTATGCGTTGTTTGTCATAAACCTCCAGAATGTTATCCTCCAGCCGGACAACGATCAGCCGCACTGAATCCGCCAATACGTTGTGAAGTATTTCAAGAGTAAGAATCTGGTCAACCGGCTCGACTTCGCTAAGTACGATCACATCAGGTGCCTCTTTTAATATTTCTTTGATAAAGGCGGCTGGATCATCACCGCGAACCAAAACCATCACTTGCCGCAATTCGGGCACGCTCATCACTGCGTTCTTTATCGCCTGATCCAGCACCGAACCGGACTCAATGACGAGTACACGGACACCAGATTCAGTAACCGTCATTTAAAATATTCTAGTTTTTCGGTCGAAAATGTCCATCACCTGCGATAGTCAAAATCGGGCTATTTCCTCATGGGTACTAACTAGTCATAAACGACCCACTTTATCAGATTTTACTAGTCAGTCCACCAATCTCTTTATTCGAGGCGCGGTCAAATTCCGCAACCACCCGTGGAGGCGGAGGCGGTTACGAAACAGCTCAATTGCTCAAGGACTTTTATGAAGTGGGAGGGCGTGGGGATGTCAGACCATGACGCCGGGCGTAGTCTGCAGCTTCACGCCTGCTGTGGAGCTTCGCCAGCACATTGCGGACGTGATTTTTCACGGTGTTTTCGCTTATCACCAGCCGCTTCGCGATCTCCTGATTGCTGGCGCCATTCGCCAATTCACGGAGAACCTCGACCTCACGAGATGTCAATGTTGCCGCCTCCTCAGAATGAGGAGGGGACAGGCGAACGAACTCCTCCAGGATGCGGCGGGCTGTGGTTCTCGAAACGCCTGCCTCCCCCCGCATGACTCCCCGCAGGGTTTCGAGAAGTTCAAGCGCGTTCGCCCGCTTGGATAGATATCCGATGGCACCGGCGCGGACAGCCTCGAATAGTTGTTTTTCATCGTCCTGCACGGTCAGAACCACGATCTTGATATTGGTGTCCTCCGCCAGGATGGCGCGCGTGGCGTCAACCCCTGTTCCGTCGGGCAAAGCCATGTTTATGATCGCCAAGTGAGGCGGCGACTTCCGAGCGAGCGCGACCGCGTCTTGAATGGAATCGGCCTGTCCGACAATCTTTATGTCGGTCTGCGCGCCCAGCAGGCTGACCAATCCGTCGCGGAACAGAACGTGATCGTCAACAATCAGGACCTGCACAGGGACGGGGGCGTTCTCAGATAATCCAATTTCCTGGAGGAGTTTATTTTCCGCAACCGCGGCCAGAGGCTGGGCAGCTTGCCGCGCAAGCGTACGCGCGATTTCGCCGTAAAGCGTCTCGTACTGATCAATCAATAGAGTGATCGTTCCCATCGGGTCGTTCACGTTATAGTCCAAAACGTTGCCGTCGTCGTCAACGGATAACCGGGGGACCTTGCGCGCCACATTCAACGCCGCCGGGACGCCCGCCAGACGGGCAAAACGTCTCACAATGGAAGCGATGATCTCCCGATAGGAAACGCTCTCAGGGGAAGAATCTTCTGAACCGGGCAGGTTCATCTCAGGGATTCACCTTAACCATCGAACGCTTTGCGCATCCGAGTAAAACCCAAAATCACAAATATGAAACCGGTTCCCACTAATATTCGATGGATGACTTCGTTGAGAGGAGTGGTTACGTTCAACACCGCAAAAAGCAATGTCTCAATCAAGTGCGCAAGTCCAAGCACCACGACCCCGGTCGTTAACGTGCTCAATCCTTTTGCGAGTTCACCGCCGATGCGCGGCCGGGAAAGATAAGCGGCAACAGCAGCGATAACCAACAAGACATCCAAAACGATCGCGACGATTTGCATAGAGGGCCTCTTTATTGATCCCGGCGAAGAGACGGGTTGGTGAGGAGCGAGAGTTTCGTGAAACTTCGATCCTGTACCGACAGGATTAAGATAATTTTACTCAAAGACGCGCCAAAATCAACCGTTTGTTCCAATGAGTTTGTGCCACGAACAACCCATCGGCCTACCCCATCATCAACTTGGGACGATATTGCAGCGCCTCCGCCAGGTGTGCGGATTGGATGTCTTCGCTGCTAGTCAGGTCCGCGATCGTGCGCGCCAGTTTCAGGATGCAGCGATAGGCGCGTAAAACTCTACAGTATGGAACATTGACAGCTTGCAAATGAGGCGCTTGGACTGTCATTCGATGGCATTTTTCATGAATGACAGCAAAAGAAGACTTCCGCTTGTATACTGAACACGGTCACAAACTGCGGTTTTTATAGAGTAAAAAAGCGCGATTTATGCCCGTGGGCAGTATAGAATT